>JAHZHK010000170.1 GCA_019420325.1 Coriobacteriaceae bacterium | reverse complement strand
CGTAGAGACGGAAGTAGTTCTGCAGCGTGATGGTGGCCAGAGTCTGATTCTCCTCACGCACAAGCACGCCCTCTTTGGCCTCGATGGCCTGGTGCAGGCCCTCGGACCAACGGCGGCCGTCCATGATACGACCCGTGAACTCGTCGACGATCTTGACCTCGTCACCGTCCACCACGTAGTCCTTGTCGCGGTGGAACATAAACTGGGCCTTGAGCGCCTGCTGCAGGTGGTTCACAAGCTGGCCCGACATGTCGCTGTAGATGTTGTCGATACCCACGAGCTGCTCGACCTTGCGCAGGCCCTGCTCGGTGGCCGCAATGGTGTGCTTGGCCTCATCCAGCTCGAAATCGACCTCGGGACGCAGGTGCTTGACGGCGCGGGCGAACTTAGCGTAGGTCTCGGTGGAACGGGTGCCGGCGCCGGAGATGATAAGCGGGGTACGCGCCTCGTCGATGAGGATGGAGTCGACCTCGTCGACGATGGCGAAGAAGTGCGGGCGCTGCACGCGGTCCTCGGCACGGGAGACCATGTTGTCGCGCAGGTAGTCGAAGCCGAACTCGGTGTTCGTGCCGTAGGTGACGTCGGCCTTGTAGGCCTCGCGCTTCGCGGCCGGACGCATGCTGTTCTGCAACAGGCCCACGTTCATGCCGAGGAAGCTGTAGACGCGGCCCATCTGCTCGCCATCGCGGCGGGCCAGGTAGTCGTTGACCGTGACGACGTGCACGCCCTTGCCGGCAAGGGCGTTGAGGTAGCCGGCGAGGTTGGCGACAAGCGTCTTGCCTTCGCCGGTCTTCATCTCGGCGATCATGCCGTTGTGCAGGGCGATACCGCCGATGATCTGCACGTCGAAGTGGCGCATGCCCAGCACGCGCTTGGAGGCCTCGCGCATGGCGGCGAACGCATCGGGCAGCAGGTCGTCGAGCGTCTCGCCGTGCTCGAGTCGCTCGCGGAAGGCGGGCGTGCACGCGGCGAGCTCGGCGTCGCTCATCTTGACGTAGTTAGGCTCAATCTCGTTGATGTGAGCGCAAATCTTCTCGAAACGCTTGAGCTCCTTGTCCGCGCCCATGTTGAGAAGCTTAGAAAGAAAACCAGCCATAACATCCCTTATTCGTGTCTGGAGCCGGTCCCTTTCCAGGGGCCGGCCCTGCGGTCTGGTCGGTCAACAGCTGACAAAACTGCCAACAATGTGCAGTCTCGCAAAGATGCAATGTAGCACATAGCTCGCTTTATCCCCTTTCACACGGGCATGTTTCAGGAAGAGCACAGGTAAAGACGCATAAACCTCGCAACAAACACGCGCGAGCCCAAACGATGCGTTATGACTGCCAACCTGAACCGGTTGGCCCCTGCAAGGCGCACGCGGTGACAGGCTGCACGGGCGCTTTCCTCGCGGGCACCGACGACCCGGACGCAACAGAGGCGCGGGTGCAGCAAGGCGACGACGATTCGGGCGCACCCTTGCGAGCCCGGGCTTGCAGCGTTTGGTTGTACGCCGCCTCGACGTCGCCGCGACCGGGTGCCACAAGGTCGGCGTGTCGGGCAAAGCCAAGCGCCATGTCGAACTCCCCGCGGACGTAGCACGCATCCACCGCCACGAGCATGCAGTCGGCGAATCGGTCACACAGCTGCTCGACACGCCGGGCAACAGGTTCCCCCAACTCGGCGAGTCGCTCGTCGGGGCCCAAACCGAACAAGCACACGAGAGAGTTGCACTCGTCGATGAGCTCGCGCAGCGTCATCTCATCATGCTGCGCCAAAAGGCTCGTCGTTGCCTGCTCGAACCGGCGAACGTCGGTATCGACAATCGAGTAATTGAGCCCCAGAGTGCCCATGCTGCCTATGATGTACTCGGGGCCTCCTCCCGTCTGGCCCAGGGCCGTGCGCAGGCAGCTGAGCGTGGTATTAAAGGCGCTCATGCGCTGTTGATGCGTCTCGGAGGAATACAGGACATCTGCCAGCTCATCTCGCAGAATTCTGCCGTCGGGTTTTAGGGCCAGAAGGCATGCAATGAACATCCCCTTCGTGCGGCCCCAGTCGCACTGTTGCAGACGCCTGCCGTTCAACGTGCCTCCCATCATGCCGAACACCTGCAAAAACAGGCCCCTGTCAGGATTGATCAAACCCGCAGATCCGGCAGACAGGCAAGCATCGTCGTCAACGCTCAAGCGCGTAGGCCTACGGCGGGCGTCGCGCACGGCCCCATATTCGCGTAGGAGCTCGCGCGGCATGCATGCCACGAAGGCCTCCCGGTCAGAGCCCAGCGCGCGCCCGACAAGTGCGGCCAAGCGCAGTTGTATGGGATTCCCCAGGGCGGCAAGCGCCTCAAGCCCCTCGCGGGCGGCCGCGAGATCCTTCTGCGACACATCGATCAACGCACGGGCGAGCAGAAGGCTCGCCCCCTCGTGACCGCGCCTCGCGTCAGCCTGGGCGCGCACCACAAGCTCGTGTTCACCTATCTCATACTTGTCCCCACGCCGAATCAACGCCGCGACGAGATACAGACGCGAGAGGCGCTCCAGACGGGGATAGCGCAGTTTCTGGGCGATGCCCAAAGCAAGAGCAGCATGTTCGCGAGCTTGAAACGGGTGGTTCTGCACGAGAGCGCAGTGGGCTTTGCCAAGTCGCGCAATCGCCTGTCCGAGACAACACCCCGCCTGCGACCAGCGCCGCAGCTGGACGTCTATCAACGCGTCTGCACGCGCCTCGTCCCCGCCCATCACAAGCAACAGCGCCTCTATGCACGCGCACAACGAGACGCCGAAGCCCACCTGCCGATCCTCGAGGTAACGTTTCGAGGCGCGCACGGAATCAAGCGTCGGAACCGTCGGAATTTTCGAACTTGCCAGCTCCTCGGCATGGCCCGCCAGAGACACGCATGCCCCCAACAGGGCATCGGCAACACCGCCCGGAACGCTGGGATTGAATCGAAGCCCGCGTTTGCGTTCGGCGAAAGGGGCCAACCACGCGCGCGCCCGGCCCGCCTGCCCGCAAAGGATGCCGCAGAAAGCCGCATGGCAGCGTAGGGCGGCCTCGCCCAAACCGTCCTGCTTCCGAGCAGCCAAGAGGCCCTCAAGCCTCGCAAGTGCGCACGTGTACCGTTCGATATCGGCAGTGAGACCGGCCTGCCCCAATTCGTTGACAAGGCCCGCCGCACTGCCGTCGTCACACCAAGGCGCAAACCCCGCAAAACCCTGCCAAAAACCCAGCACGGCCGCAATGTCGCCGGCAAACCCGCAAGGTTCCTCCCCGGGCCTCTTGTCACGGCATATGTCCACAAATGCCTGCAGCTGCTCATGCCCTGCGCCCACGGGAAACCCGCGCATCCTGCTTGCTTCAACACTCTCGCCTATCATTTCGGGCACAAGCACGTCGGCAAACTCCGCCGGATGTGCCTCCAACAAGCGCGCCCGTTCCCGTGGCGGCAAAAAGCCCAGTATCAGCCCCGCACGCTGCGCTTCACCGCGGCGCAGCAACAGCTCGACGCATCTGCCTCCAAGCTTCTCGTCGTCCTCAACGCACATGCGCACGCACGAATACCCCATTCCGGGGACTAAGGGCGGGCAACAGAACGTCCCCCGCATGGAGTCAATGCCAAGCATGGGAAAGCTGAACGCAAGCTCCTCGAGCTCGCGGGATTCGCAGAGCGCGCCGACCGTCGCCACGTCCGACAGCCTTCCACAGCCCAGCACCATCATTGCCCGACGCGCAAGGTCTGCCCCGTGCGTAAGGGGCTCGACAAGGACATGGCTCATGACATGCTCGCACATATGCAGAAAGCCCGCATCACAGCGCGCGTCGCTCGTGCGGATGCGCGCGCATGCCCCCACCAGCGCAGGGACACCGTTCGTCAGCTCCTTGACATCCACGTCGCGGGCAACGGACAGCCAGCGCGCCCACATGCTCATTTCCTGCTCAGACACACCGAGCATGTCAGGGCCGAGAAAGTGCGCATGGGGAAGGACCCGTGGGTCAAGTCCGCTGCTGGGCACGCAGGCAATCACGATGTGCGCTCCCCGACTTGCCCAAAAATGCAGTGCGCGGGCAAGATCCGTCACTTGATCGCGCTCGAGGCGCGGAAGGTTGTCGATTAGCAGCAGCGGCCTTGTTTCCTCGCGCTCGTATGCATCCTTCTGACCTGCGTCGACAGCACGCGCCCATGGAACCGCAAGCCCGCGAAGATGCAGCCAAACGGCGCGCGAGGCGCGATGCGCATAGCGCGAGGGAACCCGCGTGGATGCCGGCTTGCTGCCGCGACGACTTTTGGCGCATGCAACATCCTTAGCTCGTGAGGGTGCGCAGGCGCGATCGATCGCACCCTGCCCCTCACCTGCATCGCGGCATCCACCGTGCACAAGAGTCCTCTCCAGTTCGCCGTCACTGCCTGCCATGTAGGCCATCACCTCAGGCGATGCAAAGTCAACGTTCACCACCGTACAGGCATGCGTCCGCAGGGCACGAGACACGTACTCGCGCAACAGTGTCGTCTTTCCATACCCCCACGGGGCCCTCAGCACGACGATGCCCTCTCTGTTCAATCCTTCGTCTATCTCATCCAAGAGCTGCGGCCGAGGCACAAGCGAGCGCTGGGCCGCCCTGAAGGTTCGATCCTGCCCTGCATAGCCCAACTCCGACTCCGCCTCCATTGCGAACAAGGACACAAAAACATGCCTTTTCCTGGTTTTTTGAAAAGACGGTAACATTTGCCTACGTCAGGCCATAACCCAAAATCATATGAGACTTTTATATATAACGCGCTTGTCACGGCACTATGCCCAACCTGGCTTTTTGCGTTCGTGACAAATGTGTGACAATCAGCGAACTTTTCTCTCGCCACCTGCGGCACAGACGATATGAGCAGGACATAGAGAGCCCCTGCTGCGCGCCGCGCCCTTCCTG
>JAHZHK010000017.1 GCA_019420325.1 Coriobacteriaceae bacterium | reverse complement strand
ACCGTGTTGCTCGATGGACGCGACGCGACCTCCTTCAAGGCGGACGAACTGGCCCGCAGCCTCTCGGTGATGCTCACCGGGCGCATGGCCTGCGAGATGCTGAGCTGCCTAGACGTGGTGGAGACGGGCCGCATCCCCTACACGAACGCCCTGGGCACACTGCGCGAGGCCGACCGCGAGGCGGTGAGGGGTGCCATGCAGGCCGTAGGCGCTTGGGAGCTGCGCGAGCGCGACTTCATGCAGATAAGCGACGGTCAACGCCAGCGCGTGCTACTGGCCCGCGCCATCGCCCAGGACGCACCGGTGATGGCGCTCGACGAACCCACCTCCTACCTCGACATTCGCCATCAGCTGGAGCTGCTTGCCTGTGTGCGCGACCTTGCGCGCACGCGCGGGTGGACCTGCCTGCTGTCGCTGCACGAGCTCGCCTTGGCCCAGAAGGTTGCCGACCGGGTGGCCTGCGTGTGCGAGGGCGGCATATATGCGCAAGGCACCCCCGAAGACGTGCTTGACGCGCCTACGGTGGCCCATGTGTTCGACTTGGGGCGCGCGGCTTGGAGCGCGACGCTGGAATGTGTAGAGGACGCACCACTCGAAAGCGTGGCCCGCGTGTTTGTGCTTGGAGGCGCGGGCACGGCGGCAGCCTCGATGCGTGCGCTGCGTCGCGAGGGTGTGGGCTTCTGCGCAGGCGCGCTGCCTGAAAACGACGTGGATTGTGTGCTTGCACATAGGCT
Organism: Coriobacteriaceae bacterium; assembly: GCA_019420325.1. GTDB lineage: Bacteria > Actinomycetota > Coriobacteriia > Coriobacteriales > UMGS124 > UMGS124. The sequence goes on along the minus strand of JAHZHK010000017.1, from coordinate 36,410 downwards.
CACGGCCCACGTGGTGAGCATGCCGGCCTTTACTCTGCCCGGCGAGAGGACGATGGCGCTGGCCCGTGAGATGCTTGCGGGTTGCGAGGCACTTGTGGATTGCCTGGGCTCGATGGACGCTGGTCCCCTGGAGGCCTGCCGGCGCGAAATGCTCGCGTGCGCGCACGCGGCGGGACTTCCCGTTTATGGGAGCGCAGCGCAGTATTTGGAAGCGTTGCGCAATCAAAAAGCACACGAAGATGCAGGCAGAGAAGTATGTATCTGCTGCGATGCCACAGCGGCGCGGGCAGAGGCGGTGAGGCCATGACACTCGAGCACTATGTCGAGGTCGGCAAGAAGCGCCTGCGCTGCGGCTACACCACGGGCACCTGCGCGGCCGCGGCGGCCCAGGCCTGCGGGCAGGCGCTTCTAGCTGGAGGCTTCCCGCACTCCCTGCGTATCGACACCCCGGCGGGCGTTGCCGTGGTAGTGGAACCCGAAGAGATGCATCGGGGCACCGATGCACAGGGCACCCCCTGGGCAAGCTGCGGGGTGCGCAAGGACGCAGGCGACGACGCGGATGCCACCGACGACGCGCTGGTCATGGTACGCGTGAGCCTCACGGACACTCCGGGCACAACGATTGAGGGTGGTGCCGGCGTGGGCCGCGTGACACGCGCCGGTCTCGACCAACCCGTGGGTGCCGCCGCCATCAACTCGGTGCCGCGCGCCATGATCGCCTCCGAGCTCGAACGGGTTGCCCGCGAGCATGGCTGGCAGGGAGGCTTTGCGGTGGAGGTGTCGGTGCCCGGCGGAGAAGAGATCGCAAGCAAGACCTTCAACCCGCGCCTGGGCATTGAAGGGGGCATTTCGATTCTGGGAACGTCGGGCATCGTGCGGCCCATGAGCGAGGAGGCCCTCGTCGAGTCCATCCGCCTGGAGATGCGCATGAGACGTGCGCAGGGACTGCGCGACCTTGTGCTCGTGCCGGGAAACTACGGCCAGGACTGGGCGCAAGACAGGGAAGGCGTCGACCCCACACATATCGTGAGCTGCTCGAACTTCCTGGGCGAGGCGCTTGATTACGCTGGTGTGCTCGGCTTTGAGACGCTTGTGCTCGTGGGGCACATGGGCAAGCTCGCCAAGGTCGCAGTGGGCGCCATGAACACCCACTCGCGCGTGGCCGACGGGCGCGCCGAGGCGTTCGCGGCACATGCAGCCCTGGCAGGTGCAGGGCGCGACGACATCGCCCGCCTTATGGAGTGCGCCACGACCGACGAGGCGCTTGAGGTGCTCGCGGGGCACGGCCCAGGCGAGACGGCCGTCTCAGATGAGCGAGAGTGCCTGCTTGCCGCGACGTTGCGAGGCCTTACGCAGGCAATTGCGTGGCACGTGAGCCGGCGAGGAGACCCCGTGCGCTGCGAGGTCGTGGTGTTCTCGAAGACATGGGGCGAGCTGGGACGATCGGGTGGGGCACAGGAACTCTTGGACAGGCACCGCGTGCGCGGCACAGCGGCAAGGAAGGAAGGCCGGATATGATCGACTTTGTGGGAGCGGGCCCGGGCGCCGTCGACCTCATAACCGTGCGCGGCATGCATGCCCTGCAGCAGGCAGACGTCGTGGTGTACGCAGGCTCGCTGGTAGATCCCGAGATGCTGTCGTATTGCCGTCCCGAGGTGAAAGTGCACGACTCGGCGCATATGACGCTTGAGGAAGTCGTCGACGTGCTCGTGGCAAGCGACCGCGCAGGCAAGCGCACCGTGCGCCTGCACACGGGAGACCCGGCCATGTACGGGGCCATCCGCGAGCAGATGGACCTGCTCGACGAGGCAGGCGTGACCTATCGGGTGATACCCGGCGTGTCGAGCGTGTTTGCCGCGGCAGCGGCCCTCAACTGCGAGTTCACCCTGCCCAGCGTGTCCCAGTCGCTCGTGCTCACACGCGTGGAGGGGCGCACGCCGGTGCCGAGCGGCGAGGAGCTGCGCACGTTTGCCGCCCATGGCTGCACCATCGCGCTCTTTCTCTCCTGCGGTCTGCTCGAACGCGCCCGTGAGGAGCTGCTTACAGGAGGCCTGTCGCCCCAGACCCCGGCGGCCCTTGTGTATCGTGCAAGCTGGCCGGACCAGAAGATCGTGCACTGCGATGTAGGGAGCCTGCCCGAGACCGCCCGCAAGGCAGGACTCAGCAGGCAGGCAATCGTGCTCGTGGGAGACGCCCTTGCCGGCAGCCTTAAAGCGGCGCGCGCCGAGCGGTCGCTGCTCTACGACCCGAGCTTTACGCACGGCTACCGCGTGGGAACGGGTGGAGACAAAACGCTGGCAGGCAGCGCGGATGCGGGCCCGGCGGCGCAGGATGACACGCAAGGTATACAAGGCACGCAGGACCTGCGCGACCCGCACGACGAGGCGCGCGCATGAGCCAGATTGCCATCGCGGGGTTCACGACAAGCGGCTGCGTTCTGGCCCAAAAGATAGTCAGCGAACTGGAAGGCGCCCGTGCCTGGGCGCCGCACCGCATCTCCGAAGAAGTGGGCCTACCCGGCTTCGACAGTGTCGGGGCATGGGCAGGCGAGGCTTTTGCGCACGGCTGCGACGGCATCGTCTTCGTGGGAGCGTGCGGCATCGCCGTGCGCGCCATAGCCCCATATGTGACCAGCAAGATGCACGACCCCGCTGTCGTATGCGTGGACGAGGCAGGCAAATGGGCGATATCGCTGCTCAGCGGCCATGTGGGCGGCGCAAACGACCTTGCGCGCCGCATCGCGCGCATCGTGGGGGCCACGCCTGTCGTCACCACGGCCACCGACGTGCGCGGCGCCCTCGCCATCGACGAGTGGGCGGCACGACAAGGCCTCGTCATCGCAAATCCCCAGCTCATCAAGCATGTTTCAGGCGCACTGCTCGAGGGCGGGTACGTCGGGGTGCGCGTGGGACGGCAGGTGTCCCTGACAGGCGAGCTTCCTGCGGGGTTCGTGCGCGAGAAGTGTGCAGGCGACACGGACAGCGCAAGCGACACGGACAGCGCTGGCGACATCCGCAAGCCCTGCCCCGCAGGAGCCGCCCCCGACTCAGCGGATGCATCTCACGTTCTTCACGCGCACGTCCACATCGGGCCCGAGCTGCCCTGTGAAAACGACCCCGACACGCTGCATCTCATCACGCGCAACGCGATGGTGGGCGTCGGGTGCAGGCGCGGTTGCGAGCCGGCAACCCTGCAAGACAGCGTCGAGACGGCGCTGGCCAGCCTCGGCCTGGCGCCGGAAGCCGTGTCCACCCTGGCGACCATCGACCTCAAGGCCGCAGAGCCCGCCGTGGTCGAGCTTGCCGCAAAGCACGGCTGGCTCCTGCGCACCTTTAGCGCCCAGGCACTCGCCGCGCAAGGCGGCAACTTCGCATCCTCGGAGTTCGTGCGGACCCACGTGGGCGTGGACAACGTGTGCGAGCGGGCCCTTGCCTGCTGCGGGGCCACGCGCATCCTCGACAAGCGGGCCCATCAGGGAACGACCGTGGCCGTGGGCCTTGTGCCCAAGGCGCTCAGCTTTGATATGAAGGGAGGAAACGACCATGCCTAAGCTCTACGTTGTGGGCCTGGGACCCGGAGCGGGAGCCGACCTCACCCAGCGTGCCCGCGCGGCGCTCGAAGAAAGCCAGGTCATAGCCGGATACACGACCTACGTCAGCCTTGTGCGCGATGCCTTTCCCGAAAAAGAGCTGCTCGTAAGCGGCATGCGCGGCGAGGTTCAGCGCTGCCGAGCAGCCTTGGAGCGTGCGGCAAGCGGGGCGACCGTGGCCCTTGTGTGCTCGGGCGATCCAGGCGTCTACGGCATGGCGGGCCTCGTGCTCGAACTCGCCCAGGACATAGGCCTGGCAGACGCAGTCGAGGTGGAGGTCGTGGCCGGTGTCACCGCCGCCACGGGAGGAGCGGCGCTTTTGGGCGCGCCCCTCATGCACGACTTCTGCCTCGTGTCGCTTTCCGACCTGCTCACACCCTGGGATGCCATCGAGGCGAGGCTGCGTGCGGCAGCGCGTGCCGGCTTTGTCATCTGCCTCTACAACCCCTGCTCCCACGGCAGGCCCGACCACCTGGCACACGCGACGCAGATCCTGCTTGAGGAGCTGCCGGCGAGCTGCGTGTGCGGCATCGCACATAACGTGGGCAGACCCGGCGAAAGCGCGCGCGTGCTCACCTTGGGCGAGCTCGCGGATGCCCCGGCCGACATGACGAGCGTTGTCTACGTGGGCAACGCCACAACGCGCGAAATCGCCGGCCGCATGGTGACGCCGCGCGGCTACCAGGTGAGGCAGTAGATGGCAGACGGCTCTCAAGCATGCCGCGTCCTCGTGTTCGCCGGAACCACAGAGGGCCGCGAGCTGGCATCATGGCTGAGCACGCAAGACGGCGTGGAAACGTGTGTGTCGTGCGCGACCGACTTCGGGGCGCACCTTCTAGGGGCGCTCCCCCATACCCAGGTCTTGGCGCAACGTCTGGACGAGGTGGGCATGGAACACCTCATGGCGCAAGGCGCGTTTGATGTGGTGGCTGACTGCACGCACCCCTACGCAAGCGTTGTCACCGCGAATGCCCGCGCGGCAGCCCTGGCGCAGGGATGCGAGTACCTGCGCGTTGTGCGCGAGGGGGAGCCCGTTGGCGATTGGATTCGGGCGGAGTCGCCGGCGCATGCCACCGAACTGCTGGCCGGCCTTCCCGGAGACATCCTGCTCACCACGGGCACGAAGGACATCGCCGCCTACTGCTCGCAACCCGGCCTTCGTGAGCGCATCTGGGTGCGCTGCCTTCCCAACGAGGCATCGATGCAGGCAGCGCGACGGGCTGGCATTCCAGCCGAGCGCATCGTGGGTGCCATGGGACCGTTCTCCCTGGAAGACAACGTGGCACTCATCAGACACAGCGGCGCGCGCATCCTCGTGACAAAGGCCTCGGGCACGACGGGCGGTTTTTGGGAGAAAGTGCAGGCAGCACGAGAGACGAGGTGCACACTTGTCGTCATTGGACGGCCGACGAAAGAAGAGGGCCTCACGCTTGAGGAGGCCAAGGCACAGCTGGCAAGGAGGTTTGGATGAGGGTCGACATCGTAGGCGCGGGACCCGCGGGTCGGGAAGGCATGACCCTTGGCGGCATGCAAGCGCTCGCAGAGGCGCAGCTCGTCATCGGGGCCGCCCGCGTCTTGCAGGAGCTTGCCTTGGAGACAGATGCCCGCCAAGTGGTCCTGGTAAGTCCCTCGGACATCGCCGAGGTGTTGGCCGGCCAAGCCCAGGCAGGCATTGAGCGCGCCGCCGTGGCAGTCTCGGGCGACGTGGGGCTCTACAGCCTCGCCGCCCCCCTGCGTGCCACTCTGGCAAGCATGCCGAACATCGAGCTCCACGAGCACCCGGGCGTCTCATCTCTGCAATGCCTGTGTGCACGGCTCCATATGCCCTGGCAGAACGCCCATGTACTCTCGGCTCACGGGCGGGTGTGCGATGTGGCCGGAGCTGCCCAATGCCACCGGCTCACCTTCGCGCTCACGGGCGGGGCGATTCGCGCCCACAACGTGTGCGTCGACCTCACAAGCCGCGGCATGGGCGACCTCACCGTGCACGTGGGAGAAAACCTCTGCAGCCCCCGCGAGCGCGTGCTGAGCGGCACGGCCACCGAACTCGCCCGCGAGACGTTTGAAGACCTTGCCTGTATGCTCGTTGAAAATCCCTCGCCTGTCGAGCGCGCCTGGCAGGCACCGGGCCTGCGCGACACCGACCTCACGCGCGGCGACGCTCCCATGACAAAGGAAGAGGTGCGCCAGGCCATCGTGTGCAAGCTGCGCCTGACGGCCGACGCCTGCGTGTGGGACATCGGCGCAGGTACGGGCTCGGTGAGCGTGGAATGCGGCCTGGCGGCGTGCGCCGGGCGCGTGTACGCCGTGGAGGAAGTACCCGAGCGCGTCGACCTCATCGCCGAGAACGCCCGCAAGCTCGGGGCGCTCAACGTCTTCACCGTCGAGGGGAAGGCGCCCGCGGCGCTTGACGGCCTGCCCGCCCCCACGCATGCCTTCATCGGGGGCTCGGCAGGTTCGTTTGCCCAGATCGCAGACGCGGTGCTCGCCGCCAACCCTGAGGCGCGCATGGTGGCAAGCGCCGTCACCATCGAGACGCTCTACCAGGCGCTTCAGGCATTTCAGGCACACGACATGGCCAACGTCGAGGTCGTGCAGCTCAGTGTGGCGAAGGCGCGCGAGCTAGGCGGATTGCACCTCATGGCCGCTCAGAACCCCGTGTGGATCGTAAGCGGCCAAGGTGTGCGAAACGAGGGCGCCTCATGCTGACACCGCTGCCGCGCTTCCTCATCACGGCGCCCAAAAGCGGCGCGGGCAAAACGACGCTCACCTGTGCACTCATGGGGGCGCTGCGCGAGCGTGGCCTGCGCATGCTGGCATGCAAGTGCGGCCCCGACTACGTGGATCCCACCTTCCATGAACGGCTGGGCGCCGTGCGCCGCCTCAACCTCGACGCGTTCTTTCAGTCCGAGACCCTCATGCGCGACCTTCTCGCCCACGCCGGGCGCGATTGTGACATCGCCTGCATCGAGGGCGCCATGGGATATTACGACGGCGTGGGGACAACAACCAAGGCCAGTGCCTGGGACGTTGTCCGCATCACCGACACACCCGCCTTGCTTGTGCTCGACGCACGCGGGGCATGCGCCTCGCTTGCCGCGCAGGCGCTCGGCTTTGTCGCCATGCGCACGCCCAGTCATGTGGCGGGCGTCGTGCTCGACCACGCGAGCGCCGCACTTGCCGACAAGGTGGCACCTGTCATCGAGCGGGAATGCGGCGTGCCCGTACTGGGCCATCTGCCCCACGACGAGACAATCGCGCTTCCCAGCAGGCACCTCGGCCTCGTCTTGGCCCAGGACCTGCCTGACCTCGACGAGAAGCTCGCCCGCCTGGCCTCGCTGGCGCAGGATTGCCTCGACTTCGACGCGATCCTCGCGCTTGCCCAGGCGGCCCCGCAGCTCAGCTCCAGCGGCGCATGGCCCCTTCCGCCCTGCCTGGATGCACACGAATCCGCTCCCGTTATCGCCGTTGCCCGCGACGAGGCATTTTGCTTCTACTACGCCGAGGAGCTCGAGCTTTTGGAGAACCTGGGGGCCAAGCTTGCCTTCTTCTCTCCCCTACACGACGAGAACCTGCCCGAGGGAGCAAGCGGGCTCTTTTTGGGCGGAGGCTACCCCGAACTGCACGCGCGCGAGCTTTCCTCCAATACCGCCATGCGCGAGGCCGTGCGCGCGGCACTGGCACAGGGCATGCCTGCGATTGCAGAGTGCGGAGGGTTCCTCTACCTGCTCGAACGCCTGACCGACGACGATGGCACAGCCTGGCCGCTCGTGGGCGCATGCCCAGGCGGGGCCGAGCGCAAGAAGCATGGGCGTTTTGGCTACACCGAGCTTGAGACACAGGGCGCAGGGCTTCTTGGACCCGCCGGCACCGTACTGCGCGGGCACGAGTTCCATCGCTGGGAGGCCGATGACACCGGCGCTGACGTGCTCGTTCGCAAACCCGAAAGCGAGCGCTTTTGGCATGCAGGGCACCACACCCCCAGCCTCTACGCGGGATTTCCCCATCTCTACCTGCCTGGATCTGCTGACGTTGCGCGCAGGTTTGTGCATGCGTGTGCCGCATGGGGCGCGCAAAGGAAGGATGCGACGTGTACTTGCACCTTGTAAGCCTGGCCGCAGGCTATGTAGCCGACCTCGCCCTGGGCGACCCGCACGGCTGGCCCCACCCCGTGCGCTGGATGGGCTCCCTCATCGCTCGGCTCGAGCCTACCCTGCGTCGTACCTTCCCCGACACGTCACGTGGCAAACGGGCTGCGGGTACAGCGCTCGTGTGCCTGGTCACGGGCATCAGCGGTGGTGCGTGCGCGGCCGCGCTCGCCCTGGCGGGAGCCGTCAGCCCCTATCTATCCTGCGCGGTAGGGGCGCTTGTAAGTTACTGGATGCTTGCGACTAAATCGCTCAAGGACGAGAGCATGGCCGTGCTCGACGCCCTGGAACACGCGGGCCTGCCCGAGGCACGCACGCGCGTCTCTATGATCGTGGGCCGCGACACGGCAGCGCTCACCGAAGAGGGCGTCACGAAGGCCGCAGTGGAGACGGTAGCCGAAAACGCCTCGGACGGCGTCATCGCTCCCCTTTTCTACCTGGCACTTCTGGGGCCGGTGGGCGGAGTCGTGTACAAGGCGATCAACACCATGGACTCGATGGTGGGTTACAAAAACGACCGCTACCTCGACTTCGGCCGCGCAGCCGCCAAGCTCGACGACGCGGTGAACTTCATCCCCGCTCGCCTGGCCGGCGCTCTCATGTGCCTGGCCGCCCCCCTTGCAGGCTTTGACGGCAAGCGCGCCTGGCGCACCTTTCGGCGCGACCGGCTCGCCCACACCTCGCCCAACTCCGCCCACACTGAGGCGGCCTGCGCGGGAGCCCTGGGCATACAGCTGGCCGGGCCCAACTACTATGGCGGCGTGCTGGTGGAGAAACCCACGCTGGGTGAGGCATGCCGTGCGGTGGAACCCGCCGACATCCGCCGGGCAAACAGGTTGCTCTACGCAACAAGCCTGTTGGCGCTGCCTGTATGCGCAGGACTCGGGGCTCTTGTGTGGACGCTTGTGAGAGCGGCGGCGGGACTATAAGAAGACATGTTTGGATGTTTGGATGAAGCCGCGCACACGTGCGGCACAGCGAACGGGAGGAGCGGCATGACCAACAAACGCGCCAAGTCGATCATGGTGCAGGGCACAATGTCGGGCGCAGGCAAGAGCCTCATCGCCGCAGGCCTGTGCCGCATCTTTGCCCAGGACGGCCTTGCGGTGGCCCCTTTCAAGTCGCAGAACATGTCGCTCAACTCGGCCGTCACACCCCATGGCTTTGAGATTGGACGCGCCCAGGCGTTGCAGGCGCAGGCCTGCGGCATCCCCGCCGAGCCTGCGATGAACCCCATCCTGCTCAAACCCACAACCGACGTGGGGTCGCAGGTCGTTGTCATGGGCAAACCTGTGGCGAACATGGCGGCCCGCGACTACTTCAAATATAAGACGAGTCTCATTCCGACGGTGCGGGCGGCCTACGACGACCTGGCCTCGCGCCATGACGTCGTGGTCATCGAAGGCGCGGGTAGTCCGGCCGAGATCAACCTCAAGCACAACGACATCGTGAACATGGGCATGGCCAAAATGGCGGCCTCACCTGTACTGCTTGTGGGCAACATCGACTGCGGCGGCGTGTTCGCCCAGCTTGTGGGCACGCATGCCTTGCTTGAGGACGACGAGCGGCACATGCTCAAGGCCTGCGTTATCAACAAGTTCCGCGGCGATGTGACCCTCTTGCAGCCCGGTCTCGACGAGCTTGAGCGGCGCATGGGGGTGCCTGTGGCCGGCGTGGTGCCCTACACGCCCCTTGACCTCGACGACGAGGACGGTTTCTCTGCCATGCAGGGCGCAGGCGGGGCAAACGCCCTGCTCGACATCGCCGTCGTGCGCCTGCCGCACATCTCGAACTTCACCGACCTCGACGCCCTCGCCGCCCTGCCCGAAGTGCGCGTTCGCTATGTGAGCCATGCCGAGGAGCTGGACCGACCCGACCTTGTCGTGGTTCCCGGCACCAAAGCCACCCTGGGCGACCTGGCATGGCTGCGCTCGTGTGGCTTGGACGGCGCTCTGCACCGGCGTGCTGAGACGGGTGGCCTTATCCTGGGCATCTGCGGCGGATACCAAATGCTGGGCCTTGAGATACACGACCCCCTGGGAGTAGAGGGGGGCGGGCGCCAGGAAGGTCTGGGGTTGCTACCCGTGCGCACCACGTTCACCCAGGAAAAGACGCTTTGCAGCAGCGCGGGCGCGACGCTGCAGCTCGCGGGTCCCTTTGCGGACCTCTCAAACCTGGATATTGCGGGCTATCAAATCCACATGGGGCAGACAACGCTCGAGGGCGGCACGCCCTTCTGCCTGCTAGCAGATACCAACGATGTAGCGGGTAATACCGTACAAGCATTCACATGCGTCGGCGACAACGACACAGCCTATGACCAGCGAGGATGTACACGCTGCAACGGCAAGCTCAGTGGCGACGCGGCGCAGCCCGCCTACGAGGATGGCTGCGTGGCCGGCACCGTGATGGGCACCTACCTGCATGGCCTCTTCGACTCCGTGCCCTTCACGCAGGCGCTTATCGACATGCTCCTCGCACGCAAGGGAATGCCTGGCGTGCGCATCAACGCACAAGACCGCGCGGCCCGCAGAGAGCAGCAGCTCGACATGCTTGCCGACACGCTGCGTACCAGCCTCGACATGGACCTCGTCTATCGAATCTTGGAGGAAGGCATATGAGTGCAACCACCCTGGGCACGCTCGAGCATGTGAAGCCCGGCAACATCGAGACGCGCTCGTTTGAGATCATCGCCGAGGAGCTCCGCCAGCGCGGCATCAGCCTCGACCCTGCGACGGCACCCGTCATCATGCGCGCCATCCACACGACGGCCGATTTCGACTATGTTGAGAACCTGCTCTTCTCCCCTGGCGCGATGCAGGCGGGAGTGGAGGCGCTCAAGGCAGGGGCGTCGGTGGTGACCGACACCACCATGGCTCAGTCGGGCATCAATAAGCGCGCCCTGGCACGTCTGGGAGGAGGGGCCCTCAACTTCATCCGCGACCCCGAAGTCATGCAGGAGGCACGCGAAAAGGGCATCACGCGCTCGGCTGTGGCAATGGAAAAGGCCGCCTCGTTGGGACGTCCCCTTATCTACGCCGTAGGCAACGCCCCCACCGCCCTTGTGCAGCTGCGCGAGCTCATCGACAAGGGAATGGCCACACCACCTGCGCTTATCATCGGTGTGCCGGTTGGTTTTGTAAACGTGACGGAATCAAAAGAACTCATCATGGAACTCGACGGCGTGCCTTGGATTGTAGCCCGCGGCCGCAAGGGCGGCAGCAACGTGGCGGCCGCAATCGTCAATGCGCTGCTGTATGTGGCGACGGGTAATGTAAGGGAGTAGGTTGGAGGCTCGGGGGGTTTGTTTCTCGCTGGTCCTCGCCGCAAAAACGCGGCTGTGGATTCGCTCGAAACAAACCCCCCGAGCCCGCACGCGCCATGCGGACCTGACGCAAAGCGCGGGGATTGCGGACTGGGGGGATCAAGGGAAATGCAAAGCGTCCCCCTGATCCCCCTGCCAGCTACGGGCCCGATACAGCAGGGGCCCACGTCTGCCATCGAGCAAACCCGCAGCCGCGCTGTGCGCGGCGAGGACCAGCGAGATGACAGACGTGGGCCCCGTCTGGGATGCATGTGCCCTAGCTGCCTAGATGCTTTCCATCTCCCCCAACACGGCGTAGTACCACTCCTCGCCGGGGTCGCAGTAGGTGTTGGCAGCATCCATGGTGAGCTTGCCACCGTACATGTAGCCGAGGTACTCAACGTGAGCCCAGATGGCCTCTTCCCAGCTTGAGAAGCTGTGGCCCATCCAGCCCCAGGCGTTGTACGGCCTGAAGCAGTACGCGCCCATCGTCGACTCGATGCAGGAAATGGCCGGTGACCAGCGAGGGTCGACGCCGTAGGCAAGGGCGGCCTGAGCAAAGACACGGCCGTAGCCCGACAGTGTGGAACCGGCAAGGTAGGCGTCAATGCGGGCAGCCCATGCGTCGACAGTGGAATCGTCGGAGGTGGAGTTGTCGGGCTGGGAGGGTTCAGGTTCGGGCTCGGGGGTCGAGCCGCCCGACTCAGAAGAGCCCTGGTTGCCGTTTTGGCCGGAGTTGATGATCTCGTCGGCGCGGTCCTCGTCCACACGCTCGGTGGAGCCGTCGGGCTTCGTCTCGATGAAGATGGTCTCGCCTGTGGACGGATCAGTCTCGGTCATCACCGTGGACTGGTCGCGCGATGCGGCAGCGGCCGCCTGTGCAGCAAGCGCGGCCTGCCTGGCAGCCTCTTCCTCGGCAACGCGCGCCTCGGCCTCATCGGCAGCCGCCTGCACCTGGGCAAGCGCCTCAGCAGCCTCGTCCTCGGCCTGCTGGGCCTCGACGAGCAGGCTCTCTAGGTTCGCCTGTTCCTGCTCAAGTTCATCTTGGAGCTCGAGCAAGCCCTCAAGCTGGCCAGACGTGTAGGTTTGCACCGTATTGAGATAGGTCAGCGTGGCAACAAAGTTCTCAAAGCCATCCGAAGACAGAATGACGTTCAAAAGGCCGGCGGAATTCTGCGAGAACTTGTACTGCGTGACCATGGCCGAAGCGGCCTTTTCCTGCGCACCGGGTATGCGGGCCTCGATGTCGGCAATGCGCGCACGGCAATCTTCGACATCAGCCTGAGCCTGAGCGGTGGCCTCCATGGCCTCGTTGTATGCCTGACTCTTGGCAGAGACCTCTTGCCGCAGCTGAGCCAGGGTCTCCCGGGAGTCGGCGTGGGCGTCACCAATGGTCGGGCCCAGCGCCCAAGCACCGCCAACCGTTATTGCAAGCCCCAGGGCCACGGCCGCAATTGCGCGGCCATACGGCCTAGAGCAGGCTTTGCTTTCATCTGAAAGCGCCATACGTTTCCTCCTGAAAGGGGTAGGGATCATGGCGTATAGCGCTCTATTGTAATATAAGAATGTGTGCATAGAAAGAAGCCGGGTTCTGCGCTTCGTTTCAGGTGCTTGAATAACCCCTGATGGCAGAACCCGGCTCTGTATACACGCTGTACGAAAAGACCTAGTTGTGGGTCACACGGACGTCACCGAATGCATAACCCCAGTCCATCTGAGCACAGGCGTTGTGAGCGACGACGGCTTCGCCCTCAACGGGGATGCAGATGAGGCCACCGTCGCCGCCGCGGTCTTCCACGGCCTCAAGCACGGCCTTCGCCGCGTCGCTAGGAGTCTGGCCCGCCCACAGCACGCGGGCATGCAGCTGGTAGCCGGCGCTTTCCTGGATGAAGCGCTCACCCGTGCCCGTGCACGAAACAGCCAGCGTCTGCTGGTTGGCGTACGTGCCTGCGCCGGCAATGGGAGAGTCGCCCACGCGGCCCGGCTGCTGGTTGGTCACGCCGCCCGTGGAGGTACCTGCCGCAATGTTGCCTGCAGCGTCACGTGCGACGACGCCAATGGTGCCGTGGCCGGGCTTGTCCCAACCGCCGTCAGGCAGAGCCTGAAGCTCGGCGAGCTGCTTGACGCGCTCGGGCAGGATGAAGTACGACTGCGGGGCAGTCTCGACGCCCCAGGCCTCGCACTGGGCCTCGGTGGGCTCCACCATGAGGACGTGCGGAGTCTTCTCCATGACGGCGCGGGCAGCGTCGATGGGGTTGCGCACACAATCGGCACCCGCGACGGCGCCGCAGCGGCCGTCGCCGGTCATGACGCAGCTGTCCATCTCCGCCCTGCCCTCGCTCGTGAGAGCCGCACCGCGACCTGCGTTGAACTCGGGGGCGTCCTCCATCACATGCACGCCGGCAACAACGGCATCGAGGGCGCTGCCGCCTGCGTCGAGCACCGCCATGGCGGCGTCGAGGGCGCACCTGATGTCTGCAGCAGCCTGCTGCTCGCGCTCGGGCGTGAAGGGGTGACGGCGACGGCCGGCACCGCCGTGGACAACGACGACCGGCTTGCCGGCAGCGCCTTCAGTGGAATAAACGATAGGAGTCTCAGCCATTTGAGCGACCTTTCGTGTGACATGGGCAATGGGCAAAAACAGCCCCGCGGGCGCTTCCCGCATGGGTGAGAGCAGTGTAGTCCACCTTGATGCAGCATGCTTGTGCAAATCGCTAAAGATAGATGTCTTGAAAGGTGCAGTTGCCCTCAAATGGTAGAGTCTTTTCGCACATGCGAAGGGAGACGTGATGGAAAGAAGCGAGCTGCTCGCGCTTTTGGATGAGGTTTCACAAGGTCGCGTGCCTGCCGAAGAGGCGGCGCGGCGCATCGGCACAGCCGACGTGGCCAAACTCGAATACGCGACCCTCGACCTACAGCGCGGCGCACGCCAGGGCGTGTCGGAAGTTGTGTACGGCGCAGGAAAGACCGCCGAGCAAATTGCCGGCATCGTGGGCGCCCTCGTACAATCCGGCCAGGCCCGCGTCATGGTGACGCGCCTTGACCAGGAAAAAGCCGCCGAAGTCCAGTCTCTCTTAGAAAACGATACACAATCAGACATTACTCTCGCCTACCATGAGCAGGCTCGTATGGGCATCGTAGGCGATAAGCCCGCGGCGGATAGCGAGGGGACGATTCTCGTCGTATGCGCAGGTACGAGCGACCTTCCCGTGGCCGAGGAGGCAGCCCTTACCGCCGAGATGCTCGGCAACCGCGTCGTGCGCGCCTGGGACGTGGGCGTGGCCGGAATCCACCGCCTTCTGCGCCATGCCGACGACATCGCCGACGCAAACGTCATCGTCGCCGTCGCCGGTATGGAGGGGGCGCTTCCCGGCGTCGTCGCAGGCCTGGCGAGCTGCCCCGTCATCGCCGTGCCCACAAGCGTGGGTTACGGGGCGAGCTTTGGCGGAGTCACCGCCCTGCTGGCCATGCTCAACAGCTGCGCCAGCGGCGTGAGCGTCGTCAACATCGACAACGGCTTTGGGGCCGGCTACCAGGCGAGCCTCATCAACCACCGCCGCTAGCGGCAGGTCATCTCGCCGTCGGAAAGGACATCTCATGGGAAAGACCCTCTATCTCGAATGCGCATCGGGCATCAGCGGCGACATGGTCGTCGCATCCCTGCTCGATTTGGGGGCCGATGAGCAGCACCTGCACAAAACGCTCGCAAGTCTGCCGCTCACGGGATACGAGGTCGTCGTGAGTGAGGTGGCGAAGAACGGTGTGCGCGCCCGCGACTTCGACGTGCGGCTTCAGGCTGAGCTGGAAAACCATGACCATGACATGGCGTGGCTCTACGGCCATCTTGAAGGTGATGCCACGTGCGCCCATGCGTACGAGCAGGCCGATGATTCCGGACACGACCACGATCACTCCCATGCGCATGAGGACGAACATTCCCACATGCATGAGGGTGCAAGCGAGCACAGCCACAATCACCACCACGACGAGGACGGACACCGCCACGGACATGGCGGGTGTGAACTCCCTGCCCACGCGCATGATGGAGAGACCGTCCACTGCCATGAACATGAAAACGAGTGCAATCTCCCCCATGAGCACGCAGACAACCACAGCCGCCATCATGCGCATGAGGGTGAGCATTCCCACGAGGGCGTGCACCACCACCATGAGCATCGCAGTCTGGCCGATGTTCTTGCCATCATCGATGCCGGCACGTTGACCCAACGCGCAAGGTACACGGCCCAGCGCGTATTCGAGGTCCTGGCCCAGGCGGAGGCGCAGGCGCACGGCACTACGCCGGAAATGGTCCACTTCCACGAGGTGGGTGCCGTCGACTCCATCGTCGACATAGTATCGGCAGCCGTGTGTCTCGACGCGCTCGACATCGACGAGGTCGTGGTCCCCTTTCTTTGCGAGGGAAGCGGAACCGTGCGCTGCGCGCATGGCATACTGCCCGTGCCCGTGCCTGCCGTATGCGCCACGGTGGCTCAGCACGGCATCGCCCTGCATGTACTGCCTGTCCAGGGCGAACTCGTCACGCCCACAGGTGCAGCCATCGTGGCTGCAACCCGCACACAGGACAAGCTGCCCGCCGCTTTCCGCATCATCGCGACCGGCGTGGGGGCCGGCAAGCGCGACAACAAGGGAACAAGCGGCATCCTACGCACGCACCTCATTGAAACGGATGCACCGCAGCACAGCGACACGCAAGACGACACCACGCCTCGCGAAATCTGGAAGCTCGAGTGTGATGTGGACGACTGCACGGGAGAAGCGCTCGGCTATTGCATGGAAGCGTTGCTCGCAGCGGGTGCAAAAGAGGCCCACTTCGTCCCCGTCTTCACGAAGAAAAACCGCCCCGCGTGGCAGATTCAAGTCATCTGCGACGAGGGGCGGCGCGAGTGCTGCGAGAATATTCTCTTCTTGAACACGACCACCATCGGCGTGAGGCGTCAGCGCATGGAGCGCACGGTGCTTGTACGCAGGTCCTGCAAGGTGGCGACCCCGCTTGGCACAGTAGAAGCCAAGACGGTGGAACTTCCCGGCGGGCAGACGCGCACAATGCCCGAGCACGACAGCCTTGCAGCCCTTACGCACGCAAGCGGCAAGGGCTACCAGGAAGTTTTGCGCATCGCGCTTGCTAGCATGCCGCCTGAATCACCTTGCGGGCAAGCATAGAGGCTTCGCCTTTTCCACTCTGGGCATCAAACGCGAGACGGTCGATAATTGCCTGGCGCACGGCAGGGTCGATGTCAACCTGGACAAACTCAACGAGCGCCTGAAGCATCTCAGGGTACTCCTCGTCGCCATGCATGCACTGGATGGCCTCGTCCATAAGCGGCCATGCCTTGCTCGACCACTCCGGGCCGCACATGCCCAGGCTCACGAAATAGAGGAACGCATTGAGGCGCACGAGACCCGACTCTTCCTCAAACAGGCAGTCTTCAGCACTCGTAAATGCCTCGGCGACAGCCTCGGGCGCATAGGGCGCGATGTGGGCAAGCGCGTCAAGCGACTCCCAGCGCGTCTGGGCCTCGGGGCGCCCGACGGCGCTCACGAGAACGTCGGCATAGGCGGCAACCTTTTCGGGAACGGAAACGCTTGCCACGGCAAAGGCGT
Source organism: Coriobacteriaceae bacterium (assembly GCA_019420325.1). Lineage (GTDB taxonomy): Bacteria > Actinomycetota > Coriobacteriia > Coriobacteriales > UMGS124 > UMGS124. Next base: position 19,747 of record JAHZHK010000017.1, on the reverse strand, counting down.
GGGCGGCAATCTGACGCTCCTTACGGCTGCGGCCAGAAAGGGCCTGCTGCCACAACTGCATTACCTGCTCTTCGGCTGACATGTCGCTCATAGCTGCCCCCTGATTGACTTGGTTGATGTAGACCTCCCATTTTAGTCAAAAGGGCAGGAAAAAGGCACCTCGCCGCTGGCCCTTGTCTCAAAAACCAAACAAACGGCCAGCGGCGAGGATGCAAACTTAGCGAACGCGACGAGCCAGATAGCAGTGATGGATGCGAGCGTTGCGCTCGAAGTCGCGCGGAATGGTGGAGGCGGTCACATCCTCGAGCTCGATGCCGGCCTTGTCGAGCTTCTCAAGGTCGGGCTCAAAACCGCGCAGGTTGCACGAGAAGATGATCGAGCCGGTGCGCGTGAGAAGGCGCGATGCACCGATGATGAGCTCGGAGTGGTCGACCTGTACGTCAAAGCCGCGCTTGTGCATGCGCGCGGAGTTGGAGAACGTCGGCGGGTCGATGTAGATGAGGTCCCAGCGGTTGCCGGTGCGGCGCTGCTGCGAGATCCACGGCATGACGTCGGCCTGCACGTACTCGTGCATGGGGCCGGAGAAGCCATTCTGCTCCATGTTGCGCTGCGCCCACGCCAGATACGTCTTGCTCATGTCCACCGTGGTGGTCTGGTATGCGTCACCCGCAGCCGCATAACAGCTGGCAGCGCCGGTGTACGCAAACAGGTTGAGGAAACGCACACGGCTGGAGCGCTCGGCAATCATCGAGCGCACGATGCGGTGGTCGAGGAAGAGACCGGTGTCAAGGTAGTCGGAGAAGTTGACCTCGAAGAGCAAGCCACCCTCCTCGACAAGGGCCGTGCGACCCTGACGGACGCGCTCGGAGTACTGCGAGCCACCCTTGGAATGACGGCGCACCTTGAGGAAGACGTTCTCGGGGTCAACGCCGAGTACGCGCGGCGTAATGGCGAGCGCGTCGGCCAGACGGCGCTGAGCCAGGTTCTGGTCGATGCCGCGAGGAGCAGCGTACTCGCTCATGACAACCCAACGACCAGGCGTAATGTCACTGCCCTGGTAGAGGTCGATGCTCACTGCGTAATCGGGCAGGTCGGCGTCGTAGATGCGGTAGCAGCTGATGTTCTCCCTGCGGGCCCACTTGCCTGCAGCCTTGGCAGCCTTGTGCAGGCGCGCCGCAAACTGGTCGGAAGCAGGCACGAGCACGTCGATCTGACCGGCGTCACCGGGAAGGTCGATGGTATGGAAGAGCTGTGGGGCAGGGGCGGCCTGGGCGGCACGGGAGCCCTCGAGGGCCTCGCCCTCAGGCTGAGAAGCGTCCTCGTCCTTGGCGTCGGAGCCGGCCGCGGCCTTCTGCACCATGGCGCGGGCAGCCTGGGCGGCACTGGGGAAGACGAGGATGGAAGCATCGTCCTTGCCGTTGATGACGTTGCACACAACCTCGGGCTCGATGGAGAGCGTGCGCTGGAGGATATCGGTGGTGACGAGGGCCGCAAGGGGCGCCTCGGCCAGCTGCTCGCCACGGGTGAGAGCCGCCATGGCCGCCAGGCGGGCAGGCAGGTCGCCCATGAGGCCCACGATGCCCTCGTCGGGCAGGGCGCACACGACGACGGGGTCGCTCAGGCGCTCCTCCCCCAGGTCGAGCACGGCGGGACCACACGCCTGAACGTCGAGCAGGCCATCGACGCCGGCACGCTTGGCCATGTCGGCGAGCTCCACGCGTGCCGCAGGGTCGGTGCAGGCGACGCTCACGCGCACGCCGCATGCACGTCCGGCCTCGAAGCGAGCCTGGGCGTCGCGCAGGATCTCATCCCATGCCTGGGCGTCATGACCAAGCCAGCCAGTGAAGCCCCAGTAACGCTTTACCAGGCGCGGAGCGCGGTCGGCAGCGATGCATGCGGCCTCGACGTCGAGCGCAGGCGAGGTGCCGAGCGGGTCGACGAGATGGGCGCGGTTGTTGCGGCGGCAGACCTTGGTCCAGTCGGCCAGGTTGAGCAGCAGGTCAGCCATGTCCTCGCGCACGAAGCCCGCACGGCCAGAGGCGACGCGGCCGCGGGAAGGCACGCGATACCCATGGTCGATGAGCGAGCCTCCGCCCAGGTCGAGCGAGAAGAGCGTCTTGTTGGCACGCACGGTGGCCACGATGCGCACATCGGGACGGTCGACGTCAACGAAGGGGCGGCTGCCGCGCAGCTCGCGCAGGCGGTCGCAGATGGCGTCCTTCACGCGCAGGGTCGCAAAGCGCATGTCGCGCACGCCGTCGTTGCCGCCGCGCGCCTCAACGGCGATAGTGGCGTTCTCGCCGACGTGGCGCTCCCACGGGAACGCCTTTGCGGCCTCGTACAGCTCGTCGATGCTTGCCACGGGGTAGCGCCCCAAGACGAGCGTGACACGGCTTGCCAAGCGCGCCCACAGGCATACCCGATACGCGCAGGCAAGATCGCCGTAAAACGAGACGCTGCCGCGCAGGGGCCTGATGCGACGCGCACCCAGCCCATGGAGCTCCTGGGCGAGCGGCTCCTCGAAGCCTGCGGGACACAGTGCCGCGAACTCAAGCTCGGCGGCGGTATTGTCGATGTCGGTGCCCATAAGCGTAGGGTCCTTCCTTACTCTCGAGACCCGGACGGGTCGTAGAAACTCTCCAGGCCATATGCCTGGGCAAAATCAAAGTCTTCAAAATCCTCGTCGTCATCATCGGCGTCATGGACCTGGTTGCAAGCGTCGCCGTGATCGTGGTCATGGTCGCAACCGCAGGTATCGCTACCCGCGTGTCCATGCTCCTCGTCCTCGTCAAAATCAGAGGTACCCAGGGCCGACCAGTCCAGGCCATGGCTGGCACAGGTCTGCTCGTCCTCATACATGAGGGCGACAGCCTGGGTGCCGAGCTTGCCTGCTCCAATCGCGGAAAGCACGCCATAGAGGTCGCGCGCCGTGTCGACACCGGGAAGCGTGAGCTCCATGGACTCGGCCGCCTGCTCGATAAGGTCGATGTCCTTCACGTAGTGGTCGACCGTGAAGCCGGGCGCATAGTCGCCTGCAAGCACCTTGGGTCCAAAAGTCGAGAGCGCCTTGGAATCGGCCATACCACCGGCGAGGGCGTCAAGGGTCTGAGCGAGGTCAAGGCCGGCCTGCTTGGCAAAGGCGAGGCCCTCGGCAAAGCCCACCATAGCGCCGGCGAGCGCCGTCTGGTTGGCGAGCTTGGCAAGCTGGCCCTTGCCGGCCGAACCGAAGCACACAATCTTCGAGCCCATGCAGGCAAGCACGTCGCGCACGCCGGCGAGCGTCTCGGCGTCGGTGCCACAGAAGATGGTGAGTGTGCCTGCCGCCGCACCCTGGGGGCCGCCCGTGACGGGGGCGTCGAAGGCGTGCTTGCCGGAGAGCTCGGCGACCTCGGAGATGTCGCGTGCGAGCTGCGGGGAGGACGTGGTCATGTCGATGAGGTAGGCACCGGGTGCGCTGACCTCGAGAATGCCGTCGTGACTCAGGTAGAGGTCCTCGACGTCGACAGGGGTGCCCACCATGGTGATGACGACGTCGGCATCGCGCACGGCAGAGGCGACGTCAGGGGCAAGCTGGGCCCCACGGGCAACGAGGGGGGTGCACTTTTCGGGAGTGCGATTGAATACGCGCAGCTCATGGCCAGCGTCGATGAGGTGACCCGCCATAGCGGCCCCCATCGTGCCGCAGCCGATGAAAGCTATCGTGCGCTTTGAGGTCATGGATGTCCTTTCACAGTCGAGGCGCCCGCAGGCGCCCCGTCGAAACAACGTGTGTTATCGCTTGGATGCCCGCGCGTCCTGCGCACGGTCGGTGCCCCAGAAGGCCAAGGCCACCATTCCGGGACCGACATGGCCGCCGATAGTGGGGTCGAGCGTGAAGCGCTGTATGGAGGGACAGGCATCGCCCAGCTCGGCGCGTACCATCTCCTCAACCGCTTCGGCCGCCTCGGCATCGTCGGCGTCGACGATGCCGATCATGTGCTCGGCATCACCGCGATAGAACTCCTTGAACTTCTTCACGAGACCCTTGAGCGCCTTCTTGCGGCCGCGCGACACGCCCGTCAGTGTGAGCGAGCCATCGAGGCCATACGTAAGGTCGGCCTTCATGTCGAGCACAGCGGAGACGGACGCAGCCGCCTTGGGCACGCGGCCGCCAGCGACGAGCCAATCGAGCGACTCGAGGGTGAAGTAGCCGTGGATGCGGTGCTTGTTGGCCTCAACCCACTCGACAATCTCACGCATCGTCTTGCCCTCGTCGCGCAGCTTGCATGCCGCTTGGCACAGAAGGGCCGCCGTGAGGGAAGGAGCGCAGGAGTCGATGACCGCAAGGTCAAAATCCGGATGCTCGTCCTTCAAAAGGGACGCGGCCTGGCGAGCGTCGTTCACCGAGCTCGAAAGGCCTCCGGTAAGCGAAAGGTACATCGTGGGAACGCCGTCTTCGGCGCAGACGCGGAAGATTTCGACGAACTCGCCCGTAGGGACGGCGCTCGTCAAGACGCGCTCGCCAGCACGCATGCGGTCGTAGAACTCCTTGGCCCCCAGCGACTTGTACTGGTCGTCCCAGTGCTGGCCGTCGGCCATGACGAAGGGGAACTCCACCACATCGACGCCCATGCGTTCGGCGAGCTCGTCGGTGACAGCGGAGGTGGAGTCGAGGATGATGCGGCAAGCGGGATGGGTCGAGAACGTCTTGAAGTGCGACACAGCTGCCATAGGGCACCTTTCATGAAACAAGGCGGGGCGACCACGCAGGCCGCCCCGCCCGAAACTCGATTGACCTGCCTGTTACTGAGCCATCGCGGGCGCGGGGGCAATCGGCTTCAGGATACCGAAGCCGCCGTCCTTGCGACGGTAGATGACGTTGACGTCGCCCGTGTCCTTGTTGGTGAACACGAAGAAGTCGTGGCCGAGCAGATCGGTCTGGAGCAGGGCTTGGTCAACGGAGAGCTCGGTGAACTCGATGAGCTTCTCGCGCAGGATCTCCTCGGAGTCCTCCTCGGCCGCAGGCTCGGCAGGCTGCTCGATGAGCCCAGCAAGGTCAACCTCGTTGACAGGCGCAGGAGCAGCGCCACGCTGGCGACGGTCGACGACGCGCGTCTTGTACTTGCGCAGCTGGCGGGAGACGCGGTCGGCCGCAAGGTCGATGGCGGCGTACATGTCCACCGCAGCCTCACTGACACGCACGACGGCACCCTTCACGCGCACGGTAACCTCAACGACCTGGGGAACCGGGTTGGACGGGTTGTGCTCGACGCGCAGAACGGTCTCGGCTTCCATGGGCATATCGAGCACGTTGGTGGCAGCCTGGAGCTTTTCCTCGACGTAAGAACGCATGGCAGCGGTGACTTCGATGCCACGACCGGTGACGGTGATGTTCATACTCGCTCCTATCTCTCGACTTACTGGATAGCCAAAGCATACCCCATCTTTGACAGAATATGTGCGTGACTGCGGCAAATGGTGGCAGATAGAATGCGGCCGTTTTGTCACCAGGGGCGCGATTACTCCTCGCCCTCGCCCTCCTGGGACTCCTCGGCTGCAGCCGCATCGGCAGCCGCCTGCGCGGCCTGGGCGTCGGCATACTGCTGGGCGACGCCGTTGATGACGAGCTGGTTGGAGGCGGAGATGGTAGTGAGGTCGCCGACCCAGCGCTTGCGGATGGCATTGAGCTCGCCAGAGGAGGTAAGCGCGTCGAACGCCGACGTCACCGCGGAGGGCAGGCTCGTGTTGGTGGCGGCGATGGCCACACCGCGCGCATCGGCCAGGGAAAACGCGGCGGCCAAGCTGATGTCGGAATAGCCCATGGCCAGATACCCGCCCATGAACGAGTCGCACGCCACATAGGCCACGCCGCCCGACTCAAGCGCCGCAAAGGCGTCGTTGAGCGTGGAGAAGCCGCTGAGCTGCGCACCGGGGGCCGCCTGCTGGGTAGCGCGGGCGCTCGCGGAGTCGTTCTGCACGCCGACCGTGGCACCCTCGAGGTCGGTATCAGAAAGCGTGCCGGAGAAGTTGCGGGCAAAGACGGCAGGTGCCGACTCGGCATAGTTGCCCACGAGGACCTCGCTGCCGGGCAGCGTGGAAGTGCTCACTCCCATGGCGATGTCGCACGTGCCACCCGCCGCGCCGTTGTAGGTGGCGCCGACGTTGACGAACTTGACCTCGCAGCCCAGCTGCGTGCCAAGGGCAAGGGCCACGTCGACGTCGATGCCCTGCAGGCGGGTGCCGTCAGAAGTGGGCCAGCAATACGGGGCATTGGAGGTGTTGACGCCCACCGTGAGGACGCCCTGCTCAAGCGTGGCGCCGGCCGGCAGACTCGAGACCTGCTTGACGTTGCCCAGAGCCTCCTGGGTGGATGGGTAGTTTGCGCAACCCGTGCACAGGGCCGCCAGGCCCATCGCCGCAGCCGCACCCAACCCCGCCACGAAACGACGGCGCGTCATCGTCTGGTACATCTTCGCAGGCTCCTGCCTCATCAGGGGGCGCACCAGGCGCGCCCCAACTTGCTTGTCAAGCGTTCCCCTCGCCTGACCTGGTATTTGACCCCACACTCGCGTGCTGGGGCTTTCGCTACGGACGCCGCGGCGCCCTCACTGGAGGCCCTCTCGCCCGCGGGGCTGTTTGCCCTCAAAGTATACGGGCGGCACGACTTACTTCTAGGACGCGCCATGCTCACCCCCGCGCGCACGCGGGTAGCTTACGTGGATCCTTTTGGCCGCGTTTGCCTTGGACTAAGGTTCGCCCCCGCAGGGGCTCCCCCGCAACCACAGACACGAGGAGAACCTGCTTAGCATACCAAAGCCCGATGTGTCCTGCGCACGTCGTATACTTAAGGCATGGAAAAGATTGCTTCGGACATACACACAACATGGCAGGGCAGGGCGGTGGGGCTTCTCGACCTCGACGCGTTCTTCGCCTCAGTGGAGGTGCTCGACCACCCAGAGTGGCGAGGCCTTCCCCTCATTGTGGGCGGCGACGCCGACAAGCGTGGCGTCGTGTCCACATGCTCTTATGAGGCGCGCAAGTTTGGCGTGCACTCGGCCATGCCCTCGGCCCAGGCAAAGCGTCTGTGCCCCGACGCCATTTGGGTGCAGGGCCGTCACAAGCGCTACAACGAGGTGTCCCGCCAGGTGATGAGTCTCATCCTCGACGAGACGCCCTACATGGAGCAGATGAGCGTGGACGAGGCATACTTCGACGTGACGCCGGGGCGTTTCTCGTGCACCGACCCGGTCGAGGTCTGCGCCCGCATCAGCGCGGCCGTGCAGCGCCTGGGCATCACCTGCTCGATCGGGCTCTCCACCAGCAAGACGGTGAGCAAGATCGCAAGCGAGCGCAACAAGCCCAACGGCACAACGGTGGTGTACCCCGGCTGCGAGGCCGACTTCTTGGCCCCTATGGGCGTGCGGGCCTTGCCGGGCGTGGGCCCGCAGACCGCCGCCACGCTCGAGCGGCTCGGCATACGCACGCTCGGAGCCCTGGCACAGGCCGACACGGCAACCCTGGCGCAACTGGGCAGCATGGGCACATCGCTTGCCGCACGCGCACGCGGCATCGACCCCTCCCCCGTGCAAGACCACTCCCTGCACGCAGAAACCAAGAGCGTGTCGAGCGAGCGCACATTTGTCCACGACCTCACAGGGGCCGAGGAGGTCCGCGACGCCCTGGCATCGGTGTGCGCGCAGACCGCCCGACGCCTTCGCGCAAAGGGACTCAAGGGCCGCTGCGTGTGTGTGAAATGCTGCCAGGAGTTCGGGCACACACGTACGGCGCAGCAAACGCTGGAGCGACGCGTGGACGACGAGCACGGCATCCTCCCCGTTGCTTGGGAGCTTCTGGGCCAGCTCTGGCGCCCCGGCGAGCACGTGAGGCTTTTGGGCGTAGGGGTGTCGAACTGGCAGGAAGGTCTGCAGCAGGCAAGCCTCTTTGACGATGTGGAGCAGCTCGATCACGAACGCGAGCGGCGCGAGAGGATTGCAGGTACAAAAGACGCACTGCGCGGCAAGTTCGGCGACGGAGTACTCATGAGCGGCTCCGAACTGCGGATGCGCCGAAGAACGCAAGACGGGCAGGCGTAGCGGTCGAGCAGCCCTAGGTTGGCTGGCCCGCCCCGGCGCGGGCGAAAACAGGGGCGCCGGGGCGCCATCGGGCCGCAGGGCGGCTAGCCCGCCCAGGCGCGGGCGAAAGTCAGGCCGAACACCCGCGCGACGCCGCAGACCTTGAGGGCGCGCGCCGCCTCCCCCATGGTGGCGCCCGTCGTAAAGACATCGTCGACAAGCAGGATGGTTTGCCCATCGAGGCGATGGAGCACGGCAAACGTGCCCCGGACGTTCGCCGCTCGACCCAGGCGCCCCAGGTCACGCTGGTCCTTGAGGGACCGGCGAGCCAGAACGTCGTCAAGGGGGACGCCGAGGAGGCCCGCAAGCTCTCGTGCCACCGCCTCCATGTGGTCAAAGCCGCGGCGGGCATATGCCTGCGGGGTACAGGGAACAAACGCGACGCAATCGAGCAAAGTGAGCTCCTGGGGCCAAGCCGCCCGCGCAGCCCGAGCCATCCCCTGCGCGATAAGTGCGGCGAGCCGGCGCTCGCCGGCGTCCTTGTAGGCTCTCACCATGCGGTCGTGGGGCCACTCGAGCATAGCGTAGCTGCGCACACCGTCGAGCGAGGCGATGACGTCGGCGAGGCTTTCCTGGTCGGGCGCGGCGCCTCCTGCGTCCTCGTCGTCCCCGTCGTGCATCCGGCATGCGCATTCGGTGCACACGAGGCTACCGAACGGCGCCCCGCACCGCGGGCATGCAAGGGCCTGGTCTATCTCCCAGAGGCGGGAGCGGCACTGGCTGCACAGGAGCTCCCCCATGGCGTCGCATCCCACACACCGTGTGGGCCACAGCACCTCCTCCAACCCCGCACCGAGCGCTTTTGCTGCCGCGACCGCACCCGGGAAAAGGGCGCGCTTGCACATGCACCCGTCCATTCGCCTGCGGATGGGAACTCACGTCTCCCATCTCCCCAACCTGACAAAGGGCATCGTATGCCGAGCAGGCGCCATGTGCCATGGAGCGCCCATGGATTTGAACCCAGAGGTCACATAGACATAACAGGCCTGGTTAGATGGGCAAAATTAGGCTTTTCGGACAGGTGAAACTGACCCACAAACAAGCGAACGGCGACACAAAGGCCCGCCCGGCACGTACATGCTCGGGCGGGCCAGACATTGACCGGCATATGTGCTGGGGTCGCACCGAGGCGACCTTACAGCTCCATGTTGGGCACCGCGTCGGCGGTGAGGGGCGCCGTCTCGCCGCGGTCGAACTTGCGACGGGCGACGAGGGCGATCATGGCGGCGTTGTCGGTGCAGGCCGAAAGCGGCGGCAGGGTCACGCGCACATGGCGACGACCGAACGCCTGTTTGAAGGCTTCACGCAGCTCGGGGTTGGCTGTGACGCCACCGCCGGCGCAGAAGTCGGTGACATGGCACTCGCGCACCGCCGTGACGGCCTTTGCCACCTGCACGTCAACCACGGCCGCCTCGAAGCTCGCAGCGAGGTCGGGCAGGTTGATGGCGCGACCGGCGGCGTTCTCGGCGTTGATGTAGGTGACGACGGCCGTCTTGAGGCCCGACAGCGAGAAGCGGTAGTCGTGGCTGTGCAGCATCGCGCGCGGGAAGTCGATGGCCTTGGGGTTGCCCGTCTTGGCAAGGCGGGAGATGATGGGGCCGCCAGGATAGCCCAGACCGAGCGCCTTGGCCACCTTGTCGAATGCCTCGCCCACCGCGTCGTCGAGCGTCTCGCCCAGAATGCGGTAGTCGCCCCAGTCGCGCACGTGCACGAGCATGGTGTGGCCGCCCGACAGCAGGCTCGCCACGAACGGCGGCTCGAGGTCAGGCGTCTCAAAGAGGTTGGCGAAGAGATGCCCCTCGAGGTGGTTCACGCACACGAGGGGCTTGTCGGCCGCCCAGGCAAGACCCTTGGCAAATGCCATGCCCACGACGAGCGCGCCCACAAGACCCGGGCCCTGCGTGACGGCAACGGCGGCCAGGTCGTGCGGGGAAAGCATAGCGCCCAAGCCGAGCGCCTCGCCTGCCTGCTCCATGGTCTCCAGATAGACGCCCACAACGGCCTCGGTGTGCTTGCGCGAAGCAATCTCGGGCACAACGCCGCCGAAGCGGGCGTGAAAGTCAATCTGAGTGGCAACGACGTTGGCGATGATCTTGCCTGCGCCGTCGATAACAGCCATGGCCGTCTCGTCGCAGCTGCTCTCAACCGCCAAAATGAGCTCGCCGGCCGCCTTGAGAGCCTCGGCCTGCTCGGGCGTGCGCTCAGGATAGACGGGCGGCCACGCGCAGGAACTCGCCTGGGGGCCGGGCTCGACGTCGGGGTTGGGGGCGGTGTCTTTGAGCGGAAGCTGCGCGGCCATGATGCGCGCATCCACGCTCGGAGCGTAGTAGTTGGGGCGAATGCCCTGCTCAACATAGCCAAGACGCTCGTAGAGACGCTCGGCGGGGGCGTTGCCCACCTCAACCTCGAGCGTTGAGGTTGTAGCGCCGAGCATCTGGGCGTCGTAGGCAACGCGGCCCATGAGGCGCGCGGCGATGCGCTCGCCTCGACGCTCGGCGGCCACAGCGACGTTTGCAATCTGCAGCTCGCCGTCCACGACGGTACCGCCCGCATAGCCCACGATGGTGCCGCGGTCATGCGCCACCCACCAGATGTGGCCGGGAAGGGCAACGTCGTCATAAAACGCGCTCTCGGGCCATGGCGTGTGGTGGGCGTCGGCGAAGACGGCCGCCTCGAGCGCTGCCACGGCAGCGACGTCATTGACGCTCATGGGGCGCAGCTGCAGGTGGATGTCGCCCAGGGCGTCGTCGACGCCGCTCACGCGCACGCTTTCGGGCTCGGGCATGCCCAGGCGGATGCGCTCGTTTTCCTCGGCGTCGGACAGGCGCGTGTAGACAGGCAGGACAAGCGCGGGGTCGCCAGTCTCGGCTGCATCGAAGCGCTGCGCCGCCAGGCTTGCGCGCAAAAGGCCCTCGCCGCTGGGGTACCAGACCTCTTCGGGGGCAAAGCGGGCAAAACCCGCCTCCTCGTAGAGCGCGCGGTACTTGGCGATGCCGTCACCGGCAAGCACGATGTCACCGGCGTCGGCACGACCGGCCCACAGGGCCACGGCGTCGGGGACCTTCATCACCGACTCGCTGGCAAACAGGCGATGTGCGCCCTCGTCGTCGACGCGATAGAGGCCGGGGTAGACCTCCTTGCGCATGGCATCGCCCACGACGCCCACTAGGCCGCGCACGCCGCGGCGCCACACGCCCCAGGCCACGGCGTCGAGCGTGGAGGTGCCGTGCAGCGCGACCTCAAGGCCACATGCCACGCCCTTGGCAGTCGCCACGCCGATGCGCACGCCCGTGAAGGAGCCCGGGCCCGTGCCCGTGAGCACCGCGTCGAGCTGCTCGCGCTTCATGCCGCACTGGGCAAGCATGCCGTCAATCACGCTCACGAGCTGTTCGTTTGCATGTCGGCGGCACATCTGGTCGGCGCTGGCGATCATCTCCAAGCCACAGAGGCTTCCCGCCTCGTCGACCTCCATGCGACCCAAAGCGCAAGCCAGCATGTCGGTCGAGGTGTCAACGGCCAGAATGTTCCATGCGCACGGGGCGCCTTGCTTTACAGCATTCACGTTCGATGCGTGCCTTTCGTCTTCGTCTTACCGCAGCGCCCGATGGCGCCGAGCCTTGTATCCCAAGCTTACAGGGAAAGCGCGTTGCGCTCAAACGCATGGGCAAGCTGGGCTGCCCTCTCCCCTGCTGCCGACAGTTCCACCACGCGCGCGGGCTCGGCGGCGTCGGCACCCACGGGCTCGCGCGTGATGCGCACCTCAAGATGCTCGTCGCCCAATTCCTCGGCAAACATCTCCGCCCACTCTATGAGGCAGGCGCCGTCGTCCTCGAGGGCCTCGAACACGCCCACATCCTCAAGCTGGTCGGCGCTCTCGAGCCTGTAGAGGTCGAAGTGGAACAGCGGCATGCGCCCGGCGTCATGGACGCACATGATTTGAAACGTCGGGCTTGTGACAGGGCCCGCATCGCCCAACCCGGCCGCCACGCCTCCCGTGAAGCACGTCTTGCCCGCACCGAGGTCGCCGGTGAGGAAGACGACGTCGCCGGGCTCAAGGGCGCGGCCCAGCGCCTCGCCAAGGACGCGCATAGCTTGTGAGCTGGCACAACGGAAGCGACCGGGGCCCAGGACCTCAGGGGTTTCTTGCTGACTCACCGAGCTTGCTCCTTTCCGGGGGCGGCAAGGCCCTCGGGCCTCACTTCGCCGCGCACAATCTGGCCCATGAGCCTAAAGTCGGCCTCAAGCGCCTCCATCTTGAACGGGTCGCGCAACACGGCCGCCGGGTGGAACGTGGGCAGCACGTAGAAATGGCCCGTCTTGAACACCTTGCCGCGCAGGTGCGTGATGCCAGCCTCGGTGCGCAAGATAAAGCGCGTCGCCGGGTTGCCCATCGGCATGATGACGTCGGGCCAGATACTGCGAATCTGCTCACGTAGATAGGGCGAGCAGAGCTGGACCTCGTCGGGCCGGGGGTCGCGGTTGCCCGGCGGGCGGCACTTGAGGACGTTGGCGATGTAGACGTCCTCGCGGGGCATGAGCGCGGCCTGCGCAAGCATGCGGTCGAGCAACTCGCCGGCACGTCCCACGAACGGCAGGCCCTGCTCATCCTCGTTGGCACCCGGTGCCTCTCCCACAAGAACCACCCGAGCGTCTTGAGACCCCGTTCCAAAGACGATGTTGCGCCGCGTCTCGCACAACGGGCACAAGCGGCAGTCACCCAGCGCCGAGCGAATCTCCTCCAGCTTGACCTCACGGGCGTGAGGCGACGGATGACCAGGTATCTTCAAGACGCAAGGCATGGTTGCACGACCTTTTCCCTGTTCAGGTGCCCAAGGGCCGCCGTTGCGACGGCCCCGGGAACGCTAGACGTACACCTTGGGCAGACGGATGTCGAAAAGACAGGCAACCTCGTAGTTGATGGTGCCCATCTTCTCGGCAAGCTCCTCGATGCTCACAAACTCGTCGCCGTCGGAACCCACCAAGGTCACGACGTCGCCCTCCTCGACGGGCTTGAAGCCGTCGGCGCCCGCCGCAAGCTCGGGCGGGACCTCAAACATGCACTGGTCCATGCAGATGTTGCCCACCTGGCGCAAGCGGCGACCCTGGCAGAGCACCGAGAGGTTGTTGCTGTACACGCGCGACAGGCCGTCGGCATAGCCCACAGGGATGGTGCAGACCTGTGTGCCCTCATGGGCGATGCGGTACGTCATGCCGTAGCCCACGCCCTCCCCCACGTTGGGCTGCACGGCACGGGTCACGCGGGCGCGCACGCTCATGGCCTGGGTGAGCTCGAGCTTGTCGCGCGTGGTGTCGGCCGGATGCAGGCCGTAGAGGCCCACGCCCACGCGCACCATGTCGAAATGGTACTCGGGATGCAGCACCGTGGTGGGCGTGTTTGCGCAGTGCACGATGCCCGGGTCGATCCCTGCGGCGCGGATGGATGCCACCGCGTCCTGGAAGCGTCGCGCCTGGACGGTGAAGTCCCAGTCGGTGATGCGGTCGGCCGTGGCAAAGTGTGTGAACGTGCCGTCGACCTCGACGCCGAGCAGCTTGTCGGCCATGCGCATGAACTCGGCCGCGCAGTCAGGCGCGACGCCGATGCGGTCCATGCCCGTGTCGATGGCAAGGTGATAGCGGGCCTTCGTGCCCTGGGCAAGGGCCTCCTCGGAGAGCCTGCCCAGAAACTCGAGGTCATAGACGGCAGGCATGATACGGTGCTCGACAAGGGTGCCCACCGAGGAGATCGGGGGCTGGGCCAGCATGATGATGGGCTCGGTGATGCCGCCCTCACGCAGGCGCACGCCTTCGGCGACCGTGGCGACGGCGAACATGTCGACACCCACGCTGCGCAGCGCCTGGGCAACACGCACGGAACCATGACCATAGGCGTTGGCCTTCACGACCGCGCAGAAACGCGTGGGAGGCTGCATGAACGACTTCCACGCACGGGCGTTCTTCTTGATGGCCTCCAGGTCGACCTCGACCCAAGCCCAACGGTCCTGTGGAAGCAGACGCTCATCTGGTAACACGGTTCCTCCTCACTGGCGCGTCGTCGTTGGCGTGCGCGCGAATGCAAAGCTGCAAATCGGACAGTATAGCGCGCGGTCGTTACTTCTTGCGGCGAACGCGATGGGCGCGAGGACGCTCCTGCACGGGCGTCACCTCGTCTTCGCCGGCGCGCATCGTGGCACGCTCATGAAACTCCTCCAGACGCGTCCGGCTTTCCTGACGCTGCCTGACATCGGGGCTCAAGTGCTCGGAGGAATCCGATACGGCCTGCTCGGACTCGTGCGCGGTGGCTGCCTGCGCCGTGGCACGGGCGATGTCTTCCAACGTGAGCGCGGGCATGATCGTAGTGGCGCATGCCGACGCAGGCATGGGCTTGGGCTGCGAGGAAGACGCCACTTGGCTCAGGAAAGCAGGGACGCCCGCGGGAGCCTCCGGGGCTTCCTGCTCGACGGCACCCGCTTCAGCAGCGGAGGCCGCGCCGTTTGCATGTGCTTCCTTGTCGCTCCCCTCATCGGCCTTCGCCCTCTCGACCTTGGCAAGGAAGGCTGGGACGGCGCCCGTCTGAGCCGCCTTGGGGGCGGCGGGAACGTCGGGCTTGGACAAGGACGGATCCTCGCCGGCCTGGGCGACCTGGGCGGGGCGCTTGGGGGCAACGGCGGCACCGATGGCGGCAAGGAACGACGGGATGCCCGCCGAAAGCTTCGCCGCCTTGGGCGCACTGGCTGTGGGGGCGTCGCCTTCCTCGACCGTCTCGCAGGCGACGGGCTTCTCGTCAGGCTCAGGCTCGCCCGCCTCTCCGGCCTGCTCGGAGGCGTCCTCTACGTCCTCGCTGTCCTCGGAATCCTCCTGCTCGGAGGCGTCTTCATCGACGTCGTCGAACTCGGGCTCGTCGAGGTCGCCCTCGTAGGCGTGCACCTCGCCGGGAACCACAGGCTTGCGCACGGCGGCCTCGGCGGTGATCGAGTCGGTCACCTCGGGGGCGAGCGCAAGCTTCGGCTCGTCATCAAGCTCGTCGTCGCCAGCCGCAAGGTCGGCGTTGGCCGCAAGCGCCGCGTGGGCGTATACGTCGTCGAGCGCCACGCCCACGAGGTCGATGAGGTCGGTCGCGATAACGCCACGGGTGCCCACGCGCTTCACGGCCGCATCGGCCGCGCGAGCCTGGATGCGCAGGGCCGCCGCGAGCATGAGCGCCAGGTCGGCCGAACCAACCTCGTCAGCGCCGAGGTCGCTCACCTGCTGGGAAAGAAGGCCAGCCACGATGCCGGCAAGCACGTCGCCCGTACCTGCGGTACCCAGGGCCGAGGGACCGGCCTTGGGGACGAGCGTGGTCTCAATGCACGACACACAGCTCGTGGCGGCCTTTGCAACGACGGCAAAGTTGGACGAGCCCACCGCCCAGGCAAGGCTTTGGGCGGCATCCATCAGGTCGGCCAGACAGCAGATGGAGCCCGTCTCCTTGCCGAGCAGGCGCGCCAACTCGCGGGCATGGGGCGTGAGCACGAGCGGGGCCTCACGGCGCAACGCGTTGGGATGCACGTCGGCGTTGCCCAGGCAGATGCTGGCAGCGACGTTGAGCGCGTCGGCGTCGAGCACAAGGGGTGCCGACGATGCGATGAGGGCGCGTACGACCTCACCGGCACCAAACGAGGTGCCCATGCCGGGACCTGCGAGAACGCAGTCAACCTTGGCAGCAAGGCTCGCCAGCTCCTGTGCGGCCGCAGCCTCAAACGTGCCGTCTTGCGCGGCAGGCAGACCTACCACAGGGATGCTGAGGAGATGCGCCTGTGCGATGGGCACCACGGGCGCGGGAACAGCAAGCGTCACGTAACCGGCACCGCTGCGAGCCGCGGCCTTGGCCGCCATGATGGCCGCGCCGGGGAACCGCGTCGAGCCAGCCACGACAAGGACGCGGCCGTGGCCGTACTTGTCGGCAAACTCGTCACGCTCCGGCAGGGCGTCGAGATAGTCGGCCTCGCCAAGCAGGTAGGCGCTCGCGGTGTCGGCAAGCTCCTCGGAACCCTCGTCGTCGCCCACAAGGCTCGCCACCACCAGCTGGCCGGATGCCTGTTTACCAAGTCCAGCGATGAGACCGGGCTTGAGCGCGAACATGGTGAGCGTCGTGTCAGCCTGGAAGAAGGGGCCTTCCACCTCGCCCGTCGCGGCGTTGATGCCGCTGGGAACGTCCACCGAGAGCACCATGCCCTCGAAATAGTCGTCGACGACCTCGACCCACATGTCGAACGGCTCGGACATCACGCCCTTGAAACCCGTGCCGAACACCGCGTCGATAACGACGTCGGCCTCTACCAGCAGGGCCGCAAGCTCCTCATAGTCGGGAGCCACATGGACGGGAATGCCGACGGTGCAGGCCCGCTGGGCTGCTTGGTGCGCCGCAGCGCTGCGGATGAGCGAGGGCTCGGCAGCAGTGACGACGTTGACCTCGAGGCCGTGTCCGGCCAGGTAGTCAGCCGCCACCCAGCCGTCGCCGCCATTGTTGCCTGGGCCGCAGAGCACGACAACGGCGCCCTGGTCGACCTCGCGCATGGCCTGCTGGGCAACGACCGTACCCGCTCGGCGCATGAGCTCGCAAGCATCGACGCCGCACTGCTCAATGGCGGCCTCGAGCCCGGGTACATCGCGCACGTTCAGAACCGGCTGCATTGCATCACTCTCATTCTTGTGTGTCGAGCTCGTCCAAAAGCGAACGAACCTGCTTGAACTGCTGCGCTATCTGCGCTTTCTCGTCTTTCACATCGCGGGGGCGGGGCGGTTGGGACTCCTCGTCGGCCGCGAGGGCGTTGGCAATTGCAAGCCCGCCGGTGTGGGAGATGGAAAGGAAGACCTCACTTATACCCTGGCTGGCGGCCGCTTCCTTGGCACCGCCCTCCAGGCGCGCCACGGGGCGGCCCTTGGAATCGTGGTCGACCCACACGTCGGCAAAGCCCACGCCCGAACCAAAGCCGGTGCCGAGCGCCTTGAGCACCGCCTCGCGGGCAGCGAAGAAACCCGCATAGGTCACGAACGGGTCACGGCGTTTGGTGGCCCACTCGCGTTCCTTCGGGGTAAAGACGCGTTCCTCAAAACGAGGCGTACGTTGAAGGATCTGTTTGATACGGTCAATCTCGACGATGTCGACGCCGATACCTGCCACGTACACTCCTCTACTCAGTCGTCACGGACTTGGCAAGGTTGCGCGGCTTGTCGATGTCACAGCCACGCGCAAGGGCAACCTCGCGGGCAAGCTGCTGCAGTGCCACGGCAACGCTCACCGGATAAGCCCACTCGGGTGCGGGCGGGACCCACATCATGCGGTCGGCAAGGGCAGCGACCTCGTCGTCGCCCTCGGTCGCGACTGCGCACACCGTAGCCCCGCGCGCCTTAATCTCGGCGATGTTGGAGACTGTCTTGGCGCGCACCGAATCGTCGGGCACAACCACGAGTACGGGGAAGCCGGGTTCAAGCAGGGCGATGGGGCCGTGCTTCATCTCGCCGGCGGCATAGGCCTCGGCATGCAGGTAGCTGACCTCCTTGAGCTTGAGGGCACCTTCCTCGGCGCTTGCGGCATTAAAGCCGCGACCCAGGAAGAGCGCACTTGCGGCGTTCTCGAAAGCGCCGGCGCACACGTTTGCCTGGTGCTTGCGGTCAAGCATCGCACGCAGCTGCCCGGGGATGGCTCGCAAGGCCGCCGCGCGCTCGCCGAAGTCGCGGCCCGTGAGGTTGCCGCGCGCCTGGGCGAGGAAGAGTGCCACAAGCGCCATGGCCACAAGCTGGGCGGTGTAGGCCTTGGTGGAGGCAACGGAAACCTCGGGGCCCGCTTGCAGGTAGATGGTGGCGTCGGCCTCGCGGGCGGCGGTGGAGCCCAGGACATTGGTCACCGCAAGCACCTTGGCACCGGCGGCCTTCATCTTGCGCGCCGCCATGAGCGTGTCGGCCGTCTCGCCCGACTGCGTGATGACGATGCACAGGGTGCGCTCGTTGACGAGCACGTCGCGGTAGTTGAACTCGCTTGCCACATCAACCTCGACACGCAGGCGCGCCCACGACTCGATGAGGCGCTTGGCGTAGAGGCCCGCATGGTAGGAGGTGCCGCAGGCAACGATGTAGACCTGGTCGAGACCGGCGAGCTCCTCGTCGGTGATGTCGAGCTCGTCGAGCGTGACGCCCTGCGGGGTGAGCCTGCCCTCGAGCAGGCGCTCGATGGCCTGGGGCTGCTCGGAGATCTCCTTGGCCATGAAGTCGGGCCAACCGCCCAGGCTCGCCGAGGAGGCGTCCCAGTCGACATGGAGGACCTCAGGGGTGACAGGGGCGCCCTGGGCATCGACAAGCTCAATGGTGCCATCGGCGCGCATGCGACCGACCTGGCCGTCTGCCAGCATGATCATGTCATGCGTCATGCCGAGGAGCACCGTGAGGTCAGAGGCGCACGCGCAGCAGCCTTCCGTGCTCGCAAGCACCAAAGGAGATCCCTTGCGCGCGACGACGACCTCACCCGGAAGCTCGGCACATACGACGGCGAGCGCGTAGGCGCCTTCGACCTGCGAGACCGCCTGCTGCACAGCGGCCATGAGGTCGCCTTCGTAGGCTGCCTCGACAAGGTGAACGACCACCTCGGTGTCGGTGTCGCTCGTAAAGCAATGACCCTCGCTCACGAGACGCTCGCGCAGCTGAGCATGGTTTTCGATGATGCCGTTGTGCACGACGGCAAAGTTGCCCGAGCAGTCACGGAAGGGATGGGCGTTGCGCTCGGACGGAATGCCGTGCGTGGCCCAACGCGTATGGGCGATGCCGGTGCAGCCCGGCATGGGATCTGCCTGAGCCGCTTCCTCAAGCACCTTCACGCGACCCTTGCGGCGAATGCTGCGAAGAACTTTGTCTTGCGAGACGACGGCCAAACCCGCCGAGTCGTACCCGCGATACTCAAGTGCCTCAAGACCCTGGAGAAGAAACGGTTGAGCCTGATCATGGCCTACATATCCGACAATGCCGCACATGGGGCACCTCCTTTAGAGCGTGCGCGTTGCATACAAACAGGATGGCGAAACAGACGCCATAACTGATTGATTGTATCAGCCCAACGCAAACCGCCCACCGACTATGGGGCGAGTACACGCCACTTCGACGTGGACGACCCGAGCAGGAAACAAAAAAGGAGCCCCACACAAGGTGAGGCTCCTCTTGTACACAAAAGCTGGAGGTAAAGCTTAGCGCTTGGAGAACTGCGGGCGCTTACGAGCCTTCTTGAGGCCGTACTTCTTACGCTCGACCACGCGGGCATCACGGGTGAGGTAGCCAGCCTTCTTGAGGACGGGACGGTAGTCGCCAGCCTCGAGAAGGGCGCGGGCAATGCCCAGACGCAGAGCGCCGGCCTGACCGGAGATGCCGCCGCCGTCGCACAGAGCGATGACGTCGAAGTGGCCCTCGGTCTCGGTGACCTTGAGGGGCATCAGGGCCATGTCGACGAGCTGCTGACGGCCGAAGTACTCGACAGCGTCGCGCTTGTTGACGGTGACCTTGCCGGTGCCGGGAACGATGTGAACACGGGCGACGGCGTTCTTACGACGGCCGGTGCCCCAGTAAATGGCTTCGTTGCTCATCGGTTACGCCTCCATGGAAATCTTGCGAGGGTT
>JAHZHK010000169.1:2201-4913 GCA_019420325.1 Coriobacteriaceae bacterium | reverse complement strand
CGGTCTTTTGATAGATGTGGTTGAGGTGAGTCTTCACCGTGTTGCGTGAAATTCCCAAATTCCGCTCGATATACGCCGCGTTGTGCCCCGTCGACCAAGCCTGAAGGACCTCGAGCTCGCGAGGCGTGAGGCCGCATTCCTGCGCAAGGTCGCACACGGCACGCTCAAGCTGGTCTCCCTGCGGAGCCGAGAACATCTCCTCGCTCACCGTGACCTTGCCGTTGAAGCCGGCAAAAAGCAGAGCGGCCGCGCCAAGGCAGGCAAGCATGACGATGGAGCCCCGCACGACATCAGCACGCACGACAACCACCGCAAGCTGTCCCAGCACAACGCCCAGAAAGCACGACGTGTGCAAGAAGGCCACGAGACCCAGGGTTGCCAGGCGCTTGCTTTGAGCGACACTCACCATAAGCGCCCACACCAGGCAATATGCAAGCGACACGCCAGCCGCGCCCGCTATGAGCTCAACCGTGCCCATCCCTGGGAAACCCCAGCCAAGCAACGCCGCGTCGGCCATAAGGAGCGGCAGAGCGACGTAGAAGAGGCGCATGAGGCGCTGGGGAGTCGTGAGAAGCACCGCCGCGCAGCATGCACACATGGCAAGGCCCACAAGGGCGACGAACAGTGCACCACCGGGCCCGGCAAGAATCACCAAATCCGGCGAGGTCAGCGTGCAACCGCAGCTAAAGGCCAGCGTCACGAGAACGCACAGCACATACATCCTGGGCGAATAGTCGCGCAGCATGTTGGAAAACAATTGGCGGGTGCTTATCGGCTCGCTCGTCGTGCAAAAGAATCGCGTGCCGGCAGGCGGACGGCGGGTCAACTCCCCCAGGATCGGCAGGGATACAAACAGCGCGGCGCCGAAGGGCTGTGGCAGAAACTCGCAGACAAGGAAGAGGGCGGCACCCATGCCGGATGAGACGGCCATGCCCGTGATGGCGCAACGCGCGCCCTGCGTCGAGAAAAACTCCTGCCATGCCAAAACCTGCACACCAGCCGCGGCCCCCGCGAAAAAAGCAGCAGGAATAAAGGCACCGGCCGGCAATATGCCATACAAGGAACAGGTCATGACCACCGAGCACAGACAGCATGCCAAGGCGGCAAGCATGCACGCAACACGTTTGCGGCAAAGGGGGACGATGCGCAACGTGCAGGCAAGCACGACGGCCGAGGAGGCGGCAAGACCGGCGCATGTGGGAAGGGCGGCATCGGTCATCAGCGCCACCAAGGGCCCAGGCGCAGGGCACATGGCCCTACCCAGACAGGCTCCCACGAGCCATGCCTGAACGAAGGCGAACCCCACAAAACGATAGAACGGCCTTGGAAACAAAGCAGGTCGAGATTTTTTCTCGCGTATTGAATTGCCGGCCAACAGAATCCCCCTCCCTCAATCAGGATAAGGATAGCGCAAATGGTCGCCGGGGACGCCCTTTCGCGCAAAGCATGAGGCCGCCCTCTTCAGCGAGCACAATACGGCTGCGACGAAAAGGGCCGGCCTGCGCGCTTCTGCACAGGCCGGCCCAAGCGGGTCAGTTGTTGGGTGGAGCGAGGATGCCCTTGTTTAGGCGATAGAACCGTCGGCAAGGCCCTCGGCGAGCAGACGGCCCTCGGTGAGGCAGAAGCCCAGGCTCATGCCCGAAAGAGGCGTTGCATACTGCACACAGAAGCGGTTGCCGGCGTTGTTGCCCGCGGCAAAGAGGCCGGGGATGGGGCGCAGGTCAAAGTCGAGGACATGGTGCTCGTCGTCAATGTCCAGGCCGCAGGTCTGGCACAGGCCGGGGTTCATGGCCGTGGTGGAGCCCACGACGGCGTAGAACGGAGGCGTGTCGAGCTTCGTAACGGCAAGGATGCGCGGGTCCTTGGCAAAGTCGTCGTCCTGGCCTGCCGCAGCCATCTCCTGATAACGCTTGAGCTCGGCCAGAGCCGCAGCCTGCTCGTCCTCGTCCCAGCAGCCGACGACGCGCACGAGGTCCTCGAGCGTCTCGGCGCAGTACACGTCGGGCTGGCTGGAGTATGCGATGGCGGTTGTGGGCTCGTCGCCGGGCTTCACGGCCTCCATGCTCTCGACGGTGGCAGGCCAGCCCTTGGAACGGGCGTAGTCCACTGCCTCGTGGCAAGGAGGCATGGAGTACACGAGGTCCTGCCAGTTGGCATCGGCGATGGCCACGACCGAGCCCTTGGGCTGGCGGGGAACCATGTAAGCCGAACCCTCGGCGCCACCGGCGCACTCATCGCAGAAACGCCTGCCGAGCTGGTTGAGCATGACGTAGCCAGGACCCCAAGGAGCCTCGGGGCCGGCCTGGCCGGTGTTCATGCCGGCGTGCGGACCTACCTCGATGTGGCCGCCGGCCCAGACACCCATGGCGATGGCGGAACCGTCGCGCTCAAGGAACATGGGGATTGCAGCCGCGAGCTCGATGTCGCCCAGGCTCTCAGCCAGGTGACGGTACTCGTCGTTGATGTCGCGCATCATGTCGACGTTGCCAGCGAAGTCACCGCCAGTGAGGATGACGCCCTTGGTTGCCGTGAGGCGGCTGTAGGTGCCGTCAGCGCGATTGAGAACGACAACTGAGACAACACGGCCGTCGGCATCCTTCTCAAGGTACTCGGCATGGCTGTTGAACAGCCACTTTGCACCGTCCTCCTGGGAGTCGGTCTTCATCTTCGTCATGACCTCGTTCCAACTCCACTCAGCGAGTGCCATGTCGG
>JAHZHK010000169.1:0-2191 GCA_019420325.1 Coriobacteriaceae bacterium | reverse complement strand
ACGGTGCCCAGATAGTACTTGTAGCCAGAGGGGTCCATGACGATACGGTCGTCGGGCGGGCAGCTCGTGACATGCAGCTCGTGCTCGTCCATCCAGTCCTCGCCCATCTCCTCGATGACGTCCTGCAGGAACTGGCCGGAGTGGTCGACATAGGCCTTGATGATGCGCTGGTTGGAGCGGCCCTGGTTGCGGCGGTAGACCTCGCGCATGAAGTCCTGGGGGTCGATCTCGGTTGCGCCGTGGGCAAGGGCCCAGGGATTGTTGATGGTACCGACCTCGCCGCCGATGTACATGTGGGACTCTTCCTCCTGAGCCTCCACGACAGCTGCGGTCAGACCGTTCTTGGCGGCATGCTTGGCAGTCCAGGTACCCGCCTGGCCACCACCGACGATGACGACGTCGAAGGTGCCTCCGTCAGTGATCTGGTCCTCGGCGACAGGCTCGGGAGCGGTCTGCCAGGCAGCAGCGGCCTCGGACTGCCAACGGTTGGCAGGCGTTGCGGCGGGAGCCTCCTCGGAGGTCTCCTCGGCAAGGGCGGCTGCGGGTACGACACTGGCCAGGGCGGCCGTGGCGGCGGAGCCGGCGACAAAAGAACGACGAGTGCATGCAGTAGTGTTCGTGCGAGACATTGCTTCTCCCCTTCAGCTATGACGTGCCTTGAGCCTGTGCGGCGGCGTGCCGCTTGGCTGTGAACGATTTCGATAATGCACGCCACACTGAACGCCCGCATCAAACCCGTGGGACGAAAGCCCTGTTCAGGCGACAATACAACCTCAGGGGTGATGCGCTTTTTGAAGTCTCATGCACCCCGTCGCGCACAAAAACGGCCCCGCGAGCGCAGAGCTCGCGGGGCCGTGTACGTCTTGGTTCGCAAGACCGGCCGGGGTATGAGGAGTGTTGGGCGGCCAGCCTTAGCTCCCAAAGCTTACTGCATGGAGACGTCGCCGCCCTGCCAGGCCATACGGCGCAGGATGTAGACGCCCTGGGGGTCGTTGCCCGTGTCGTCCAGGCGGTAGAGGTCGCCGTCGGAGAATGCCTCGGCGAAGTCGCCCAGAGTCTCGCCGCGCGGGCCCTGGAAGGTCTCGATACCCTCGTCGAGGTCGCCGTACCAGCGAGCCATGCCGCCGCACTGGCTCACGCACTGGGGCAGGCCGCCCTCGGAGGTGATGGAGGCGCACAGGTCGCACTTCTCGGCAACCGAGGTGTCCACGTCGATGTAGCGGCAACCGTAGGGGCAGGCCGAGAGGCACGCACCGCAGCCGATGCACTGGTCGCGATCAATCTGGACGGTGCCGTCCTCCTCGTTGATGCGCGAGGCACCGGTGGGGCAGACCGTCACGCACTCGGGATTCGCGCAGTGCTGGCAGGACACAGGCAGGAAGTACATGTCGATGTCGGGCCAGTTGCCGCCCTCCTGACGGGGGAAGGGGCCTTGACGCAGCACCTTGTTGCGGAAGGAGCCGACGCGCACGTCGTTGACCGTCTTGCAGGCGACAATGCAGCCCAGGCAGCCGACGCAGCGGTTCAGGTCGGTAACGATAGTCTTGTGTGCCATCGCTTACGCCTCGTTTCGAATCTCGTAGTTGGGCATCCAGTCGAGCAGGCGCGGGTCGGAGGCGTCGCAGATGATGGGCGTGCCGTCTTCGCCGCAGGGCACGGGGTTGCCGAAGGGGGAGTTTTCGGCCGTGGCCTTGTAGACCTTGACGTTGTAGGCGCGCAGGTAAGAGGCACCGCAGATGGGGTCTTGGTCGTCGCCGGTTACCAGGCAGTTGATGGTGGACAGCTCGAAGCCGCCGCCGGCCTGGTCGAGCTCGGGGTACCACCACTGGTGCTCGCAGTTGATGACGCCGGGCTCCACGCCGTAGTAGAGGTCCACGGTCTGGCGCACCTTGCCCTCGGGAGACTCGATCCACACCCAGTCGCCCTGCTCCACGCCGAGCTGCTCGGCGTCGACGGGGTTGATCTCGCACTTGGGCACGGGCCACAGCTCGCGGCACCAGGGAAGCTGCCTGTGCTCGGAGTGGAAGTACACCGGGATGCGACGGCCGGTGGTCATGAGGAACGGCCACTCCTCGACGATGGAGGGGTCGGCGAGCTCGGTGCGGGGCGCAGGGGCCCAGGTGGGCAGGTTGTACTCGCCACCGGGCTCGTAGGTCTCCATGACGGTGGACCAGATCTCCTGCTTGCGGGT
>JAHZHK010000168.1 GCA_019420325.1 Coriobacteriaceae bacterium | reverse complement strand
CCGAGACGGGCATCGTAAGTCCCGATGCTGAAGTCTGCATCGGGTGCGGTTCCTGCGTGATCGCCTGCCCCTACGGCGCCCCCGTCATCAACGAGGAGACATCCACCTCTACCAAGTGCACCTTCTGCAAGGAGCGTTCGAGCAAGGGCCAGGAGCCGTTCTGCGTGGCGGCCTGCCCGGCCAACGCCCGCATCTTCGGCGACTTGAACGACCCCGACTCCGAGGTCGCCAAGCTCGTGGATGCCGGCGCCGAAGCCTGGAAGCCTGAAGCCGGCACGGAGCCCTGCGTGTTCTATATCGCATAAAACGAGCAGGTAGATACCAACAACGAACGCCCTCGACCAGTCCCACACAGGGACTCGACCGAGGGCGTTCGTCTTTCCTCGTGGGGCTTTGCCGCTCGCCTACTCAATCACGTCCAGCTCGTGGGAGTAATGGTTGATGATCTCGCCGCCATCCTCCTGCACGATGCAGAGGTCCTCGATGCGCACGCCGAACTTGCCGGGCAGGTAGATACCGGGCTCGATGGAGTGGCACACGCCTGCTTCCATAGGCTCGCGGTGCACGGGGCCCACGTCGCCGGGCTCGTGGTCGCACATACCGATCTGGTGGCCCAGGCGATGCGTGAAGTACTTGCCGTATCCTGCCTGTTCGATGACGTCGCGGGCAGCCTTGTCCACGTCGCAGAACAGCACGCCGGGACGCACGAGGGCCGCAGCGGCCTCGTTGGCCTGACGCACCGTCTCATACACGAGGCGCTCCTCTTCGGCCACATCGCGGAAAAAGAACGTGCGCGTCATGTCTGAGCAATAGCCGTCCTGCACGCATCCCACATCGAACAGCACCACGTCACGCGGCCCGAGCGGCGTGTCATCGGGTGAGTGGTGCGGGTCGGCAGCATGGGCACCATAGCTCACGATGGGCGGGAACGAATGGCCCTGAGCGCCCAGGCTGCGGTAGACGTCGAGCAGGGAGTCGGCGATGGAACGCTCCGTCGCACCCTCGCGTACCATGCCGCGCAGAATCGCCATGGCCTTGTCGTTGGTGGCACTGGCCTGGCGCATGAGCTCCTGCTCCTGGGCGTCCTTAATCGCACGGGCATGATCGACGGCGGCCGAACCCAGGACAAACCCGCTGGCAGCGCCCGCATCGCGCAGGGGAAGCAGGAACCGAGCGGCGAGATCCTTGTCGCAACCCAAGGGAGCCGCATGGTCGGTGAGGTCGCCCACAAGCGCAAGAGGGTCGTCCTCGTCTCGATAGCCCCTCGTGGCCACGGCAAGCTCGGCGGGGGTGGGGAACAGGTCGTTCACCACAAGCACCGGATCTGCGCCGGCCCGCAGAACGAGTCCGTGGAACCGTTCGCCGGGATCGACATAGAAACCTGTAAGCCAGCAGATGCTCATGGGGTCGCTCACGAGCATCTGGGAAAGACCCAGCTTATCGAGGTTGCTACGCACCTTCTCAAGGCGGTTTGCATAGTTTGCAGACATGACACGCCCTCCTCTTTCAGTTTCCGTATATGCGTTAGGCTTTTCAGCTAACCATATGCATGGCATTATGCATGTGGCGTTATCGCACATTACGCCATGGAATGCAAAAGAAGAGGGGTAGACGGCGGTGGACCAGTCGCAGGAGATGGAGCGCATACTCGCAGCGGAGAAACCCAACACGCGCGAGCTTGCCAAACTCGTGGCCACCCTGTCAGTGCCCACCATCATGGCTGAGGTGTGCAACACCGCCATGGAGTACATCGACACTGCCATGGTCGGCAGCCTCGGCGCCCAGGCGTCGGCCGCAATCGGCCTGGTCGCAAGCTCCACATGGCTCATAGGCGGCATCTGCATGGGCCTCTCCGTTGGTTTCACTGTGCAAATCGCCCAGTTCATTGGCGCCGGCCGCAATGCCGAGGCACGCAACGTGCTGCGTCAGTCGCTTGTAGTGTTGGCACTGTTCAGCCTCGTTCTGGGAGGAGTGGGTGCCGCCCTGAGCGGGCATCTTCCCTACTGGCTCGGTGGCGAGCCTGACGTGGCTTCCGAGGCGGCCAGATACTTCCTCATTTTCTCACTGGCCATGCCAGCTGCCCTTCTCATGCGTCTGTTCGTGGGCGCGCTGCAATGCGCCGGCGACACGCGCACACCCAGCGCACTCAGCATGCTCATGTGTCTCCTCGATGTAGTGTTCAACTTCTTCCTCATCTTCCCCAACAGGCAGATAAGCCTCCTCGGCCTGCAACTCCTGGTGCCCGGCGCGGACTTGGGCGTCACGGGCGCGGCGTTAGGAACAGCGGCGGCCGAGGTGGTGACCTGCGCGTTTTTGCTCTGGGCAACATGCGTACGGTCGGAGAAACTCGCACTGTTCGGTCCACATACGCACGCGCGCTTGGTTGAGGCTGGCGCTGGCGATTCGACCGCCAAGCACGTCCCCGAGACCTGGCGGCTCAGCTCCCGCTGCATCAGGACGGCCGGCAAGATTGCATTCCCTATCTGCTTGGAGCGCGTCGTGCTCAATAGCGCGCAGGTTGTCTCGGTGGGCATCGTGGCGCCGCTCGGCACGGTGGCCGTCGCCGCCCACTCGCTGGCAATCACGGCGGAGGGCATCTGCTACATGCCTGGCTTTGGCGTGGGGGCTGCGGCCACAACGCTCGTGGGCCAGGCCTTCGGCGCGCACCGCCGTGACCTCGCACGGCGCATGGCGAACCTGTGCGTTGCGGGTGGCATGATCATCATGACCTGCACGGGCGCCCTCATGTACGTGCTTGCACCCTTTGTATTTGCGGTCTTCACGCCCGACGTTGCGGTGCAAGAGCTGGGCTGCTCGGTGCTGCGCATCGAACTTTTTGCCGAGCCGCTCTTCGCGGCGGCCATCGTCGTCATGGGTGCCCTGCGCGGCGCCGGCGACACGCTCGTGCCCACGCTGCTCAACATCGCCACCATGTGGGGTGTGCGCATCACGCTCTCTTTGCTGCTCGTGCCCACGATGGGCCTGGCAGGCGTGTGGGTCGCTATGCTCGTGGAGCTGTGCGTGCGCGGCGTGCTCTTCCTCGTGCGTCTCAAGCACGGCAAGTGGCTTGAGAGGAAGAGCCTGACGTAGGACGGGCAGGGCGCCAACCACACAAAAAGGCACCGGGGCCGCGTGGGGGTCGCACGCCTCAGCGCGCACCCATATCCACGCAGACCCCGGTGCCTCACAGATGCTATCAGCTAACAGAACCTTTAGAGGTTGAGCTCCTGGCGCACGGACTTGCCGAAGTAGGGGCTCTCCGGGTCGTACCACTCAGGACGCCTGGAGTTCTCAACGTTGAAGCTCCAGTTGAGCGAGTTGGCGATGTACTCAGTGGGCGTGATCTCAATCCAGTCGTTGTACTGGAACAGCTTCTCGATAGTGGCCTGCTTGTCCTCCTCGGAGACGGCACCCCAAGCCTCGGCGCCGCGCATGGTGGCCATGTAGGCGCTTGCAAACTCGGCAGCGCCCTCGTCCTCAAGGGACAGGGTGCGAGCGGTGCCCTTGATCTGCACGCCGTAGGAGTTGAAGTAATCGTTGGCGCCGGGGACGTAGTCCTCCTCGGGAATCTGGTGGTACCAGTACATCACGACGTTGGGGTTGTACTTAATGTGCTCGCACTTCTCCGTGCCCTTCTCGCAGGAGCCGAGAAGCTTCATCGTCTTGGGATCGATCATGAACTCGACCTGGGAGAGGCCAGGCTGATCCTTGTAGCACGTGGCGATGGAGTACATCTCACGGTAGGAGTACACAACGTTGCCGTCCTCGTCGGTGGTCAGCGGCCAGCCGCGCAGGTAGTCGAGAACGAGCTCGCGAATCTGGTCCTGGGTGAGCTGCAGGCTCTCGTCAACGTGCTGCGAAGCGCCGGAAATGGCGTCGGGGCCCTCGTCGGCCAGAGCGGGAGCAGCAAGGCCAGCAGCGGCCAGAGCGGAAGCAGCGGCAGCGCCGATGGCGAACTGGCGACGGCTCATAGCGCCCTCAAGCTTGAATTCCATGTTGATCCCCTTTCGGTTGTTTGGCAGCCCGCCCCCTTTGACGGGCCACGCACCTCGTACGCAGCCTGGGCCCCACCCAGGCATGCACGACACTCCAAGTATGACTCACTTGCCTGATTACGTCACCCCCCAAAAAAGCGGGGGAAGGGCGGTTTGAGGGCGGCCTGGCCGACCTGGGCGGCCCCCTCGCTCGTGCAACAACATACATTTCAGCGAAACGAAAAATCGCTCAACTGGGGTTTTGATGATTTAACATACATTTCGACTGGTGAAATGTATGTTAATCGTTGCCGGCTGGCCCATCCAGTGCCCTCGCCGCGCACGAAAAGCCCGTGCGGAGCGCAAAAAGGGCCGATTCCGGCAACCGGAGCCCTCCCCCAAACGCAAAAGGGGCCCCGGCCGTGGCCGGGACCCCCTGCAACGCTTATGTTACGCGCTCAGGCAGAGCCCTTCTTACTTCACAGCCTGCTTGAGGGCGGAGCGCACGGCCGCCTCGATGGCCTTGCTGGTGACGGTGGCGCCGGCCACGCCGTCGATGTCGGCGCTCTGGGCGGCCTCGACCTGCTGGGCGTAGGTGCCGTCCTCGATGGCCTCGTAGCCGCCGATGCCCTGGGTCTCGTTGTTGGGCGAGATGTCGGCCACAGTGATGTGGCCGCCGGAGACCTCGATCGTCACGTTGATGTCGCCGCCCATGCCCTTGCCCGTGCCGGTGTAGGTGCCGTCAGCGATGCTGGACAGGTCGACCTCGCCGGAGGGCTTGACGACGGTCTTCTCGGTGGGCGCGAAGGCCGGGTCGGAGGAGATCTGCTTCATGAGCTGGCGGCCCTGCGTGACCGTGCGACCGGCGGCCAAGCCGGGGAAGTACTCGGGGTAGTTGGTGTAGAAGAAGCTGCCCGAGCAGTCACCGATGGCATAGAGGCCCTCGACAGGCGTGCG
>JAHZHK010000167.1 GCA_019420325.1 Coriobacteriaceae bacterium | reverse complement strand
TCGCCAAAACGACGCGAGCACATCGGCCGCGCATCCACTCTTGAGGGGGATGAGGACGGTGGAGCCGATGGGTGTTGACTTTTCCATGCGTATATTGAGCTGGTGTTTTGACATCTTTACTGTCAGAGTGCGCCGACTGGGCCGCATTTCGACAAAATCGATATTTGCTGTCCCCAGCGAGCAAAACGCCACCGCGAGACCCTTGCCGCGATGCTGAATTCTTGTCAATCCTCCCCCGCTCAGCCTCTCTCCTACCGTGGCCCAACCACAGGACAGCGCCCCCAAACAAACTGAGCCGCCGGTGCATCCCCTCAAGGAGCATCGGCGGCTCGGGGCTCGGCCTATGCGATTGGGCGAATCAGCGCCAGTTTGTTACTTCGTCTTGGGAGCAATGCCCTCGGGATAGCCCCAGTGGCCTTCCTCGGCATGATGGACGGTCTCCCAGTGACCCGTGGCATCGTGATGCACGGTCTCGGTGTAGCCGTCGACCACCCAATAGTTCCAGCCGGACTGATAGCACTCATGCTGTTCGGCGTGAGAGTACATGTGCTCGCTGGCCAACTCGTAGTTTTCAAACATGCTACCGCAGGCCGTGCACATCCAAGGATACACAGGGTCACCGGAGGACTGAATGTAGCCGTAGTACAGACCGATGAACGTCGAGAAGTGAGCATCCGCTTCGGCGAGGTCCCAGAAATCGATACCGCACGATGAGCATGTCCAGGTGTTGGCACCCTCCAGATGCTGACCGGTCTCCACAAAGCGCTGCTCATCCCAAGCCTGGGTGTCAACCACCCAAACCTTCTCGTCCCATGCGGCCTTGTCGACATACCACACCCAATCGCACAGCGGCAGGCCCTCGGGCGTGTAGGGGACAACGCCGGAGACGCGAGCGGAGGCCTTCACGCCAGAATCGGTGACGGTCGACCAAATCTCTTCCAGCGACCAACGGCCATCGGCACCGATGAGGGCGGCCACGGCGTTCTGCTTTGCAGGCTTCGTCTCGAGCTGAGCGGCCGTCGCATCCCCAGACTTTGTCTGGTCGGCGGCGTCTGCGGCCTTGAACTCGTACACGAAGGCGGAGCCGGGGTTGCCCCAAACATCGAGCGCGATCCACGTCAGCGTTTTGACAGCCGGCGGTTTGGGCGCATCGGCAGAAGCCGCCTCGGGCACCTTGGAATTCTTGTCGGTTGCGTCAGCTGCGATGTCCTTGGGGGCTTCTTGCTTGGCGGTGGCCAGCTCCTCGGCCGTCTTTGCCGTAGAGGTCAGGTCGCCGTTCTTAACAAGCGAGCCATCAAGCTGGGAGGCAAGCGCCGCGGCGCGAATAGCCGCGAGCTCCGGCACACCGAGCATGCCCAAGTCGAGCGGGGCAGCATCGGTAGAAGACGCGCTCTTTTGAGCAGGGTCAAGCGTGACAACGCCTCCCGGGCCCCACTGAATGACCCATACATCGCCCTTGCTTGCAACAATGCGAAGGTTGTCGGTCTCCAGCACCGACGCGTCGGAGTTGCCATACGTGAGCTCGCCGCGACACAGGGCCTCGAGGTCCTCGACGGACACAACCTGAACCTCAGGCTCGGCGGTCGCAGCGGGCGCCTCGGCGTTGGCGGCGGTTTCAGCCTTGCCAGGAGCCTCCGTGGTGGCAGCGCCCTCAGACTTGGCCGACTTGTCGGCATCGGTTGATCCCTTGTTGTCGGCAGACGCTTCAACCTTTGCCGTCGTGTCGGACTTGGCAACCTCGGCCGATCCCTTCGTATCGGCAGAGGTATCAGCCTTTGCCGGTGCCGCTGAGCTAGACGTATCCGACTTGTCCGACTTCTCCGCGTCAGCGGAAGCCTCAGGCTTCGACGACTTGTCGGCGCTGGTAGACGAGCCCGACTTGTCCGACTTGTCTGCGTCAGCGAAAGTATCTGTCTTGCCCGTCGTCTCCGTGCTGGCAGACGTATCCGTCTTGCCCGGCTTTGCCGCATCGGTCGTCGCTTCGGGCTTTGCCGAAGTCTCGGGCTTGGTGGTCTCCCCTGCCTCAGGTACAGGCCAGCTCTTGAACGGGTCGAGGAACTTCGAGTCCGACGCAGCCAGGGCACTCAGCGGCGCTGCAGCAAGCGAGGCCGAAATTACCAGGGAAAAAATCCCTGCAAAAGCGACCGATGCGCGGTTTCGTTTCATGGGTGGCTCCCTTTCGTTCAGACAGGTGCGGCTATACAATGCCATTGTATTGGCCCGTCAAGCCAGGCACCAATCCCTTTGGGCCACAGGCACTGGCCCGTATGGCACCTTATGTCCCATTCAGGCACAACGATGGCCGCGCACACCAAGGCAGCCACGTGCATCGTGATGGTCAAATGCACCACTGTGGCCATGCTTACCACGGCAGCCACGCGCCCCTCAGCAGCCGCATGCGCCACACACGCCACGGCAACCGCATGTGCCACATCGACGCACACCCGCGGCCACCCACAAACAAGAAACCCGCCTCGCCCACGCATGAACGCGCACGTGACGGCCCGAGTTAGATGTATCATGCCATGGTCTAGCAACTGCACACAGGAAAGGGGAACCCATGAGCAACAAGGGCAAGAAGGTCAAGGTCCACTACGTTGGCACGCTCGACAACGGTGAGGTGTTCGACAGCTCGCGCGAGCGCGACAAGCCCATCGAGTTTACCTGCATGAAGGGCCAGATGATTCCCGGCTTTGACCGCGCGGTCGAGAACATGCAGGTAGGTGACGTCATCGACGTTCACATCGAACCTCAGGACGCCTACGGCATGCCCGACCCCAAGAACGTGCTCAAGGTCAAGTTCGGCGAGCACCTCTACTTCTACGACGAGAACGACAAGCCAATCATGATGACCATCAAGTCGGCCCAGCACGGCAAGGCCACCTTTGTGGGCATGAAGGACAAGGACCTCGCCCCCATCGTGGTCAACGTCGGCGAGACGCACACCATCATCGCCCGCAAGATGGGCAAGCGTTCGCTGCCGGTCGTCTCCGCCAAGAACGACATCGTCGAGTTCGACACAAACCACCGCCTGGCCGGCAAGGCCCTTAACTTCAACATCGAGCTGCTCGAGGTCGAGGAGTAGACAAAATCCCTGGCAGCCGGCCCAACAAGGCATCAACTGGTACCCGCTAAGCTTCCATCCACCCGCATACGGACGGCTTGTCGGGTCCAGTTCGCGCCCAAAAACAGCCCGGCGAACTCCCGGGGGCGGACGCGCGGGCAGCTCTTCTACCCATCGCGCGACGCATCACCAACAAGAAAGGCCTGCAGGTCAACCCGTTTTTCGGGCGCCTGCAGGCCTTTCTCATGCCTGGGTTATCGCAAAGGGAGGCTACTTCTCCTGCGCCATGCGGCGATAGTGGTCAAAGCGACGCAACGCGTCCTCCTTGCCCTGCTCAAAGAGCCTCTCCGCCTCCTCGGGGAAGGTCTTCGTAAGCGAGGCATAGCGGTTCTCTCCCGCAACAAACTCCATGTAGTCCATGGTGGGCTCCTTGGAGTCCAGGGTCATGGGGCTCTCCTTGCGCGGGTCGTAGTGGTACAGCGTCCAGTAACCGCTCTCAACTGCACGCTTCATCTCGCCCTGAACGTCGTGCATGCCGCACTTGAGGCCGTGCGAGGTGCAGGGCGCGTAGGCAATGATGACGGAGGGGCCGTTGTACTCCTCGGCCTCCTTAAGCACCTTGACCAGCTGGTTGTAGTTGGCCCCCATGGCCACCTGGGCAACATAAACGTTGCCGTAGCTCATGAGGATGGAGCCGAGGTCCTTCTTGCCGGTCTTCTTGCCGCTTGCCGCGAACTGCGCGACGGCGCCGGCGGGCGTGGCCTTGGAGCTCTGGCCACCGGTGTTGGAGTACACCTCGGTGTCCACGACCAGGACGTTTACATTGGCGCCGCTGGCAACCACGTGGTCGAGGCCGCCGAAGCCGATGTCATACGCCCAGCCGTCGCCGCCGAACATCCAGAACGTCTTCTTGGCAAGCTGGTCCTTGAACTTGAGAACCCCCTCGCACACCTTCTTGGCGCTGTTGGTGAGCGAGTCAATCGAGGTCTCGATGGCCGCCACGAGCTCGTCGGAAGCCACGCGCGACGCGTCGAAGTCGTCGAAAGCGGCAAGATAGGACTCGCACACAGCCTTGACCTGCTCCATGACAGCGGGGTCGGGCGTGTCGCCCTTGTCGTCCTTCATGTTCTCCAGGCCGCACGTAAGCACCTTCGCGAGCTTCTCCACGCGGGCCTTCTCAGCCGCGCGCTGCTGGGTGGAGCCCAGGTAAAGGCCAAGCGAGAGCTCTGCGTTGTTCTCGAAAAGGCTGTTGGTCCAAGCAGGGCCGAAGCCGCGCTTGTTCGTGGTGTAGGGGATGCCGGGGAAAGGCGAGCCCCAAGCCTGCGAGCAGCCCGTGGCGTTTGCCCAGTACACGCGGTCGCCGAAAAGCTGGGTGAGAAGCTTGGCGTAGGGCGTCTCGCCGCAACCCGCACAGGCCGCGGAGAACTCGAGGAGCGGCTGCTTGAACTGCGAGCCCTTGACCGTGTAGGGGTCGAACACGCTGCCCTTGTCGGTGAGGCCAAGGCCGTACTCCCACAGCTCGCGGCTTGTCTCGGTAAGCTTGACAGGCTCCATGACCAGGGCGTTTGCCGGGCACACGTCAGCGCAGCTGCCACAGCTCGTACAGTCGAACTGGCTTACCTGGATGGTGAAGCGCATGCCCTCGGGCAGGTTCTTGCCTCCCTTGAGTGCCGCCGTCTCAAACCCTGCGGGAGCGGCCGCGGTCTCCTCCTCACTCACCAGGTAGGGACGGATCGCAGCATGGGGGCACACGAAAGCGCAGCGGTTGCACTGGATGCAGGCATCGGCCTTCCACGCGGGCGTCTTCACAGCAATGCCGCGCTTCTCGTAGGCGGTCAGGCCCATGTCGATGACGCCGTCCTCGTAGC
>JAHZHK010000166.1:2512-4987 GCA_019420325.1 Coriobacteriaceae bacterium | reverse complement strand
CCGCCGAGGGCGCCACGGCCAAGCAGTCCAACTACGTCGTCTCCGAGGAGCTCGGTGTTCTCACGGTGACCGACGGCACTGATGACGATCCCGTTGACCCCAGCCTCGTCATCAACAAGACGCACGAGGACGGCACCTATGCGCTGGGCGACACGGTAGACTTCACCCTCACTGCCACCAACGTGTATGGTGAGGCCCGCACCATGACGTTCGTCGAGCAGGAGGGCGTCGAGATCATCGGTCAGACGGTGTTCGAGAACGTCGAGCCTGGTACGACCGTGAGCACCACCGCGCGTTACACCGTGACTGAGGCTGACATCCTGGCCGGCGGTTTCACCAACACCGCCACCGTCTCCTTCGAGGGTGGCAAGGCGTTTGATGGCAAGGACGACGTCGAGGTCGAGAAGGTTGAGAATGCTCTCAAGGTCACGAAGACCATCGCGTCCGCACCTGCTGACGGTGTGTCCTTCAACGAGGGCGAGACCGTGAGCTTTGAGGTCACCGTGACCAACACGGGCAACCAGACCCTCAAGGACATCCAGGTCACGGATAAGCTCGCGGGCGCTTTCCTTGCTCAGGGCGAAAGCGAGCTTATCGAGAGCCTGGCTCCCGGCAAGTCCGTAACGCTGCACTACGGCTACACCATCACTGCCAACGACCTGGGCAAGGAGTTCAGGAACTTGGCTGTGGCGACGGCCGGTAACGGCACCACGGGCGAGGGCGAGACGCCGGTTATCCCGGTTGCTCCCATGTCGCCCGAGCCCAACCCCGACCAGAAGCCGGATTCCAAGCCCGGCTCTGGCAAGCCTGCCATCCCCAAGACCGCCGATGAAACTCCCGACGGTCTGATGGCGGCGCTGGCAAACCTCGGCCTGGCCTCTCTGGCCGCTGGCCTGGCGTGTCTGTTCGTCATCCCGCGCAGGCGCGAGAACTAGCACCTGCGTAAGGCAGGGGCGCTCCGGTGACAAGCCAGGGCGCCCCCTTTTTTGATCTACAAGCGTCTAAAAGCGCTATGGCTGCCCTGCACCTGCAATGTATCTGAACGAAAGCGCCCCTGGCTCGATGAGCTCGGGGCGCTTTCATATATGCCCATGGTGCGCGCAGGACAACAGCTGCACCATACAATGAGCCAGTTTGCCCTCTGGTACGGGTAATGTCATGCTGCCAGTCGCTTCACTTCGTCAAAACCAATTCAGGATTTTCGCTTGCTTGGCTACTTCTGATGTTGGGCACTGCATGTTGGACAGGTTAATCAACTTTAAGAGGCACACATATGCCTGTGCTTCTCTATCCGTCCGTTATGCCCTTCAGAAGGCGCCGAATGGCCTTGAGAATATCTTTGCTGCAGCCCTTCGTGGCGGGGGAGCGTGGCCCTGCTCCCGTCATGTCGCTCTTTCTTGTCCAGTTCCTCGATGGGGCTTTATTTGTGTCCGCATAAGAAAAGGGGCCGGCACCGTATTGGCGCCGACCCCTTTGGGCGGTTCTCTCTTGCAGGGATGCTACCTGCGGGTTCGTACAGGCTACAGCCCCAGGGCGCTCTGGATGAGCAGGATGACAAGCAGGATGGGAGCAACGTAGCGAATGATTGCGAAGAACGCGCGCTTGAAGTAGAACTTCTGGCCATCCAGCTCGGCCTCATCGGTGACCCAGGAGGGCTTGAGCACCCAGCCGAACAGAACGCAGGAGATAAGCGCGATGATAGGCATGAGCACGCTGTTGGTGACGTAATCGAAGACGTCGAGAATCTGGGCGGTGCTGCCGTTGGGGAGCGGGAGCTCGAAGTAGAAGGCGGTGTAGCCCAGGCACACGATGATGGCGCCCACGGCCGCGCCGAGGAAGCCGATAGTCGTAGCCTTGCCGCGGGGCATGTGAGTCTGCTCCATGCAGCCGGCAACGACGACCTCGAGGATCGAGACGCAGGACGTGAGGGCCGCAAGGGTCACCATCAGGAAGAAGACCGCGCCCACAACGCCGCCAATCGGGCCCATGGCGGCAAAGACCTTGGGCAGGGAGACAAACATCAGGCTGGGGCCGGCGGCGCTCAGGCCATCGGTGCCCATGAAGACGAACACGGCAGGGATGATCATGACGCCGGCCAGGAACGCCACAGCGGTGTCGATGCCGATGACCTGCAGCGCGTTCTTGGAAAGGTTGTCTTCCTTGCGCATGTAGGAGCTGTAGGTAACCATGATGCCCATGGCCAGGGAGAGCGAGAAGAACGCCTGTCCGGTGGCATCCATGACCGTGCGGCCCAAGCTGCTGAGCGTGAGGCCCTCAAGGTTGGGGATGACGAGGATGGAGAGGCCCTCAAGGCCGGTGCGCGTGGTGCCGTCGGCGTCGGTCGTGGAAAGCGTGAGCGAGAAGATGGCGATGCCAATGGCAAGCACGATCAGAATGGGCATGAGGACCTTGCCCGAACGCTCGATGCCCTTCTGAACGCCCGCTGCGATGATGAGTGCGGTGAGGGCCAGGAAG
>JAHZHK010000166.1:0-2502 GCA_019420325.1 Coriobacteriaceae bacterium | reverse complement strand
AGCAGCGTGAACACCACAGGAGCGATGGGCGAGGTGATGAACGACGTGAAGAACCCATCGGCCGCTGCATCAACGCCCGCTCCGGTAACGAAGACGAAGAGATATTCGAGCACCCAGCCGCCAATGACCACATAGTACATGAGGATGATGGACGGCACGATGAACGCGAGCTTGCCCAAAAATCCGAACTTGGGCTCGGCGGCCTTATAGGCATTGAGGGCGGACAGGCCCGTACGACGGCCAAGCGCCATCTCGCTCGTCATGATGGTGTAGCCGAGGGTGAAGACGAGAATGAGGTAGATGACCAGGAAAAGGCCGCCGCCGTCCTTTGCTGCGACGGTGGGGAAACGCCACAGGTTTCCCAGACCTACTGCGCTGCCAGCGGTTGCCAGAACGAAGCCCAGCTTGCTGGCAAACGACGATTTTGTATGCGCTGTCATACAGTTGCCTTTCAATCGCTGCCAATAGATTGGGAGGCATGATACCAGCGATTTTGTATATTTATGCGTTCGCTCGACAGGCGGCGTGAATTAGCACTCAGTGGCCTCAAAAAGGTCGAGGAGTTCCTGCTTGTTGTGGATGCCGAGCTTTGCATAAATATGCTTAACGTGGCCACGCACGGTGTTCTCCGAGATGATGAACGCCTCAGCAATATGCGCCTTGCTGCGCCCTCGCACGAGCAAGACCAAGATCTCGCCCTCGCGGCGCGTGAGGCCGTACTGCTCGGCGAGCTTCTCGCAGCGCTGGCCAACAAGGTCGGCATGCGTGGTCGGGGTTTGTACGGGTGAGTCGGGTTCGACTTTCTGAGGGATGTTCCTGGTTTCTTGCGTACTGGAACGAACCTCGCTGGTAGCCATCGCGTCGAGCTCACTGTGCAGGGCTGCCGTGCGCTTGGCGGGGGTGTCTTCGTCGTCGCCCTCATTGAGCTCGGCAAACACCAGGTGGTTGCCGTCAGAGGACGCGTCCATCACAAAGAGGGTCACCATAACGAGAATCCATACTACGACTGCCATGGCAAGCAGGTAGTTTTGTCCTGAAGAGACCATTGCGTCGCCGATCATTTTTCCCATGGTAAACGGCAATGAGTAGGAAATCCAGCCGGCGGCGAACACCGCGACAGTGCTGTACGTGCTGTGCCGCGCCACGTCGGCAATGGCGAGGAATAGGAAGACGATGAGGAAGGTCTGCGCCGTGCGCACGAGCGAAAGCATAAAACTTGAGGCACCGGGGCCGATGTAGGGCTCGAAGATGAGCGCTGTGGCCATGAGGACAAGGATGATACGCCAGGTGCGGCTGAAGTTGAGACCGCGCTTGAGCCCGGAAAGCCAGCCCACCATGAGAAGCGCGAGTGCAATCTCGCCGCCATGATGCACCAGGACCGAGGCGTGGTAGGGTTGCGGCAGTCCCTCGAGCATCACCGACTGCACCATGCCGAACGTCAGGCTGAAGATGGCAACTCCCACGGTGAGGCGCACGAGCGAGGCAACGGTGCGCCAGTTGTAATAGATGTTGGGCTCTGTGGACGTCTCGGGCGGGTTTTTCTTTGCCAGTGCGGCACAAGCGAAGCACACCCAAGGGATCACGGCGAGGATTGCGCCTGCCGCCGGGGCATCCAGAAGGTCGATGACAGCTTTGCCTGCCGATCCTACCGCCATGGTCAGAAAGACAAGGGTGCCTGCAAGGCGCAGATCGAGTTTGGCGTAGAACTGGCACCAACGCGCATAAGCCCACGTCACGCCGATACCGCCCGCTCCGGCTGCAAGACCGGCATCGAGGGCTCCCTGCACCGGCAACACCCCTGCGAGCACAAGTGCGCATACAGACATGCACGCGGCGCTGACGATGTCTGCCGCGCGCAAGATTCTTTCGTGTGCATTGTGCTGCCGTTTACCTGCGCTGCGCCAGCATCGGATTGCGACGAGGAGCAATGCAGCGAGCGTGGCCGACTGCGCGAGATACATTGCGGCCATCGTTGAGATGTCGTCGCTCACCGAGGGTCGGTGCGTGGTGCAGTAGATCCACATGTGGACGAAGCACAGGCCGAAGTAGCACGGCCGCAGGTTTTTCAGGAGCGACAACGTCGGACACCTCTCTTGCATCAGGAAGTTACGGTCATGATACAACATGGCGAAAGAGGTGTGCCGATGAGTCGCACTGCGGATTTTAAAAAGTACCCGAATGGGGTTGTGTGAGTTCTACCAGGCTTTTTACTGCATAGTACCCGTTTGGTGCCGTTTCCTGTGCGCTTGGTTGCGCCGTACAGTTCACTTTGGCCGAGCGGGGCTGGCGCGCAACCCCGCAAGGCACGAGAGGCCGTTCGCCTCATACGGGACCAACCACTTACTAAGGAGCGTGGCATACATGGAACTTGCCAAGAGCCTTTACGCGCAGAATATCACCCGTCGTAGCTTCTCCGTCGCGGCTGCGGGTCTTGCCGGCGCCGTTGCGCTTTCCGGCGCAACCAAGCACGTCGCCCTCGCCGAGGAGGCGCTTTCCTTCACT
>JAHZHK010000165.1 GCA_019420325.1 Coriobacteriaceae bacterium | reverse complement strand
CCACCTCGGGCGACGCCGAGGCCACCACGGGCGATGCCGCGAGCTTTCAGGCGGCATCTTCCACGCTCAAGGCCGCCATTACCTCGGGCACCATGTTTTACTTCACCAACACCACAGCAAACGTCGTGCCGTCCAACACCGTTCTTGACTTCGATTCTGCATCCAGCAAGCTTGCCTATGTGGCCGGCGACGACGCCAACAACTGGGGCACGCCGGGCAGCAACGGCGCCCAGGTGAATTTCACGGCCACAAACCAGCAGCTCGCAGGCGATGTGTACGCTGACACGACTTCTACGCTCAGCCTGCATCTTCTCAATGGAAGCATCTGGAGCGGATCGGCGAGTATCGAGGGCAGCGTCAACGGCGCCACCAGTTCTGCCCCGCTGAGCGTAAATGTGGACGGCTCTTCTACCTGGACCGTTACCTCTGATGCACACCTGAGCGCGCTCGGCGTTGCCATGGGCGGTAGCATCGTCGACACCGATGGCAACACGGTGACCATCGTCGCGGGCGGGCAAACCGTCGTCCAAGGCACCTCAAGCGTCACCGTTACAGTCGATGGCGACTATACCAGCGATTTTGTCATGTCCAGTGCCAATGAGCTTGCGACCGAGACGTATGACCGCAACGCTTTCGACGAGTACTTCGGCACTTCCACAGCATGGACGATGGGCCAGGTGGAGTAATCCTCGATTAAGCCGCCTTGCCTGCTTTTCCACGCGTTCAGGGGCATGTTGCCGCCTCGGCTGCTCGGGAAATCGATGCTTGGGTCAGCCTGCCCACCTACCCATCTCTGCCCGCCTCCTGCTCGCCGGTGAAGTCCGCCGTCTTCCTTAGGGATGGCGGGCTTCTCTCGTTTCCAGCTCCAAAATTTCTCTCCTCGCATGTTGTCCTCACAACAGACGGCCAAATTATTGCCGTTTTACAATTTTTTAAAGCCGGCCCTCAAAGGCGGTCGGCCCAACCGGGGAGAGGAGACACTCATGCAGGTCAAGAAGACGAGATTCGCCGCCGTAGCAGGTACGTGCCTGGCATGTATGCTGGCTTTTGCCGGCGTTGCTGCTGTCGCTTCAGGCGAGGAGCAAAAGGCAGCCAATGATGGCCAAGCCCAGGAAGTTATTGCTGACGCTGCCTTCGAGTACGACCAGTACGGCGTGATTGACGCTTCCTACTGGGCCGACAAGTTCCCGCTTGAATACAATTCCTACCTCATGACTGCCACGGATGTGCCGCTTGAGTACGGCGAGTACATTGCCGAAGGCAACATCGACACCACCTCGGTGGGCACCGACCTGCTCGACGGCGACTACACCTCCACCAAGGTCAACTTCCTCGATGAGGACCAGTACCCCGAGATCAAGACTCTCGGCAAGGGGTATGGCTACGCCAAGTATTACACCGAGCCGGGCGGCCACGCCTACTCTGTGTGGGTTGTCGCGAACAACGGACGCCTGGGCGACCTTTCCGAGTCGAAGGGCAAGGTTTCCTGCTATGCCTGCAAGACACCTCAGGTGCATTTCGACGCCGCCAACTACGAGGGTGAAGGCAGCTATTGGACCCAGCCTATCACCGAGTATAAGGACGCGTTCACTGAGAACGTCTCTTGCGCAAACTGCCATGAGAACGAGGACCCCACCACCAACGCGGTGCTTCGCGAGGATTGGATTCGCGCCATGGGCGATGACCTCGACGAGACCACGGTGGCCAACGCAGCCTGCGGCCAGTGCCATTGCGATTACTCCATGGCCCCTACGGTAGAGGAGGGCTCCGACGCTCCGTTCGAGTCCGGCGAGCCGGTTAGTCCCTACTATGGCGGTCTTGCCAGCATGAATGCCGAGGATGCGCTCGCCTTCTATGACGAGTGCGGCTTCTCTGACTGGACCTACGCCTCCACTGGTGCGCAGATGCTCGCCGTGCGCCATGCCGAGTTCGAGTTCAACTATGGTGCCAACCCCAGCCCCATGGCCAAGATGGGCTATACCTGCGCCGACTGCCACATGGGCACGGTCGCCGACGAGGAAACGGGCGTTGAGTACACCGACCACAACATTCAGAGCCCCCTCGACAAGCCTGAGCTTCTCGCCTCTTGCAACACGTGTCACACCGACCTGGCCAGCGAGGTTGCCTCCATCCAGGAAGACATCGACGGTCGCACCCATGAGCTGGGCTTGCGCGCCGAGCAGTTCATCTTCAACTTCGAGGACAAGGTCGCCATTCCCGATGCCGACGGCAACCTCGTCTTCGACATGGACACCGCCCTTGCCAACGGCTTGACGGAAGACCAGGTCGCCAGGCTCCAGGAGATTCAGCGTTATGCCTGCTACTACTGGAATTTTGCTGCCGCTGAGAACTCCGAGGGTGCCCACAACCCCGACATGTTCAATGACCTGCTTGAAAAGGGCAACGCCCTGCTCGACGAGGCCGACGAAATCCTCGGCGTGTCTTCTGTGATCGAGGCGTAGCGCCGTCTCCGGTGACGCGTATTGGAGCCGGCCTGCATTTTGGATGACACATGCCTGCCCCCATTTCCCGGCCAAGCACGCTTCGCCGAGAAATGGGGGTTTGCTATGGCGCACGATGTGCCTGCGGCGCTACGGCACGCCCGATGGCATGTGAGGCGCGCACGGGGATGTTCGCGCGTGGTTTGATGGACAACATGCCTGTTTGGCGGCGCTGAGCGCATGGGGGAGCATCCATATGGGGCCGCACGTTTGCGACCGCAAAGAGGTCGGCGGCCCTCGCCCTGACCTCCCTGTCATGCTTGCATCGCAGGTCAACCGGCATAAATATGCCTCCCATTCCTTGAACTTTACTTTCCGTGTCCAAGAAATGGGAGGCAGTTTATTGTGGTATGGCCCCGTTTCATTCTGGGATGTCAGCCACTTAAAGTGCTGCGGTTTCGAGGCGTTTTGCCTCTGCGTTTAACCCTCGCGATACCTGTTCATCATCGCGTGCTGCAGGTCCTGAGCGCTCGGCGGCGTCCAGGAAACGGCGTCGGCACCAGCGGCGATGGTGGCAAGGATGCTCTCGCCCGTTTTGCCACCAGAGGCCACGATGGGCATTTCGGGATGACGTGCACGAATGCTTGCGACAACCTCTGCTGTGCGCGCACCTGCAGCAACGTTGAGGATGGCCGCGCCGGCCATGATCTTGTTGTCAACGTCCTCATCATCTGCCAGCACTGTTGCCATCACGGGAATATCGATGACCGCCATGGTGCTCTCCACCGTCTCGGCACTGGCGGGAGCATTGAGCACGACGCCGGCCGCACCTTGCATCTCCGCCATCATGGCAAGCTCCACAACGCGCGAGCCTGTGGTGGTGCCGCCGCCGACGCCCACGAAAATGGGCTGCTGGGCCACGGTAAGCAGGGCCTGCGTGATAATGGGCTCGCCAGTAAAGGGATAGACGGCGAGGATGGCATCGGCATTGCAGTTACGGATAACCGCCACGTCGGTCGTGTAGGCAAGCGACTTGATGTTGCGCCCTTTGATGGTGATGCCTGGGCAAACCGCAACCTCTTCGGGGACACGCGCGATAGGGGAGGTCAGACGGCCTTCGATGCGCACGCCGGAGGCGTTGCGCTCAACCTTGAGCGACGTCGAGTGCTGCTCTGGGGCGTTTGGGCTGCTCGGGCTGAAGAGGGTCTTCAACCCGACATGAACCCCTGAGGTATGTATGCGCCCCCTGCCAGCCGGGTCCTTCTCGTTGTCTTCACTCATCGAGTGCTTCCTTCCGCAATCGTGCGCTCAACCTGAACATGGCTGGTACGCATGGGTATTTCTTCTTCAGGCGCATCGGGGTGCGTGAGGTTGAAGAACTCATGCATAGCGCGGCGTCTTTCGGCAAACTCATCGTTGGAGGACTTGGATTCGGCGTTTCGAATGATGCGCCGCAAGTACTCATCAAACTGTGCAAGTTCCTGCTCATTAAGGCAATCAAGCACATCGGGCATTCCGTCGTCATCATCGCGCATGCGGTTCAGCGCCTCACGACCCTTACGCGTGAGAGAAACGGAGACCTGGCCCGCCCCCGAAGGAGAGGGCTTGCGTGCGATAAGGCCCCTCGCTTCGAGTTTGGAGAGCAAATCGGTCACGGCTTGGCGGCTCATGCCCAGGATGTAGCCCAAATCCCTGGGTGTCGTCTCACTGGTGCCCGGGTTGAGACCCAAGATGCCCAGAAGGCGTCCCTGGCCATGCAGCCCCGGGATATCTGAATCGAGCTCATCGCGATGAAAATGATGTGCGAGCTTTGAACGGCCCACATGTAGTTTTGCCTGTATAAGAAGAGCATTGAGCTCACGTATCTGATTTATGATTTCGGCTTTGGTGGCGTCCATCGCCAAATCCTCCTTCATTCAAATAGCTACGAGCGTATCTATATACGTTGATGTATCCGCAAGTATATACCCGCAGCTTGCACACGTATGTCCTAATGCGCGAAGGGAGCAATTGCTCCGACAAGTGCCCGTTGAATGGGGCAGTGTTTATGTTGTATGGCAAGGAGAAACGTCTTCCGCTGGGTAGGGCCTTAAGATTGGGTTCGAAGGAGCATGCCTTTTGAATGTGAACTGAGCCTGATCAGGCACGCGGATGGGGTTGAGGGGACCCTTTATAGGATTGCCGGCCACTTCTTCGCGCGGCGTCACGCCCGGCACATGGGGAGGAGGGGCCGATCTGTGCGCCCGGTGGGGCGGCCGCCCGGGCCGGGAAAGCCCGGTCGCCTGCGGGGCGGGCCCGTTGTTCGCGCTTTCGGGGAGGGGGCGGCGTAAGAGAGTGTGCGCCCTTGATGGGCGAGGGCCGCCGCAACGCAGCCTGCCTCGGGCGGACGTTCCGCGGGCGGCGGCCGCCTGGCCTGCGCGCCCCCGCGCGTCCAAGGGCGTCGAAGCCCGGCCTGTTTGCGCGGGCCGTGGAGCTTGCGGCCCAGGCCCGGCCTTCCTCGGCCGGGAAAGCGCGCCTAAAACAATCATTATCCCCCGACTTGTGCGCATCCGATGGAGCGTCCCTCCCGCCCTTGCCCCCGCCCCGCGCCTGCGTGTATAGTTCTCCCTCGCGCCGCACCCCAGTGAGTGCGGCCGCGC
>JAHZHK010000164.1 GCA_019420325.1 Coriobacteriaceae bacterium | reverse complement strand
GACGCTGGCGCGGGAGGGATTGCGGCCGGGGGCTACTTGTTCATTGCTTTCCTAGCAGAACATGCAGCTGGGGCGTACCTGGTCAATCGTTGGCACGCATGTAACTGGGGCGCGTCTTGCCGGTCAGTTGGCAACGCATGCAGCTGAGGCGTTTGCGACCAGTCAGTTAGCAGCACATGCAGCTGGGGCGCGTCTTGCCGATCATGATGTTGAGGATCTCGACGTCG
This sequence comes from Coriobacteriaceae bacterium, assembly GCA_019420325.1. Taxonomy (GTDB): domain Bacteria; phylum Actinomycetota; class Coriobacteriia; order Coriobacteriales; family UMGS124; genus UMGS124. Next base: position 4,881 of record JAHZHK010000164.1, on the reverse strand, counting down.
GTGGAGGCCATGCCCACGCGGCCCACGTAGCCCATCGAGGCGATGGAGGATTCCACGTCCTCGCCCACCAGGCCGTCGCCAGCGCAGAAGTCCTCGCCGAGCATCGCCATGGTGTGGCCGAGCATGGCGGCGTCCACCGCGCTCGAGATCTTGGCCGCGCAGCTCGCCTTGGCGCCGTCGCACATGATGCCGCCCACGTTGGCGATGGTGTTGACGACCGTGGAACCCACCTGGGCGTCGGTGCCGCCGGCCAGGTACGTCACCGCCGCGCCCGCACCGGCCGCCGCGCACACCACCCCGCAGAAGGCCGAGAGGCTGCCGATGTAGCGCTTGAGGTGAAGCGCCGTGAGGTTTGAGATACACAGCGCACGCAGGAGCTGCTCATGGGTGGCATGAACCGAGGCGGCGTACTCGATGACAGGCAGCGACACCGTCATGCCCTGGTTGCCCGAACCCGAGTTGATGACGACGGGCAGAGAGCAGCCGCCCATGCGCGCATCGGACCCCGCAGCCGCGCGGGCGCGCATACGCGTTGTGACGTCGGCGGGGTGCATGGCGAGAATCGTGCGGCCGATCTCGCTTCCCCAGTGGCCGCGCAGGCCCTCTTCGGACACGGCGGTGTTGCAGTCGATTTGGCGCTCAAGCAGGGGCTTTACGCACGCAAGGTCTACCTCGCGGGCAAACGCGCAGATGTTGGCCATTGAAAGACGGCGGTAGACCTCCTGATCGTAGGCGTCGTCTTCCTCGTCATGAGTTTCACGCTGGATCGTCTCACCATCGCGGGTAACGTCGACAACGTTGGTGTGGCGGTCGCGCAGCGTGACCGAGGCGGTGTGGCCCGCGCCCGACACCTCCACGACGATGAAAAGGTTCGGCACGCCCTCGACAAGCTCGACCTCGCAGAAGCCCTGCGCGATGAGGGCCTGGGCACGCTCGACAACCTCGGGCGTCACCGACTGGAGAACCTCGAGCTCACGGTCGGCGTCACCGCCGAGAAGGCCGAGCACGGCCGCTACCTCGACGCCCTTGAGGCCGCCCGAGTTGGGCACAACGACGCTCTTGACGTTCTTGATGATGTTACCGCTGCAGCGCACGACCATATGCTCGACGGGCTCGCCAAGCGTGCGACCAGCAAGCGCCGCACCATAGGCCAGAGCGATAGGCTCGGTGCAGCCCAGTGCGCACACGAGCTCTTTGCCGAGCAGCTCAACGAACAGGGACGCGGTCTTCTCATCGGGCGATGCGGCCATACGGGTGCTCCCTCTATATTCAAACCATACCTCAGGGTTGAAGAAATCCCATCATCTACCTGGGTATTTGCTTGCAGACACCCTACTATATAGCAAGAGAGGCACCCCGCGCTAACTAGTGGAGCAACTCGCTCCACGATTTAATAATGACGCCCGCTTGCGCCTGGATTTCGTCCGTTGGCTGCGTGGCTTGGCCGTTGACATGACCCACGCATGCCATACCAGCCGCCTGCGCCGTGCGAATTGCCATGAGATGGTCCTCGAAAACGACGCACTCGTGCGGCTCGACGCCCAGACGGTGTGCAGCCTCCAAGAAGATGTCGGGATGCTCCTTGGTGTGATGCGCGACCTCACAGCCGTGCACGCGCGTGTCGAACAGGCCCGCCATGGGAACGCGCGGCTCCATGGACGAGACGACCTGGGGGTCGTTTGTCGTGGCGATGGCCGTGAGGATGCCCTGCCGCTTGAGGGCGCGCACGTATTCAAGGGCGTCGGGGAACATCTGTACGTCATGGGCGTAGTGCTCGCGACCCATGCGGTTCCACTCGTCGCAAATCTCTTGCGGCGATTCTGCCAGACCATATGCCTCAACCGTGTAGCGCGCACCGTCCTCAAAGCCGAGCAGCGCGAGCGTCTCGGCGTACTCCGGACTATAGGCGAGGCCGCGTGCCGCGAAGAAATCGCGGTCCACCTGCGCCCAGACATCGCAAGAATCGGCCAGCGTACCATCGAAGTCAAAGATGGCCGCGCGGAAGGCGAAGGAGGAGGGACGGAGCTGGTCGAGACAGACACGTTGAGCTGGCATGAGGTCGTGTTCGCTTTCGGTAGGGGTGGAGGGGCCAGAGGAGTCCAGCAAGACAATATGGTAGCCCATGAGGACCAGAGCAAGGCCAGGGCGAAAGCCGCATGGCAGCCGATGGGAGCCTCAGGGCAGGACTGTATGGTAGCCGATGAAGGACAGGAATATGAGGGCGGGTCGCGGACGCCTTTTCTCTATTCGCCCAAATCCTCGAAGCTCTGGCACAGCTCGTATGTGCACTGGTAATCGTCCTGGTAAGCGGCAATGCGGGCCTCGAGGCCAGCCAGGGTGACGGTTTCGAGCGCGTGAGCTTGCAGGGCTTGGAGGTTCTCGGCATGCTCGCGCTTGAGCAGGTTGCCGATCCTGAACTCGGCCTCGTTGACCGGCCCCTTGGCAAGGGCCACCTGGTCGGCATAAAAAAGGACCTCTCGGCGGAAATGGTCGGCGCGGCCGGCGTCCTGCGCCGTCTCAGCCGCCCTTAGCTGCGTGCGTGCCTCGGCAAGGTCGGACTCGCGAAGGGCAAGCGCGGCGTGCGCGGTGGCCAGCTCGTGGTCGAGAGCTGCAGCCTCATCGGCGACATGCGCCGAGCGCGCCTTCTCTGCGAGTTCCTGCATGCCAGGCAGCCCATCGAGCAGCTCCTGAAGATGGGCGAATGCGGCGTCTGTACTTTCAAGCCGTGTCATGGGTCATCCCTCCACCAAGTAAAACCGTCAGCATTCTACCCTACAGGAATGGCCCCGCACCCAGGTATTTCCCAGGCACGGGGCCATCATCAATCCAAACTACCGGGCGGGTTTGACTACTCGCTCACGCCGGCGAGCTGCTCGGCGAGGCACTTGCCCTCCATGAGGCAACGGCCGTGGCTGTTGCCCTGGATGTTGATGGGATAGTCGTAGGCGTACATGCCGCCGGCGCAGTTACCGATGGCATAGAGGCCCTCGATGGGCTGGTTGTTGGCGTCGACGGCCTGGAAATCGTCGTTGATCTGGATGCCGCCGCACACGCCCAGCAGGCCCGGGCCGACCTCAACAGCGTAGAAGGGGCCCTGCTTGATGGGGAAGAGGAAATGGCTCTCCTTGTAGAAGTCGGTATCCTCGCCGGCCTCGCACAGCTCGTTGTAGTGGGCGATGGTCTCAAGGGCGACGTCAGCGGGCACGTCAAGCTGCTCGACGAGCTCCTCGATGGTGTCGGCGCACTTGTAGTAGTCGGGCGTGTTCTCCACGCCTTCCTTCACGGTCTTGGCGTGGGAGGCCGAGGCGTCGGCAGGCGTGGTACCCACGGCGCGGAAGCTGTCCCAGAACATGCCGCCGCCGAACTCGAGCGAGGCGGTGTTGTCAGCCTCGAAGTTGGAGTCGAAGATCGACCAGGCGTGGTTGGAGCCGCCGTTGACCATGATGCCGACGCACTTGCCCTGCACCCAGGTAGCCTCGTTCATGAAGCGCTTGCCCTCGGGGTTGATGAAGAGGAAGGGGCCGTGGAACATACCGGCGGCCTGGGGGTGCATCATCGTGGGCCAGGGAGCAGGCTGGAAGGCAGCGCCGGCCCAAGCGGCCATGTTGTGACCGTCGCCGACGTTGCCCAGGTCACCGCAGAGGCGCGACTTCACCTGGAGTGCGATGGGAGCGAACTCCTCGAGGTACTCGTCGTTCCAGGAAACGTCGCCGGTGGCCAGGACGACACCCTTGGCGGCGTTGTACTGCACGTAGTCGCCATCGGCATTCTGGCAGATGGCACCCGTCACGGCGCCGGACTCGTCCTGCACGAGCTGAACGGCAGGCATGTTGAACACAATCTGGGCGCCTGCCTTCTCGGCTGCGTCAGCCAGCATGTACTCAACGGCCTTGGCAAAGCCATACTGATCGTAGAAGTCGCCACCGAAAAGCATGTGGTAGCAGGAAGCCTCGGGGTGCACGGTGGAGTTGGAGCCAACGGTGAGCATGCAGCTCATGCCGTACTCCTCGCCCAGGTCGAGCAGCCAGTTCATGCAGCGCTCGGACTCGCGGAAGAACTTGCCAACGATCTTCTCGTTGCAGCGGTTGCCGCAAGTGGCGACCCAGCGCTCCATCTCGATAGGCTTGTCGAGCACGACGCCGTTCTCGTCCATCACACGGCTCTTGATGGCGCCGGTGCCGCCCACGCCGTGGCCGTTGAGGACGTCGTCCTTCTCAACCAGAATGGTGTTGAGGCCGTTCTGGGCAGCGTTGCAGGCGCAGGAGCAGCCCGAATAGCCACCGCCGATGATGAGCACGTCGCAGTCGACGGTCTCGGAAACCTCAGTGATGGGCTCAGGCTTGACCTCCCAGCTGTGCTGGCCTGCGACGGGCGCGGCCTCGTCGGCCGAGGCGATCCCAGCCATACCCAGCGCGGCAACGGCGGCACTGCCGGCGGCGGCGTTCTTGAGAAGGTCACGACGAGAAATAGAGCTCATGTGCAGTCCTCCTTACGTGACGTGCGGCACCCCTTGCGCCGCACTAAGACCCCGGCGGAGGCCCAACGATTCCAGCAAGCTGCATACTGGCACTAAAATGCTTGGTAACAATAGCTGTAATCTACAGTAAACCCCCGTACCGATTTGGAATTGTACGCTGCCGGCCTCCTGGACACGAGCAGGCAAATCCGTCGCAAGCGCAAGCTAAGGTTGCGCCCATACCCAGCCGTCTCCAAAGAATCGCCCGTCCAATGCCCCCTCGATCGCGCAGGCGCCCCTCCCCAGCGCGCTCGCGTGCCCAAAGTGGGCAAAAGTATGCGTTATAACTCACATGCAGCTATAGCCCCAAGATCGCGTGCCAAATTGTGGTGTACGGGATGGGTCCGGCCGGGCCGGGAATCGTC
>JAHZHK010000163.1 GCA_019420325.1 Coriobacteriaceae bacterium | reverse complement strand
TGTCAACGAGCTGCAAGTACGTTTCGCGATCGTAGGTACGATTCATCATCTTGAGGATACGGGAAGAGCCGGACTGCGCGGGAAGATGGAGCGCGGGCATCACAGACTTGACCTCGGCCATAGCAGCAATGGTCTCGTCGGAAAGGTCCTTAGGATGGCTCGTGGCAAAACGCAGGCGCTCGATGCCGCTGTTGCCCACCTCGCGCAGAAGCTCGGCGAAACGAGGGGCGCCGTACAGGTCGCGACCATAGGAGTTCACGTTCTGACCGAGCAGGGTGATCTCCTTGACACCCTCCCCTACCAGGCGATGCACCTCCTCGAGAATATCCTCGAAGACACGGCTACGCTCGCGACCGCGCACGTAGGGCACGATGCAGTAGGTGCAGAAGTTGTTGCAGCCATAGGTGATGGGCACCCAGGCATGGAAGGCGTCGTCGCGCTTGGAAGGCAGGTCACTGGCGCACACGCCGTCCTCGTCGGTCTCAGCAATGGCGATGCAATGGCCCTCGCCGGCAAGAGCAGCCGAAAGTAGGTCGGGAAGACGGTGGATGGTATGGGTGCCAAAGACGATGTCGACGTTGCCCAGGATGTCGAAGAGCTTGTCGCCGTCGCGCTGGCCAATGCAGCCGCCCACAGCCACGATGCGACGCTCGCTTCCCTCACGCGGGGGAATGTTGCGCATAGACTGCACCTGGCCGTACAACCTCGTGTCGGCAGCCTCGCGCACGCAGCAAGTAAGGAAGACGACGATGTCGGCCTCCTCGATTTCAGAGACCTCAAGCGAGCCAGCCGTCTCCAGCATGCCGCGCACGCGCTCGGCGTCATGGAAGTTCATCTGGCAGCCAAAGGCACGGACGAGATAGGTGCTGCCGCTCAAGGGCTGCATGGAGTTGGCGATCATTGCTTCTTCGGGGTGAGAGGAGAAGGGCATGGGGGCTCCTGTACGGTAAAAGATGAGGCTCAAAACGAGCGGGTCGATTGTAGCCTATGGGCCAGTTAGAGCTGTTTGGAAATCGGAAAGGTCACGACCACCTTGTCCTGCGCAACGCGTACTCTGACGTCTCCCGCCAAGTCGAGGTAGTAGCGCTCAGCCAGCATCTCAAAATCGCGTGCCATGAGGGAGGCAAACTCCTCGGTGTCCTCACGCGAGATTTTAAGCTTGCGGCGGTCTTGAAGAAGGTCGACCTGACCGGGCTTTTGGGGCGCACCCTCACCAGCAAGCAAACGACGAATCTCGTTCAGGGGATTGACCTCGAAATTGAGAATGCGATAGCAGCTGCGCTGGGAAACGGTGATACCCAGTGTCTCGGCCGCCTGCTGCAGCTCGAGAGGCGTGGCTGCAAATGTCGGTAGAAGCCAGAAGGCACATCCCTCACGCTCAACTGTAGGGTGAGCGGCGACATATTTGCGCCCTTGCGCAACAAGCGTGGCCAAAACCTCAGCAGGGCTGCCCACAAAAAAGCGTTGGGATGTGGGGCAGTCAAGCGCGATGTCGGCAACGGTGCGCAAGATGTTATGAGGTCCGCGCGTCTTGTCGACTGTGGCATCTGGCGCGACAGGCGCCTCGGGCTGCTCGACAAGCGTGGGCAGCGTGGACTGGTCGGCGCGCTCAGGAACGGCCGTAGTGTCGAAGGCGACGCTGATGACGCAGCCTTTGCCCTTTTCGGAGCAGACAATGCGACTCTCAAGGGCGTTTTGGCGGATGGAATAGAGTGCCATGCCCCTGCCGTGCACACCCCAGCGGTCCATGTGCATGGACTCAAGCTTGCTTGTGACGCGCGGGTCGAAGACCTTCTCGGCAATGGAGGAAGGCACGCCGTCGCCATCGTCGATGACAATGAGGTTGCGGCGGGCACCGTCGCGGGTGCTGGCCACAAACACATGCTGGGCATGGGCGTCGCGAGAGTTGCGCACCATCTCGCAGACGGCGTCCTCGACGTACTGGATGTCTTGTTTTGCCTGGCGACGCTCAGCCTCAGATACCTTTAAACGAACGAACCCTGCGCCGAGACGTTCCTCGATGCGCAGGGATTCGTCACCTAACACGTTTTCGATAAATGAGGTCAGGCCGTCGGAGCGGCTGGCTTCATTACTTGGCAATGTCGCAAGCCCTGCTTTCGCGAATGACCACGACCTTTACCTGGCCGGGGTACTCCATCTGGTTCTCGATCTCGGTCGCGATGTCGTGCGCGAGAACGACGGCGGCAGCGTCGGAAATTTCCTCGGGCTTGACCATAACGCGAATCTCGCGACCGGCCTGCATGGCATAGGTGCGCTCGACACCGGGATGCGAGTTCGAAATCTCCTCAAGCTTCTCAAGGCGCTTGATGTAGGTCTCAGCAGACTCGCGACGGGCACCAGGCCGGGCGGCAGAGCAAGCGTCGGCAGCCTGAACGAGCACATCGAGCACGCTCGAGGGGTCAACGTCGTTGTGGTGAGCCTCAATGGCGTGCGCGATGGTGGGAGCCTCGCCGTACTTGCGGGCAAGGTCGGCGCCGATGACGGCGTGGGGACCCTCGACGCGATGGTCGATGGCCTTGCCAATGTCGTGCAGAAGACCCGCGCGCTTGAAGGGCGAGGAATCGAGACCGAGCTCGTCGGCCATAATCTCGCACATGCGGGCAACCTCAACGGAGTGGTTGAGGACGTTCTGGCCGTACGAAGTGCGGTAACGCAAGGCACCCAGGGTCCTCACGAGCTCGGGGTGAATGTCGTTGACCTCGAGGTCGAAGCAGGCCTGCTCGCCGGCCTCGAGCACCTTGGCGTTCACCTGATCGGTGGCCTTGTTGAAGAGCTCCTCGATGCGCGCCGGATGAATGCGACCGTCGGCAATGAGGTTCTCGAGAGTGACGCGGGCGATCTCGCGACGGACCGGGTCGAAGCTAGAGAGCTGCACGGTCTCGGGCGTGTCATCGATGATGAGGTTCACGCCGGTCATCTGCTCGAAAGTGCGGATGTTGCGACCCTCGCGGCCGATGATGCGGCCCTTGAGGTCATCAGAGGGGATGTGCACCGTGGTGAGCGTGACCTCACCCACGTGGTCGGAGGCGCAGCGCTGGATGGCGGTGGCAAGAATGCGACGCGCGGTGCTCTCGCACTCGATGCGCGTACGCTGCTCGCTCTCGCGGATGATGGTGGCGCTCTGACGCGTCACATCATCACGCACGCGATCGAGCAGTTCCTTGTGAGCCTCGTCGGTGGTGAGGCCGCTGATACGCTCGAGCTCGGAGGTGTGCTTGCGCTCGAGCTCCTCGACGTCGCGGGCACGCTTCTCAATCTGGCCAGCCTCGCTGGAGAGCTGGTGCTCCTTCTTATCGAGCGAGTCAGAACGACGGTCGAGGGACTCCTCGCGCTGAAGCAGGCGATTCTCGCGCTCGCGAATCTCGCCAGCGCGCTGGGCCGCCTCGGCCTCGGATGCCTTCTTCTTCTCGAGAATCTCGGAATCGGCGGTCTGCCTAATGCGGAAGACCTCTTCCTTGGCGGAAATTTCCGCTTCCTTCTTGATGGTCTCGGCCTGCTTTTTTGCGCCGTCGAGTACCTGATCGGCCTCGGACTTTGCCTGAGTGAGCTTGCCGCTTGCGCTCTTAGCGGCGAAAAGCAGGGCGAGAGCCGCACCAATGACCGCTGCAGCGATTGCAACGACAACGTACATAACGTCCATGTGCTACCTCCCGGCTTCGTTTAGCTATTATGCAAAACGGACGAAAGACGAGCACATGCCAACACTGACACGCCGCACGTTAGACGTCCGGCATCGTGAGCACCCTGAGGAATTAGATGAAGTTTTGACCGTTCTATATCCAAAACTCGCCTAAAACGAGAGAAGTCACAAATGCTAGACGATTGTACGTTCTCGGTGCGTTTTTGGTCAACCTCGCAGCATGAATCTACGCAGGCACTCTAAAGGCAGGAGGCCTTATGCGCCGTGCACGACCATCATTCGACCGCACACCGGGCACACGGCAAGGCTGTCGCCCTTGATGAGCTGCTCGTACTGAGACTGCTGAAGCTCAACGCGGCAGCCGGTGCACACGTGATCCTCGAGCTTGCAGATGCCCACAAGGTTGTGCTGGGCGCAGGAGACGCGGTAGCGCTCGAGAAGGTCTGTGGGAATGGCCTGCTGCAGGGTCTCGCGGCGGGCGACGAGACGGGTAAGGTCCTCGCGCAGGGCACTGGCGCTCTTCTTAAAAGCCTCGACGAGCTCGGCCTCCTTGGCCTCGAGCTGGGTCTTGATGGAGGCAGCCTGACGATAGAGGCCCTCGAGACGCTCAAGCTCGGCCTTGGCCTTCTTCTGGTTGAAATCGACCTTCTCAAGGCGCTTGGCCAGACGGTCAAGCTCGGCCTTATAGCTCTGAGTGAGACGGAAGTCATCGGAAGCATCGCTGTCGCGTTTGACTTCCTCGACACGGGCGCTCAGCGTGCGGCGGCGACCGTCGTTGTCCTCGACCTCGATGCGGGCGTCCTTGAGCAGGCCCACAATCTTCGTGGTCTTTTTGGAAAGCTCCTTGAGCCTTCCGCGAACCTCCTTGATTTGCTCTGCCTGGGGAATCTCGTCAATTGCCTTACGGTCGCGCATAATCTGCAAGTCAACCTGCTGGAGCTCGAGAAGATCGGTCGTGACCGGCATACTTGATTCCTCTTTCTCTGCAATTTCGTGTACAAGGAAGGTTACAAAAGCGTTTCATTCAATGGTCGAATCATGATACACGCCCAGACGCGTATCAGATGCTAGACCAATGCGAATCCTCGCAAAGCACCACACGCGCATCTTCAGGCACACCGAACGAGTCGAGAACGTCGTTGAGAACACCCACGAGCGGCAGCTCCGACACATCATGGCCGAGCACGATGACCGCGCATCCGTGGGTGAGAAGCTCGAGCGCCTTGTGGTAGCCGCACTCACCGCACACCACGACGTCGCAGCCGGCCTCAAGCGCATAGTGACCGCAATCACCGAGACTGCCGGTGAAGAATGCGGCACGGGTGCGAGTGGAATCAAGCGGACCATAGGCCTGCGCCACGTCGCCCAATGCGTCCTTGCACGAACAAGCAAGCTCGCGCAGCGTCATGCCGGAAGGCAGCGGCACGCAGGCACCCAGGCGGCCGAGGTTCTCCGGACGGTCGGATTCCAGGCCGCCGGACTGCGGAGCAAGACCCAGGCGAGCAGGCATGGCCGCACGAGCAGCCTCGCATCGGTCAAGGTTGGTATGGAACGACAAGACGGCAACACCCAGACGCATGGCCTCCCGAAGTCACGATCTGGCAAAGCCCGCACCGGAAGAGGGCGG
>JAHZHK010000162.1:3675-5292 GCA_019420325.1 Coriobacteriaceae bacterium | reverse complement strand
CTACTTCGACAAGGAGAACCGCCCCGGCGTGTCGGCCCTCCTTACGACCGCGGCGCTGTGCACCGGCCGCAAGGAGACCGAGATCGCCGAGGAAATCGGTGACGGCGGCTCGGGCACCCTCAAGAAGTACGTCACCGAGGCCGTCAACGGCTACCTCGCCCCCATCCGCGAGCGCCGTCGCGCCTATGAGCAGGACCTCGACTACATCAAGGACGTCATCCACGAGGGCAACAAGCGCGCCAACGAGATCGCCGACGCCACCCTCGACGAGGTCCGCACCGCCATGGGCATGGTGTACTAGGTTTCTTGACGTCAACGGGAACTTCATCGACTACGTGCCTCAACGCCTAACGCAAAAGGCTCCCAGGGTTTAACCCTGGGAGCCTTTTTCATGCCCGAGATATGCGAGAGGTCGTCCTACTCGGCAGTCTTCTCCTGGGACTCGCAAGCTACAGACGCGGGAGCCTCGGCCGGGGCCTCCTCAACGACGGGAGCCTCGGGTGCGGGCTGCTCGGCGACGGGAGCGGCCTGAGGCGCCTCGACAGCGGGCGTCTCAGCGGCGGACGTCTCGACAGCAGGCGTCTCGGCGACGGGGGCAGCCTCAACAGCGGGGGCAGCCTCGGCCTCAGCAGCCGGAGAGATGACCTTCAGCGGCACGTTCTCGGTGGCGCTCACCGGCTGCAGGTGCACCTCAACCTCGAGGTCGTGCTCGGTAAGGTCAACGACCTCGGTGAACGACTTGCGGCTGGGAGCGGTGACCTTGAGGGTGTACTTGTCCTTGCCGGCGCCAATGATGGCCAGGCCGTCCGAACCGGTGCTGGCAAACTGGGCCTTGCCCGTGCCCTCGACAGGCTTGAGCTCGCAACGGGCGCTGCGCTGGGGCTTGCCCGTCTTGTCGTCGATGACGCAGATCTTGAAGTTGCGCTCCGGTGGGATGCGCGCGACAAAGCTGAACTTGTGCGAGGCGCGCTCGTGGGGCGTGTCCATGCCTTCGGGGATGAAGCGCGCCTCCCAGCGATGCAGCTTGGCGTCCATGGGCGCAACGGCGGTGAGCTTGTCCCACCAAAGGGTCTCGCGCGGCGCCTCGGGCTCATGGAGCTTGCCCTCGGCGACAACCTTCTCGTCAGCATCGACGATCTGAATCTTCTGACCACCCAGGGCGCAGCCGCTCGAGCAGCTCACGCCGACGCACACCTCGATGGGCTGGCCAACCCACACGGGCGCGGTGACGCCCCACGTGGAGACGGCGACATGGTGAGGCTCGACGGTGAACTCGAGGAGCATGTCGCGCTCCTCGTGCGGGTTCTTGAACGCGGGGCCGCCGTCCTCGGGCATCGGGAGCACGCGGGGCTCGTAGTGCACGACGTACTGATACTTGCCGGGCTCGGCGGGCATGGTGAGCGGAATCGCCTCGCTCACGGCAAGCTCGCCTTCCTGCGTGACGAACTCCACGTCGGCGACGTTCTCACCCAGGATGGTGGAGAGGTTCAGCTTGTCGCCCACCAGGTCGCAACCGCTTTCGCAGGTGCCGAAGACCACGAGCGAGCACGAGTCGCCGACATAGAGTTTCTCAGGCACGCCGTCGATGTCGAAGAACACCTCGTGACCCTGGCCATC
>JAHZHK010000162.1:0-3665 GCA_019420325.1 Coriobacteriaceae bacterium | reverse complement strand
ATCTTTTCTTCCTTCAGGCCCTTGACGTCGACCTCGGCCTGCTTGCCGTCTGCCATATACAGCTCCTCCTTGAATCGCGTATGCGCGGACTCGTGAACCAATGCCTACAAGGTTACCCCAAAACTGCGGGAATGATGCCGCCAGAGAGAATCTCGTCGAGGGCGTTTTCGTCCAAAACCGGTACGCCGAGCTCGCGAGCACGCGTGAGCTTGGAACCGGCGGCCTCGCCCGCCACGACATAGGACGTCTTCTTGCTGACCGAACCCGACACCTTGGCACCGTATGCCTTGAGCTCTTCGCCTGCCTGTTCGCGCGTACGGCGCTCGAGCGTTCCCGTGAGCACGAACGTGAGGCCCGCAAGCGTCTGGGGCTTCAGCTTGCGGCTGGCGCCCTCAAGCTGCACGCCGGCCTGACGCAGGCGCTCGATAACGGCGAGGTTGTCGGGCACGCGCAGGAAGTCATGGACGCTCTGGGCAATCTGAGGTCCCACGCCGTCGACGCAGGCAATGTCGTCGACGCTGGCCGTGGCGAGTGCCGAAAGGGAGCCAAAGGCGTCCGCAAGGGCCTCGGCAACCGTCTTGCCCACATGGCGCATGCCCAGGCCGAACAGGACACGTGAGAAGGGCTTCTCACGGGATGCCTGGATGTTGGCAACCGCCTTCTGCGCCGTGGTGAGGCCGACAAGGACGGGGTCGCCCTTCTCGTGGTCTTTGGACTTGGAAGCATACACGCGACCGGTGGGCAGCGCGGCCACCTGCTCGACGGTGAGGCTGTAAAAGTCGGCCACGTCGCGCACCAGGCCGCTCTCGAGAAGTGCGGTGACAAGTTTCTCCCCCACCACCTCGATGTCCATGACCGGGCGGCTCACCCAATGCAGCAGTCGCTCGGAAGCCTGCGCGGGGCAGTCGATGGAGACGCAGCGATACGCCACCTCGTCGCCTTCGTGCATGACGGGGCTGCCGCAGCTCGGGCAGTGGGTCGGCATCTCAAACAACGCGGCGTCGGCTGGGCGCAGGCTGAGAACGGGACCCACGACCTCAGGGATGACGTCGCCAGCCTTGTGGACCACCACGGTGTCGCCGACACGCACGTCCTTACGGCGAATCTCGTCGATGTTGTGCAGCGTGGCGCGCGCGATGGTGGACCCAGCCACCACGACGGGGTCGAACTCGGCAACAGGCGTGAGAACGCCGGTGCGCCCCACCTGCACCGCGATGTTGCGCAACACGGTCTGGCGCTCCTCGGGCGGGAACTTGAACGCCGTGAAGAAGCGCGGGGCGCGGGCCGTGAAGCCCAAGGCATGCTGGTAGGCAAAGGAATCAACCTTCACCACGACGCCGTCGATGTCGTAGGGCAGGTTGTCGCGCTTGCCGAGGGCCTCTGCGCAGAACTCATGCACTTCGGCGGCACCGCGGCAACGCTTGAGGTTGGGATTCACCGAAAAGCCTGCCATGCGCTCCCAGGCAAGGAAGTCCCACTGGCAATCGACATCGACCGAGTCCATATCGGCAAGGGCGTACATGAATGTGGCCAGGTCACGCACGGCCGTGATCTTGGGGTCCTTCTGGCGAAGGGAGCCGGCGGCAGCGTTGCGCGGGTTGGCGAAGGGGGCGCGGCCCGCCTCGTCATTCTGCTCGTTGAGGCGCACAAACGACTCCTTGGGCATAAAGACCTCTCCGCGCACCTCGATCGAGCCGTTGGGCGCACTCACATGCGCCAGGGCCTCGTCGGACAGGCGTGTGGGCACGTCCTTGATGGTGCGCACGTTGAGCGTGACGTCCTCGCCCATGACGCCGTCACCGCGCGTTGCCGCGCGCACGAGCATGCCGTTCTTGTACGTGAGGGCGATACCCAGGCCGTCTATCTTAAGCTCACACACATAGGTGGGGGCGGCGCCCAACTCGCGCTCGGTGCGCTCAAGCCACTCATCGAGCTCGTCGAGGTTCATGACGTCGTCGATTGAGTACATGCGCGCTGCATGCGGCACGCTGTCGAACTGGCGAGCGACATAGCCTCCCACATGCTGGGTGTAGCTCTGAGGCGTCACGACCTCGGGATAAGCCGCTTCCAAATCGCGCAACTCATGCACGAGCTTGTCAAAGGAAGCATCGGTGATCTCAGGATCGTCGAGCGCGTAATACCTATAGGCATGGTAGTCGAGCTGGCGGTTGAGCTCGGCGGCACGGGCAAAGGGGTCGAATCCCGGCTCAGCCCCGCGAACCGGGGCGGTTCCGGCGGCCTCGGGAGTCACCTCGCCAGCCTCGTCGAACAGAGACGGCGTGGAAGGTGCTTCAGTTGAACGTGACATACGCTGCTCCTTGCTTGCCCGACTCGGCAAGTCACATACCCTGTTGACTGACGGCTGCACATTCTACCGCGACCAAAGAAAGCGGCAAAGGTAACCCGGCAGCGGCATGCGGGGGCGACACATAGAAACAACGAGCGGACGGGCTTAGACCTCAGCGGCTTCTCCGCCCTCGGCCACGTCGGTGGCAAGCGCGCGGGCACCCTTGGTGGAAAAATATTCCTTCTTCGCGATGGCGCGCACGATTGAATTGCGCACACCCGAGAAGGGAACGCCCTCGACGACATAGAAGAAAATCTGGCCTTTGGCGCCATAGGGCGTGATGGAATCGAAGAACACCTTAGGCTCCATCCCCTCCTCGGTACGCAAACGGTCGCCTGCGGCCTCCTTGACGGTCTTGAGCAGGTCGGCAGCCACCATATCGGGGTCGTAGCCGAGCTCCATCGTGAACTCGAGAGTCGCCTGCGACTCGCTGGAGGCAGGAAGCTGATGAACCGAGGTAGTGTTGAGCACCGAATTGGGGATGACGATGCGCTCGTCGAGGCGGTTCTCCACCACGGTGTGGCGCATGGTGACGTCCACAACGGTACCCGTGACACCCGCAATCGTCACGTAGTCGCCCGGCTGGATGACACGGCCCACCATGAGCATGAAGCCGCCGAAGATGTTTGAGATGGTGTCTTTCAGGCCCAGCGAGATGACGACCGAGGTCACGCCCAGCGCGGTGATGAATGCGGTGGGCTTGATGCCAAAGACGGGCTCGAGCACACAGATGAGCGCCATCGACCACACGATGACGCGCACGAAGTTCACGATAATGGATGCGGCCGGCAGGCTGTCGAAGTTGGCGATCAGGCGATGAATGAGCTTGCTGAGAAGATGCTGCACAAGAAACGCCAGCGCCGCGATGATGCACAGAAAGAGTGCTCGGATAGCGATGATCTCGGGATACAAACCAAAGATAAGTATCTGTCCCGAGTCATCTGTAGAAATGAAGGAGAGGCTCTCCATCAGCACGCTTCCAAGACCTTGCAGCATCTCGCCCATACGGTGCGTCCCTTCACTCGCAACAGTCATAGCAAACGACCAGATAAACGAAAACAGGCGGGAGTCTTTCGACTCTCGCCTGTTTAATCTCCAATGGTGGAGATGAGGGGATTCGAACCCCTGACCCCTTGACTGCCAGTCAAGTGCTCTCCCAACTGAGCTACACCCCCGAAGGTGGTGGGCGTTGCAGGATTTGAACCTGCGACCCCTTCCGTGTGAAGGAAGTGCTCTACCCCTGAGCCAAACGCCCGTGAACCGCAATGGTGGAGATGAGGGGATTCGAACCCCTGACCCCTTGACTGCCAGTCAAGTG
>JAHZHK010000161.1:4758-5311 GCA_019420325.1 Coriobacteriaceae bacterium | reverse complement strand
TTCTACGGCGACTACCTGGTCAACGCCCAGGGCGAGGACGTCGTGGCCGGCATCCGTAACACTGAGCCTATCGAGACGCTCAAGCACACCCCCGGTCTCGAGAAGGCCGGCCAGGAGCTCGAGGATGTCTTCGTCATCCTTGAGAACCACTATCGCGACATGATGGACATTGAGTTTACCATCGAGCAGGGCAAGCTCTTCATGCTGCAGACCCGCGTGGGCAAGCGTACCGCCGCCGCCGCCCTCAAGGTCGCCATCGACATGGTGGACGAGGGCCTCATCACGAAGGAAGAAGCGCTCAAGCGCGTTGACCCTGCTCAGCTCGACCAGCTCCTGCACCCCCAGTTCGACAAGACTGCCAAGTACGACCTGCTTGCCCAGGGTCTCAACGCCTCCCCGGGCGCTGCCGTGGGCGAGGTTGTGTTCTCTTCAGCCGACGCTGTCGTTGCTGCCGCTGAGGGTCGCGACTGCATTCTTGTTCGCTGGGAGACCAACCCCGACGACCTGGCTGGCATGGTTGCCGCCAAGGGCATCCTTACGAGCCACGGTGGCA
>JAHZHK010000161.1:0-4748 GCA_019420325.1 Coriobacteriaceae bacterium | reverse complement strand
TTATCGCTCGTGGCATGGGCGCCCCCTGCGTCTGCGGCGTTGAGAAGCTGAAGATTGACGCTGCCAAGAAGGAGGTCGTCGTCTCCGGCACCGACATCGTGCTGCACGAGGGCGACATCATCTCCATCGACGGCAGCACCGGAGCCGTTGTCCTCGGTGCTGTCAAGCTTGTTGACTCCAAGATCACGGGCGACCTTGAGACTATCCTTACCTGGGCCGATGAGGTTCGCAAGCTTGGTGTTGAGGCAAATGCCGACAACCCCGCCGATGCTCAGCTCGCTCGCGATTTCGGTGCTCAGGGCATCGGCCTGTGCCGTACCGAGCACATGTTCCTCGGTGACCGCAAGCAGATCATCCAGAGCTACATCCTCAACGACGACAAGGCCGTTCGCAACAAGGCATGCGAGGACCTCTACGAGGCTCAGACCGGCGACTTCTACGCCATGTTCAAGGCCATGGACGGCCTGCCCGTCACCGTCCGCCTGCTCGATCCGCCCCTGCACGAGTTCCTCGACGACCCCCGCAAGCTCGAGGTTGAGATCACGCGTCTTGAGTGCGCCGGTGCCTCTGAGGCTGAGCTTGCTGGCAAGAAGAAGCTCCTGCGTCAGATTGACTCCATGATCGAGTCCAACCCGATGCTGGGCCTGCGCGGCTGCCGCCTGGGCTTTGTGTACCCCGAGCTCCCCATTCTTCAGGTGCGTGCCATCGCCATGGCCACGGCCGAGCTCATGAAGGAGAACCTCGACCCCAAGCCCCGCATCATGGTCCCGCTCGTGAGCCTCGCCGCCGAGCTCAAGGCCATGCGTGCCTCCATCGAGCAGACGCTGGCTGAGGTCGGCTCTGCCCAGGGCGTCGACCTCTCCTGGATTCCCGTCGGCACCATGATTGAGCTGCCGCGTGCCGCCGTCACCTCCGACCAGGTGGCCGAGTACGCCGACTTCTACAGCTTCGGCACCAACGACCTTACCCAGACGACGTTCGGCTTCTCGCGCGACGACGTCGAGGGCAGCTTCATCCCGCAGTACCTCAAGCAGAAGCTTGTGACCCGCAACCCCTTCGAGACGGTCGACGATGGCGTCTGCCGCCTCATCGACACCGCCGTCAAGCTTGGTCGCGGCACGAATCCCGAGCTCGACCTGGGCGTCTGCGGTGAGCACGGTGGCGACCCCGAGTCCATCCAGAAGTTCTACGACCTCGGTTTGGACTACGTGAGCTGCTCGCCCTACCGTGTGCCGGTGGCGCGTCTCGCCGCTGCTCAGGCTACGCTGCGCTCCACGGTGCGCTAATCGCGTTTGAGATTCCGTGAGGCCTTTCGAGGCTTCTCGGACAGTGTTACAGTTCGTTGATGCGGGCGCATCCCATATGGTGGGGTGCGCCCGTTTTGGTATAAAGTGCACCCAGTGGGTTTAGATGCGCAGGAGGGTGATCGCATGGCGTTCAAAGTGATGAGTAGGATTGACCGCGAGGCCTTGGAACACGCCGCCCTTTCACCTTGTGCTGCTTTCTCCGACGAGACCCTGGGTCGTTTGCATCCTATTGAGGAGGACCCGTTCCGCACGGCTTTCCAACGCGATCGCGACCGGATTTTGCACTCGAAGTCGTTCAGGCGCCTTTCGCACAAGACACAGGTCTTTCTCTCGCCTGAAGGCGATCATTTCCGTACGCGACTCACCCATACGTTGGAGGTCGCGCAGATAGCCCGTTCAATTGGACGTGGCCTTGCTCTCAACGAAGACCTCATCGAGGCGATTGCCTTGGGCCATGACCTGGGTCACACGCCGTTCGGCCATACCGGTGAGGCTTCGCTGTGTCGCGTTATTGCACGTCACCGGGGATTGCCGCCCGAGCAGGCGGAGGGTCTTTTTGAGCATAGCGAGCAGTCGGTGCGCGTCGTTGAATATTTGGAACATGACGGCGAAGGGTTGAACCTCACGCGTGAGGTGGTGGACGGAATCCTTTGTCATAACGGTCAGAAGCGCGCTGAGACCCTCGAGGGTCGCATCGTGGCAACGGCCGACCGCATCGCCTATGTCAACCATGACATCGACGATGCCATACGGGCTGGCATACTTCGCGAAAATCAGCTGCCCGAGAGCACGCATCGTCTTCTGGGGCACACCTCCACTGAGCGCATCACGACGCTTGTGGAGGACATGATCACCAATTCCGCCTCACTGGGCGACGATATCGCGATGTCGGACAAAATATGGGGCGCCATGATGGAGCTGCGGTCGTTCCTGTTTGAAAACGTCTATGCCGCCTCTGACGCAAAGGCGGAGGAGCCCAAAGCCGACCGCCTTATCGAGTATCTGTTTGATTATTACTTCGACCACTTCGACCAGGTACCGTCCGAATATCGCAGGCGGCCCCAAGATGGCGTCATTGTCGAGGTAAGCGACTTCATTGCAGGTATGACCGACCGATATGCCGTGCATATGTTTGAGGAACTGGCGGTACCGCAGAATTGGGCGACGCGGTTGCGCTAGCTACTCGGTTGTAGTTTGCGGCAAAGTGAAGTTGCGGCAAAAGCTGCGGCGATGGATGGGGGAGAGTCCGATTCGCTCAATTGCCGCAATGTGCTCGGCTGAGCCATAGCCCTTGTTTTGTTCAAAGCCATAGTCAGGGTAAAGCTTGGCTACCTCGCACATCATCGTGTCACGGGCGACCTTTGCGACAATGCTGGCCGCTGCGATGCAGGCAACCTTTGCGTCGCCTTTTACGATGCACGTTTCCTTGGGATGAATGTGCAGGGGTACGCCGTCTATCAAGACGCTGTCAGGCTCGAGCCCTGTGTTCTCAACCGCTTGGAGCATTGCCGCATGCAGGCATGCTGCCATGCCGCGCTCGTCGATTTGTGCAGGTGAAATATGGCAGATGCCCCAGGCCAAGGCGCGCTCCTTGATTTGGGCCGCTAGATGTTCGCGCGTCTCTGGGGTCAGCTGCTTGGAGTCGTTGATGCCCCAGATGGGGTCGTCGCTGCGCAGTGCAACCGCTGCCACGGTCAAGGGTCCAGCCAAGGGGCCGCGTCCGACTTCGTCGACACCGATGACGACCCCGTCGCCACCCAAGGAGCGCATCGCTTCATACATCCCCATAACCCGCTGCCGTTCGGCGAGTTCTTTGGCCTGCTGACGACGGGCGCGTGCCACAAGGGTTTGGATTTGCTTGCGAGAATCCGTCTCGTGTGCCGCGATAAAAGCGGAAAGGTCATCAAACTGGCAAGCGTCAAAGAGGCTTTTAATCTGGGCGCAGGAGAGGGGTTTGGCCTCATGGCTTGATTGATGCGACGTGGGGGAAACAGACATTGGACGGCCTTTCAGACAATAAAAAAGGCGCCGCCCACAAGGACGACGCCTTTTGCTGTAAAGCAAAGCGAGTGACTAGCGAACCTCGCGCAGACGGGCAGCCTTGCCCACCTTGTCGCGCAGGTAGTAGAGCTTGGCGCGACGCACGTGACCGTGACGCAGAACCTCGAGCTTGGCAATCTTGGGAGAGTGAACCGGGAAGGTACGCTCGACGCCAACGCCGTAGGAAATCTTACGGACGGTGAAGGTCTCGCGGGCGCCAGGACCGCTCAGGCGAATGACAACGCCCTCGAAAGCCTGGATACGCTCACGGTTGCCCTCCTTAATGCGGTAGTGCACCTTGACGGTGTCACCGACACGCATCTTGGGAAGGTCATCGCGAAGCTGCTGAGCCTCAATTGCGCGGATGTAATCCATTCTTGTTTCCGTTCCTCGAAAGTCGCAAGGGCAGGGTTCGCCTACCCGTCTTTTACAAGCAGAAAAGTATAGGGGAATCATTCGATTGGAGCAAGGCTGGCTCGAAAGGTAATCAGCAAAAAGGGCGAAAACCCGCAACGACCACACATCTACACACCCTCGCATCGGATATGTGAGTCTTTTATTTTATGATGCGAAAGTCACAACTTGTCGAGATGTCGTGGAGAGGTACGAGGTTTCGAGCGCTGAAGGTTTTCGCTGTGCGCAGACGAGCGATCTACCTGGCTATTTTAAATGAAAGGGCAGGTAGACGTGGTATGGCGCGCCCTGTGACATTCTGTGACGCGCGTGTGACATCGAATCTGACATGCTTGGGCTGCTGTTGGTTCGCAGACAAGGAGGTCGGTATGGAAGACGAGAAGAAGTCCGTACAGCAAACCACTGGCACAAAGCGTACGACAAGGGGAAGGAAGACGGCACCAGGTGATGTCGCGCCACTGGCTGGGGAGGGTGGGGAGACGCCCGAGATTCCGCGGGCGAAGAGGCCGGGCCGTCGCAAGGCCGCTGCAGCGGCCGACGATACCCCTGCCGTGCAGGACGGCGTTGTCAAGACCGAGCCTGTGGACGCGCGGGTTGAGGGCGGTCCGGCTGGGGCCGGGCTAATCAATGAAGGCGCCTGCGCGATGGCCACTGCGCATGCCGTAGTCGCCGCAACGCCCGCTGAGGTTGCAGGCGCCGAGGAAGAGGGCGTCCCGTCCGAGGAAGAGAATGTTGGGGAAGGGGCTGATCTGTCCGAGGCGGAAAATGCGGCGGCGAAGGCCGACTCCTCCGAATCCGAGAACGCATGGGGTGAGGCTGATTCCACCAAAGCCGTGGACGTGGAGGATGAGGTTGATTCCTTCGAGGCCGCGGGCGCAGAACAAGACGCTTGGGCTGAAGGCGAAGACAAGGATTCAGTCGCGCGCAAAGCAAGAAGAACGTGCTCGATGGCCACAGGCAGCATCATAGACGACAACATCTTTGCTA
>JAHZHK010000160.1:850-5327 GCA_019420325.1 Coriobacteriaceae bacterium | reverse complement strand
TGGTCGGGCAAGCGGGATTTGAACCCACGACCCCTTGACCCCCAGTCAAGTGCGCTACCAAGCTGCGCTATTGCCCGAAGTGCAAGAAGTAATACTAATCCTTCTGCCAAGAGAATGCAAGCATTATTTTGCAAAGAAATGAAGATTGATGCATCGTCTTTGCAGACGCGCCCATATCTTCAAAGCCCGGGATCCTTCAAACAGGTGCTATGAAGTGGCCACGGTATAGGTGGCGTTGATTGCCAGGAGTATGGCCAAGCTTGCCAATATGATCAGCACGCAGCGAATGATCTGGTGTGGCAAAGACCTGTCATGCTTGAGACCAAGCCTCGCAAAGAGGCGGCGCTTGTCGTAGAGCACATATGCGATGCTGGAAAAGAACAGCACATAGAAGGTGGCATAGCAGCGATTCAGCCAATATGGGGTGCCTTCGGGTAGCGCCTGCGAGGTCGTAAACCAGGAGGCATACGCGTACAGCACCCAGTTCAGGACAATGAATGCGTTCCAGACACGGCAGATCCAGGTAGGGATCGCATCGGGTAGGCGGGCGAGCAGCGCAAGGACAGCTCCTTGCGGGCGTGGAGGTTGTTCGGGGGAGTCATTCGCCTGGCGCTCGTCAGCAACAGGAGGGCGCGTGGGAGCTGGGTTTTGCAGACGTGTCCTCACCACGGCTCTGATCGAAGGACACGCCTCAAAGGCTGCCTTCAAGTCTCGTGCGCTTACATAACGACCCTTGGCGTCCAGGGCACAGGCCTTGGCGATGACAAGCCTGAGATCGCCGGGAATCGACGGGTCGGCATAGTCGACGAGCCGGTCGTTGTTTGACATGGGCCTGCCCGTCAGGCAATAGAACAGTACCGCCCCCAGGGCATAGACGTCGGTTTGCACGCTTGTCTGGCCAAAGCCGCACTGCTCGGGTGGCGCATAGGGACGCGTGCCTAAATATGCTGTGTCGTGGTCGGCCTGGGGCTTGAAGACGCGGGAGATGCCAAAGTCAAGCAGCATTACACGGGGCGTGCGACCTTCGCTCTCATCGAGGTCGACCATGACATTGGTGGGCGTGATGTCGCGGTGGATGATGGGGCGCTCGAAAGCAGTATGGGGCTCCTCAACCGCGTCACAGAGCTCGGGAAACACCCGTTGCGTGAAGTCGAGGCGCTCCTTTTGCCCGGGGAGGGCTTCTGCGCGTGCGGCAAGCGTCTTGCCCGGCGCAGTCTCCATGACCACGACGAGCTTGTCGCCTATGAGGCCGCAGTCAAGGATGCGGGGAACGTGCTTGAGGCGTCTGCCTGCCTGCTGCTTGTCAAACAGCAGCTGGTACACCTCGCCCAGGCCGCTTTGACGGTCGATGTACTTGCGGATGAAGGGACCCGTTTGCCGTGCGCCGTCGACACCCAGCCGATAGACCCTCTCGGTGCGCTCGACCTGAGTCTGCTTGATGAGGGCGTCCACGCGATAGCATGTATCGTTCTCGAAGCGCTCGAGCATCTCTGCCAGGGGGTCTATGCTGGTAGTTGAGCCAGTGGGTTCCATCATGCTCCGAGTGCGTGCGGGTTGAAAAGAAAAAGGCGGACCCTGATGGGCCCGCCTTGATGATAAGCCTTCCGGGGAAGTCCCAGGTGCGCCTTTCAGCAAACGGTCTCTTCTCCAAAGCGGTAGAGCTCCTCATTGACCTTCTGCAGGGAGCATCCGCGGTCGAGACAGAAGATGATGATAGCGTCGCGGCGGCACTTGGCGTTGAGTTCGTTTGCGCCTGCCGCTCGAAGCGCCCGGTTTGTCTCTCGCAGGGAGAGGGCCATGGCAAAGGCGATTTGTAGCACCTTGTCGCGGGAGGGATGGCGCGTCCCTTTGAAGATCTGGTAGCCGAAGGTCTCGTTGAGGTTGGCCATACGCACCACCTGGGCACGCTCGAGGCGCTTGGCGGCGAGGAGCTCGCTGAGATAGTCGGCAAGGTTTCGTTCGGTGGCTTCCTGTTGGTCCAAAAAGTCGTCGACGCTGGGGGCGTGCAACAGCCGGTCGAGCTCGTTTTCGGTCAAAGGCTCGCTCATCTGTCTCTCCAAAGTGCAGGGGGCGTTGCGAGAGAGAATAGCGTGAACGTGCGGGTGAGGCGACGGGGGAGGTTCTGCGCCGTGCATGTTTCTCTACGAGAGGTTCCAGCTTGCCGTGGCACCGTTCGAGAGCATCGACGCATAGTACAGTACCTTGGTGATGCCACCGTCGAAGCAAACGGCGCCCGTCACCGTGCCGCCGGGGGCCAGGGTGCCCGAGCCCAGACCGACAACTTCGTCGCCGCTGTAAAACGTTTGCGAGCGCTGGGCACCCTGGGTGTCCTGGGCCTTCCAATCATAGACGTTGAAGCTGGCATCTTTAGAGCCTCCGTTGGTGTAGGTGACGGTGACGGCCGCAATGGGGGAGCCGTCATATTTCGTAAGGCTCGTATCAACCGAGTCCACCGAGACGGAAAGGCCGTCCGTCAAGGTAACGGAGGTTCCCAGGGCGAGGTCTTGGGTTTGCGCCGTTGTATCGGCGGTGTCGTCGGGCGTGTCTGCGGGGGCAGCGCTCGTTGAGGCAACGGCCGGGCCGTTCTTAGCGCTGTCAACGGCGTCGTTGATGGCCTTCGAGGTGGCCTGTTGGGCGGCGAGCACAGCTGCGCAGGCGATGATGCAAATGATGAGGCCTGCAAGGGCAAGTACCTTGCCCGAACGGGTGTGCCTCAAGGTAGACGCGAGCCCAACAATGGCAAAAATTGCTCCCAGCAGGGCAAGGAAAAACGAGCCGTTGTTGAGGATGGGCATCCAGGAGGTTACAAGCGCCACGATTCCCAGCACAAGACCCGCAACCGCCATAGCGGAGGTGGCTGGCTTGACCGAACCCTGCGTTCCTTGCTCGTTCATTTCTTGTTTCGCGTGTGCCATGATGGCCCCTTTCGTCGTGTCTGCTTGCTGACGAGGGGGATTGTAGACAGCATGTCGACGCATTTCATTAGCTGTCGGCTAAGGAGGGAGCGCCGGTTGCGCTTTGGCGCACGCGAGGCGGACGTACCGCAAGCTGAGCCCTGTGGCCCTGGCCTTCCATTCGTGCCCCTCAAATCCCCTGATACCGTGCGGGACCAGCACTTAGGCCACGGCGCGCGGAGCATCTGGTAGTATTCGGCCCACTATTTTGCGGCGGCCCGCGGGCGGCCCAGCATGCCAAGGAAGAGGGCCACATGATCTTTGAGGCGATGATCGTGGACGACGAGGCGCCGGCGCGCGTCGAGCTGCGCAACCAGCTCGAGCTCACCGGGCGTTTCAAAGTGGTGAGCGAGGCCGTGTGCCTGCAAGAGGCAATCGCCAAGCTTAAGTGCCATGAGGTGGACGTGGCGTTTATCGACCACAACATCGTGGGCGCAGGCACCACGCTTTTGCCTGACTCGCTCGGCGAGCTGGCCAAGGTCCCCATGTTCGTGTTCATGACCGCCTACAGCGACTATCGCGACGATCCTTTCGGCATGCAGCCTTTCGATTGGCTGGCAAAGCCAGTGGAGCGAAAGCCCCTGCTCAAGGTCGTGTCGCATATCGAGGACGCCTATCGCAAGGCGGTGAGCAGCCATGAACGTATTGGTCTTTAACGCAGGGTCGAGCTCGCTCAAGTTCAAGCTATTTTCTTATCCTGAAGGGGCCGACTGGGAGGAAGTCACTCCCAACGAGCTTGCGGGCGGGCTCGTGGAACGCGTGGGCAGCGAGAGCGCCCGCCTTGTCATGCACGAGGGTGCCGCCAGTGAGCAGGCCACCGAGCTTGTGCGTGCCACAAGCTGTGTGGATGCCCTCGAGATTGTGCTTGATCGCATCGCGGGCCCGGGTCGCGTCTTGGCGAGCCTGTCGCAGGTCGATGCCGTGGGCCACCGCGTGGCGCATGCCGGAGCCGAGTTCGGCTGCTCGATGCCGGTGGACCAGCACGTGATCGAGTGCGTGCAGCGCTACTCGCACCTGGCCCCGCTGCACAATCCCAGCGCGCTTCTTGTTATCGACCGCTGTCGCGAGATTTTCGGCGACGCGCTGGAGGTTGCCTCGTTCGACACAGCCTTCCACCAGACCATCCCCGCGCGCAACTACGTGTACCCCATCCCGTACCGCTACTACTCTGAGCAGGGCATTCGTCGCTTTGGCTTCCATGGCATTTCGCACAAGTACGTGTCGAGGCGTGCGGCGAAGTTCCTGGGCAAGAGCGTGCGCGACCTCAAGATGGTGACCTGCCACCTGGGTGCGGGCGCTTCCATCTGCGCCATCGACCATGGCATCAGCATGGACACCTCCATGGGATACACCCCGCTTGACGGCATCATCATGGGCACGCGCTCCGGTTCGGTGGACCCGGCCATCATTACGGCCATCATGGAGAAAGAAAACCTCACGCCTGCCCAGATGGACCAGATGCTCAACCGCGAGAGCGGCATCCTGGGCGTGTCGGGCGTGTCGGGCGACCTGCGCGAGCTCAA
>JAHZHK010000160.1:0-840 GCA_019420325.1 Coriobacteriaceae bacterium | reverse complement strand
AGAGGTCATCAAGTACGGCGACGAGCAGGCCGAGCTTGCCTACGACATCTTCCTCACCTCCATCCGCCGCACCATTGGCTCGTACTTTTTTGAGTTGGCGGGCGTCGACGTCATCGTGTGCACGGCCGGCGTGGGCGAAAACGACCCCTACGCACGCCGACTCATCTTCCGAGGCTTGGAGCCTTTTGGCATCCAAATCGACGAGGAGCGCAACATGGTGGCCGACAAGGTGGACCGTCGCATCTCCACCGACTCTTCCACCGTGGAAGTGCTCGTCATTCCCACCAATGAGGAGGCGGAGATCGCCCGCGATGCGGCCCTCATTGTCGCCGGTGTGGACATCTCCGACCCCTGGGCGAACTAAAGGCTGCGTGACCTGCGCGAACTTGCGTGGGCTTGCGCTGCCCCGATGCGCCTGCGGGTGTATGCTTGCTTGCGTTATCCCATACATCACGACGAAAGGACCCGTCTTCTATGGAACGCCCCAACGCGTGGAAGGGTTACACCGACTCCCAGCTCGCCGAGCTTGACGGTCTGTGCGCCCGCTATACCGACTTCATCTCCGAGAACAAGACCGAGCGCGAGTGCTGCGCCGCGGCTGTGAAGCTTGCCGAAGCCGCCGGCTACCTGCCGCTTGAGGACTGCATCGCCCAGGGCAAGAAGCTCGCCTGCGGCGACAAGGTGTACACGACCGCCTATGGCAAGACGCTGCTGCTTGTGCGTCTCGGCACCAAGCCGCTCCAGGAGGGCCTCAACATCCTGGGCGCCCACATCGACTCGCCGCGCCTCGACGTGAAGCAGAACCCGCTTGACGAGACCAACGAGATCGCCCGCCTCGAC
>JAHZHK010000016.1:30170-37620 GCA_019420325.1 Coriobacteriaceae bacterium | reverse complement strand
GACGATTCCCGGCCCGGCCGGACCCATCCCGTACACCACAATTTGGCACGCGATCGTTTGCAAAACATAGCTCCAGGCCAATAGGGTGAAGCCTGGCACGGGGTCCAAATGGGCGCCGTGTTGATGCTTGTTGCAAACGAGGGAGGGCTTCTCGCCATGGCGAAAGAATCCGCTGAAGAGTTTGACTTTGAGATTGCCGATCAAGAGTGGCAATACGATCCCCTTGCTGATGTCGAGGACCAAGAGGGCTCCGAGCAGGAAGAAGACCCGGGCGACTTTACGGGCAAGCCTATTGAAAGCCTGGCTTGTCGACCTGAAGACCAAACTCCGAAGAAAGATGCCAAGCTTGAAAAACCTGCCGTTCAACGCATTGAAGAACTGTTTGAGAAACTCAACGCGCGTCGTCGCGTTTTGTCGGGAATCCTGCGTTTCCTTGAGGCTCCCAAGAGCGCTGCTGAGCTCAACGGTGAGGTCGAGCGCTTGCAAAAGCATGACTTCTCGGTATACACCGCCGCCAACTATGCCGAGCTCCTTGAGGAAGCGGGCGCAATCATCAAGGTCGATGAGAACGGCACGCCAGTTGCCGATTCGCCCGAGCAGGTTCCAGATATCGTAACGGTGGATGGCGCGGATTTCCTCAAGCCTGCTCCCTGGCGTGAGGTGTACTGGCTTGTGACCGAGCCCGCTCGCGCACGTCTTGCTCAAAACGATCCCGAGACTCGCTTCCGTGAGCTTATTGAGCGCGATGCACAGTACAAGACCATCTACGTGCGGATTCTTCAAGCCGCTGATTGCCAGGAAGGCGCCACGACGCCTCAGCTCAACGAGCTTGTCGATTGGGACCCTCTTCTTAAAAGCCCCCGCTTGTACACCGCGCATTTCACTGAGTTGCTTGAACGGTGCGAGGCGCTGTGCTGGGAGGGCGTGTGGAAGACCACTGATATAGGGCGCACGCTGCTTGTCGAGCGTGGGGACGAGACCGTTGAGCAGGGAATCGAGGGGTAACCATGGTTGATCAAATGAAAACGGTCGATACCGCAGCCCAATCGGCTGACGAGGAGCTCGCCTGCCTAATGGACCAGCGTGCCAACACGTACATGCTTCTGTCCCGCTTGTATCTCAAGGAAATCGACGACGCACTGCTCCATGAGCTGCATGACATGTTGTTTCCCACTTCGACGGGCGACGGCGATGTCGACGAGGGGTATCTGCTTATAGCGACGTACTTGTCAAACCTATGGACCGAGTCTCTTACCGAACTTGCGGTGGACTATGCACGCAGTTTCTTGGGCAACGGTGTCGACGCGTTTGCGGCCGCCTACCCCTACGAGAGCGTCTATACCTCTGAAAAACGCCTGCTTATGCAGGATGCCCGTGATGAGGTGCTGGCCATTTATCGTTCCTTCGGCATTGAAAAGGGACAAGACTGGGGGGAGGGCGAGGACCACATTGCACTCGAGTTCGAGTTCATGCGTGTTCTTTGCGAGCGCGCCTCCAAGGCTCTGCGTGCAGGGGAGTCCGACGGAGCTTTGCGGCTCCTACTTGCCCAGCGGAACTTCCTGCACGACCACCTGGTGACATGGGTTCCGATGATGACGGCCGATCTACGTCGTTTTGCTCAGACGAGAATGTATGAGGGGCTGGCGTACCTCACTGATGGTTTCCTGCGTACGGACTACGCCATGTTGCAGGACATTCTGGCAGAGGAAGAAGAGTAGAACCCGCAAGAACGCATCGGGATTTCACGATGCATTGAGAGGTTGGGACGAGGCATGGCGCAGAATGTGGCTGAGGCAATCGAGGATTCGATGGTTCCCATGCCTGCGGAGATTCCTGCAGGTTTGGTAAGGATGACTCCTGAAGCGCTGCTTATCGAGGGTGGCGTTGCTACTGGTAAGACGCAAGCTTTGTTGGAGAGGACAATCGGCCTGCTTGATGCGGGTGCATCAGTTGACAAGGTGCTTGTCGTGTGCGCGACGCCCGGTGCGGCCGAAGCCTTCAAGACCCGCCTGGTACAGGCGCGTCCCGGGGCTGCAGGTATTGAGATAACTACTGCGCGTCAGTGGTCGCTGAGGGCCCTGCGCGAGCCAGACGCCCAGCGAGTTTCCGGCTTTGGCTCCCGCATGCTCGCGCCGTTTGAGATTGACATCCTCATGGAGGACCTCAAGACGAGCGGCGTTCGTCCTCGGCGCCTTAAGGAAATGCTGCGCTTCTTCTACAAGTCGCTCACGGAGCTGTGCGACTGGGAAGACGACTGGCTTTTGACAGGCGAGGAGCAGCTGGTATACGGTCTTCTTCAAGATTGCCTGCGCTTTACTGGCGGCATCTTGGAGCCCCAGGTGTGCAACGCCGCATGCAAATGGCTGTTTAACGGCGAGGGGGCCAGCTCCCTTGGGTATGATCACGTGCTTGTGGACGACTATCAGCTCATGTCCCGGGCTTCGCAGGTTCTGGTCAATAGGCTCGCGCGCCTGTCTATCGCGGTGACGGCAGACTCGTCGGTTCGTGCGGAAGTGTTTGACTCGTATCCGTACGAGCAGGGCCTCCAGGAGTTTTTAGATGCAAACCCACACGTTCAAATAACACGGCTGACCTCGAGTTTTGCATGCCCCGCCGCAGTGGGGGCGGCGAACGGCATCGCGTTGCATCCCCTTGTGCAGGAAAAGGCCGTCTCATGCAATAACCAAGCGGGCGCGCACGATGTTCGCCGCATCTGGGCTGGAACGCCTTCTGGAGAGCTGGCAGATATCTGCAGCGCTGTGGAAGACGGGGTGCGGGACGGTCGGAAAGTAAGTGTTGTCGCAACGAATGCCCTTTGGGCTCGTAACATCGTTCGAGGCCTTGAGGACCGTGGGATCAAGGCACGTCGGGGTTTTACAAGTAGAGAGGTTCGCGGTGATTTGCGCGATTTGGCGCGCTGCTCTGTTCCCAGAATTCTCACGGCCCTCTCCTTGCTTGCGGACCCCGCCGACGGGCTTGCCTTGCGAACGTGGTGTGGCATGGGGGAGACGTTTGCTGCGTCCTCTGCCATAGCTGCCGTAAGAGAAAAGGCGCTGAAAAACGACATGTCCACTGCAACTGCGCTGCGAGAGCTGTGCATTCCGGTGGGACAGGCCCAGCAGATGCGCTGCGAGAACGACCATCTGACTCGCGCCGTGCAAAGCGCCCAGGAGCTCGTGAATGAGTACGGCCATCTCGGCGGGGCTGAGCTGCTCGATGCTCTAGCCCATGAGCTTATCGGGCCAGATGCTCACGTGCCTGAAATTGTAGAGTCCCTCACGGCGCCGTTCGATGATGGTCGCTTTGCGGGTCATGACGCGTTTGCCATGAATGCGCGAGCTCGCGAGCGTCTCTGTGGCCCTGGGTATTTCGGGTGTGGCGACGTTACGGTTACCACGATGGAGCTGGGCATCACCGGCGAGACGCCCGATTTGGTTGTGCTGTGCGGCATGGTTGACGGCTTCTTCCCGTCGAAGGGGGTTCTTGACCGCGAGCTGATGGTGCAGGCCGACGCTGACAAGCAAATGGCAAAGGACCTGCATCGTTTGATTGGTGTTGTGGGAAAGCCGCAGCTCAGCCTTGTGATAACCGGGTTTACCCAGGTGGGTCTTGAGACGGCGGAACGAACGGGTCTGAAGATTGCCCGTGTGCAACTTGACGAGGCGGGCAATCGCGTGGCCCTTGCAAAGCCCAGCACATACCTTGGATATATGGGATAACAAGCTAATGAGGGGCAGGACGACAGCGATGATTCAAAGCCAGGGCGATCTTCAACAAGGCTTTGTTGACCGGTTCGATGTTGGTGGACGGGACGTATCTTCAGCGACCTGTCCATCTACGGCATCGAAGGCGGGCGTCTCTGCCCCTCGTGTGCTTCTTGATGCTGAGCGGACCCTCCTTCTTGAGGATCTCAAGTATGCTGGCGTGCCCGTGAGCGTCTTGAAGTGTTTGGTTGCAAAAATAGAGGACGTCGGTCTTTCATCTCAGGCCGGGATTATGGGCTTGGGGCTTGACGACAGTGAGCTGGATGCGTGCCGGCTTCTTATGCAGTGGCTGGATACGATGGGTGTCGTGCTGCCTGAACGGGCCGTTGTTCAGGAGGTTCGTTCGGAAGGCGCGCGGGAGATTGATGGTCGTCTGACGCATATCAAATGGCGCGAGCCCGATGATGAGCTAAAGGGCACAGTCGATCTGGTGTCGAGGTTGCTGGGGGCAGATTCCGATCTTCTACCGAGGGATATCCTGGTCGTGGCGCCAGGGGCAGCTCAGTGCGGCGCATTGTGCGAGAACTTTTCACGCAGGCACCTAGCGTATCAGTATGTTGCGCCCCACAATGTCGTGCATGGCGACCCGAGGCGATTGGACAGGCAGGGCTCTTTGGGGGCGTATGCCGCTCTTAGCTTGGTGGCCGACCGTTACGACTGCCTCGCGTGGCGGATCTGGCTTTCTTTGGGTCAAAACGACTTCGGTTGCAAAGATTGGGCTTCTCTGCTTGAGCGCGCGCAAGCAAAAGGCCTTGCGGTTGCATCTGCAATTGTCGAGCTTGCCCTCGACGGGACAAGTGAACCTGGAATGTCTTCCACCTTGTTAAACGCGCAGCTTTCAGAAGTTGCTTTGCGTATTCGAGAAGGCAGTGAGCTTGCTGAGCGTCTTTCTGCTAAGCGCGGTTTTGCTTTGCGCGGTGCCTTGGAGAAGCGATTTCCTCGCGCTGGTCTCAAGCAGCTGTTCGAGCGTATCGATGATGGTGACGACGCCATTGGTTTACGCGATGCCGTGCGCGAGCAGTCCTGCAGGCCGACGTTTGGAAATGCGCCCGAGGCCGTGCATGTGTGCACGTATGTGAACAGGCCCTTTCAGGGGATCCACCACCGATATGTTTTCGCCCTGGGTCTTGTCGAAGGGCTTGTGCCGCCGACCGCGTCGCCGACGATGGGAACGTCGGATACGGGTCGGTGCGATTCGCCGATGGGTTTCCGCGAGCTTTTGACACATGCGAGCGACGAGGCTTTCATAAGCTGTTTCCAGAGGGCTGATGAAGATGCGGTAAAGCGTCTGCGTCTGCCTCAGGGTCGCATGCGCCGTTGCCAGGGTCGCGAGATGGCTGTATATGCGCAGTCGAGTCTGTTGGCCTCACTTGGAGACATGTTGCCCGGGTCGGTTTCAGCGGAGCAGTACCTTGCACAGAAATGGGGGGTCTAGGATGACCATGCCGCAGGAGTTGGGCGGGCTGGGCTGCGTGGATCTCATCGTTCATGCAAATCGTTGCGTTCGCGTGCGTAATCGTCATGCAAGCTGTCACGCATGCGCCGACGCATGTGTATCGGGATGCATATCTATCGAGGGCAACGAGATCAAGGTGGACTCGGGCAAATGCATCGGATGCGGCACATGTTGCACGGCATGTCCGACATGTGCCCTTGAGGCATGTAACCCCAACGATGCGGCGCTGTTCGCGCAGGCGCGGAAAGTTCTGAGCGTGTCGGGCGGAAATGTCGTGATTGCTGCCCGAGAGACGTTGCTTGCCAATGAGGGTCGCATTGACATGTGCAGGGTTCTGCAAATTCTCAATCTCGGTCGTCTCGATGAGACTTTTTTGGTACGACTTGTCGCTGAGGGGGCACAGGGCGTGACGATTGTGGCCCCCGCAAGTCAAGACGAGCTGCTTGAAGCTGGCCGTATGATGGTCGCTAAGGTATGCAACAGCGCGAATGCCCTGCTTGGAGCTTGGGGGAGCACAGTTCGGATAGATATTACAGACGAGTTCCCCGAAAGCGTTTGTCTTGGCGATGACGGTGCTACGTGCGTGCCTGAACCGTATTGGCGCGAACATGCGTCAGCCTGCCCGGCTACGATTGACACCCGGGGTTCAGATTTCTTCCAGCGCATGAAAGTTCTACCTGATGGAACGTTGCCGCATTTTATTCCTGATCGCCGTGAGGAACTTGCAGAGGCTTTGTTTGCAATCGGTACGCCGTCACAAACGCAAGTCGTAACGCGGCTATGGGGCCATGTGACCATCGATTCCGAGCGTTGCACAGGATGCCGTATCTGCGTGACGTTTTGCCCTACAGGGGCATTGCTGAAGTATGTCGACGGTGGCGAGACGGGCGTTGAACATACGCCTGCCGATTGCGTGCGATGCTTATGCTGCCAGGATGTTTGTCGGGCTGGAGCTATCCATGTTAATGAAGCCGTGGACGCTGAATCCATCGTGCGTGGAGCAGCGGAGCGTTTTCCCATGCCTGACGAGGCGCAGTTTCGTTCAAACGGCAAGTCAATCATCAATGCCGTGCGCAAGATGACCAAGACTGACCGTATTTATGAACGGTGAGACGCCAGGCGCGAGGTTATCCTTCGTTGGAATTGTCTGATGCCTCGTCCAGGCCGTCTTTGCGCTCAAAAAGGTCGAGCAGCTCTTGACGGCTGTGGACATCGGTTTTGTGGTAGACGTTTCGTAGATGTGTTGCCACGGTGCCCGTTGAGATATAGAGGTCCTCAGCGATGCGAGACGTTGAACGGCCGCGAACGAAAAGACGCGCGACGTCGGCCTCGCGTGGCGTGAGGCCATAGCGCCTCACAAGCGTATCGAAGCGATCTTGGAACCTGCGTGCCGGCGTCTCAGCTTCTTTCGTTTTGCCGAGTTCTTCGATGGCGATAATCGCGCGTTCCGTGAGAATGAAAATATAGGCCACAAGCAGCAGTGCGACGCATATGGGGATGACGACGCGCACGATGGCTTCAGGCAGATCTGTGGTGTAGACAAGCGTTTGAAGGGTCAGGTTGCCAGATAGCAAGGCCAGGGAGAGCGTGGCTTCGCCCCAAGCTACTATGCGGACGGGATTGATGCCCCCTGACCTGCCGAGTTGGCACAGCAGCGTCCAGACGACGATTTTAAAGAACGTGTAGCCAGCGAGCATTACTACATGCAAGATGGCGCTCGGTTTTCCATCTACGCTGGCTATGAGCAGCGCACCGACCATTGTGAGCAAGGCGATGCGGTAGACCATGACGAAACGCTCGATGGGTGAGGACTGGCGCTTTGAACTCTTGAGGTACCAGGCGATAACGGCAAGGGGAACCGTGAGACATACGAGCAGCACCGAAGAATGCTCGTTCATTTGCTGCACATCACTGCGAGCGTTCATAATGCCCTGAATCGAGCCGAGAACTATGCCAAATAAAAACGCAGCTTGCAGGATTTTGAGGCCGAAGATTCTCGAGTCCTGCTTAAGCGCGTCGTCGATTTCGGCGGATGCTGCAACTCCTGCCTCCTCTTTGGGTGAGATTGCTGCGATGTTGAGTGCTGCTGCCGACCCAATCGGTGAGAGTGCGACAATTACCAGGAATCCCACTGCTGGCAGATGGCTTGCGGCGTAATAAAGAAACGCACTCAAGACGTATGAACCGCAGAGGGCGGCAACCGTGTCAGTGCTCAGAAGGCGCGTCATCT
>JAHZHK010000016.1:23773-30160 GCA_019420325.1 Coriobacteriaceae bacterium | reverse complement strand
TTGTACCATGCGGAGCCTATGCCCGTGGCCAGGGCGCTCACGATGAAAAGTGCAATTTTCGGAATGGTATCGAGCCCTATTTCTGTGCAGGCGAGGGTGCCTACACACATGAGTGCCGCGAAAACAATCGAGAGCGATTTGCATGTGAACGTGTCTTGCCGCTGTGATTTGCTGGCGTAGATGCCAAAGGCGACAAGGGACATGACGAGCGCCGACATGCTCGCAAGGAAGAACTGATAGTACGCCGGTGTGTTGCCTACGGCAGCCGGGAGCATCCCTTGGTAGAACAGGCATGACACCCACGTCATGTGCAGACCATAGCCGATTGAGATGAGCGCGGTATTCCGACTGCCCGTGCTGGCTGCGTCTTGCGATTGTGCCGTATCTGCCATTGGTCTGCGTGCCCCCTTGTTTCCCGATGAGGGAAGTATAGCGCACGAACGCGCGGCCGAGGCGCGGACCTGTTGGAAGAAATACGATGTCGGTAGAAAAATGCCTGGTAGAAGGCATCTATATCAAAACATGGTAGGCCCTGCGCGAGTGTCATTTGCCAATCTCCCCTAACCCGATAGATGGTTGTGCGCATGTAATTGGGCCACAATCGAAGCGGTGCGGAGGGGGAGTGCCGCACTTAGTAATATGGGAACGACGAAGGAGGAACAATGGAGGAAAGGCTAGCCAATCGCGCTTTGTCACGCCGTAGCTTCATCAAAGCGGCGGCTGTCACGGCGGGTATCGCTGCCCTCTCTGGCTCTGCGGGGACCCTTACGGCCCTTGCTGAGACGGCCGAGGTCGGATCCGCCGAGGATGTAAAGCGCATCCGCACTGTCTGCCGCGCCTGCGGCAAGATGGAGTGCGGCGTGTGGGTTACCGTGAAGGACGGCAAGGCCATTCGGGTCGAGGGCGACCAGTCTTCGTTCACGAGCCGCGGTAACTGCTGCACTAAGTCGCAGTCTTCAATTCAGGCATGCTACCACCCCGACCGTCTGCGTTATCCCATGAAGCGCACGAACCCCAAGGGCGAGGACCCCGGCTGGGTGCGCATTTCCTGGGACGAGGCCATGGCCCTGAGTGCCGAGAAGTTTACCGAGATTCAAAACAAGTACGGCGGCCCCTCGCTTCTGACCATGAACGGCACGAGCCGCATGTGGGCAATGGGCGGCTATGCTCCTCTGAAGATTATCCTGGGTACCCCCAACGGTCACTTGGCTTCTGCCATCTGCAAGGGTCCGCGTTTCTTTACTACTGCCGTAACCGACATGTACGGTTCCAACTGGATGACTTCTGCCGAGGAGCCCCGTGTCTACGTTGAGTGGGGCGGAAACATCGAGTACTCCAACTACGATGACTCGTGCCGCAACGTCGTGAACGCCTCGCAGAATGCCGATACGTTCATCATCATCGACCCGCGTATGACCGGCATCGGCAAGGAAGCCGACTACTGGCTCAATGTTCGTCCGGGTACTGACCAGGCCATCGCCCTTGCTTGGGCCAAGATCATCATGGACCACGGCCTCATGGACGAGCTGTATATGAAGCGCTGGTCCAACGGCGCCTTCCTGGTAGTCGATGACATGGAGCCTACGGGCGGCTGGATGCTTGACAACACCGGCGTTATCGACATGAAGACCAAGCTTCTCAAGGAGAGCGACCTCGTTGAGGGCGGTTCCTATCAGAAGTTCATGGTTCATGATGCCGTGCGTGCCGCTGCCGGCAAGACGGGCAACGACGCCCTGGGCTACCTTGATGTTGAGACCACCCAGTGGGAGGGCGACTCGATTACCACCGATGCCGCCATGCAAAACGGCAAGTGGGTCAAGGAGGGCACTCCCTGGGAGGGCTGGCTGCCTGAGCCTACCACGTTTGCGAAGATTGATCCCGACTTGTATGGTGAGTACGAGGTCACGCTCAAGGATGGCACAACGGTCAAGTGCAAGACCGTTTGGCAGAAGTATGCCGAGATGCTGGCCGACAAGACTCCTGAGTGGGCTGCCGAGATTACTGGCGTCGACGCCGAGAAGATCGAGAAGGCTTGCCTTGCTTGGGCAACGAACCTCGACCCTGAGAGCGGCTACAACAACGGTGGCATTCATATCTCGCTGGCTATGGACCAGAACGGCAATAACTTCCAGACCATTCGTTCAATCATGATGCTTTCGCACATGACTGGCAACCTGGATGGCCCTGCTGGTAACCGTGGTCCGACGCACGCCTTCTTCCGCGATGGTATCTGGCTGCCGTGGTGGGCATTCGATTATCCCGGAGACCCCGACGATCCCATGTCGGCCCCCGGCCCCGTTTACGAGGCCGACCAGACTACCTTTATGAAGAACGCTGCCATGGTCGGCGGCGACAAGTTCCCGCTTACTCGCTGGTACAACCAGTGGTGCGAGCCCCATAGCCTGTGGCAGGCAGTTCTGACCGGCGATCCTTATCCCATCGTGGGCGGTGCCAACGACTCTGGCTCCTTCATGAACCAGAACAACTCTGGCGAGGCGTGGGAGGCAATGAACAAGCTTGACTTCTGGATGGAAGTCAACCTGTGGCATCATCCTACCGCTGAGTGCGCTGACGTGCTGCTGCCTTGCTACCACTGGCTCGAGATGCGCTTCCCGCGTATCTCCCAGGGCCCGCACTGCGGTCTTGCCATGAACTGCCAGTGCGTTGAGGCTCCCGGCGACTGCAAGAATGACCCCGAGATCATGGAAGAGCTTTTCCGTGCGATGGGCATGCCTTGGAATTTTGACGAGTCCAACCCGTATCCCACTTGGGACGAGACGCTCGAGCACATGTATGCCTCCGCGAAAATGCCTTTTGAGTCCTACAAGGCCTTCGAGGAAGATTTCCAGAAGAATGGCTGGTCCAACGCCAAGAAGATCTATCCCAAGATCATGGGCACGTACCGCCGTTACGAGACTGGCTATACGCATGTGACTTCTGGCGTCGGCGACGCGCAGCCCGTCTGGGGTCTGGAGGTTCCTGGCTGCGATCCGGGTCACCGCTTTGGTTACAAGACCCCCACGTCGCGTTACGAGCTGTGGCCCACGGTTGTTGAAACCTATTGTATGGACAACGACCAGAGCCCTGTTGACTATGACTGGATGGTGCCCGACTACATCGAGCCGTGCGACAGCCCCGTTGCCAACCCGGAGAAGGCAGCCGAGTATCCCTTCATCGCCACCACGGGTCGCCGCATCCCTGTGTACTTCCACTCTGAGCATCGCCAGCTTCCCTGGTGCCGCGAGCAGTGGCCTGTGCCCAAGATGGAGATCAACCCTCTCGATGCCGAGGAGCTCGGTATCGAACAGGGCGACTGGTGCTGGATCCGCACGCCCTATGGCGAGATTCGCGAAGTTGCCGATCTGTATCACGGCATTGGCCGCGGCGTCGTCAACCTTGAGCATGCATGGTGGTTCCCCGAGCTCTCCGCTCCCAACCACGGCGAGCATCTGTGCAACTGCAACCGCCTGCTTGATCCCGAGCACCGCGACCCGTTCACTGCATCTTCGTGCATGCGCGGCTTCCTCGTGCAAATTGAGAAGGCTACGCCTGAGAACAGCCCGTTTGGCAACCCCGTTCCTTGCGACGATGACGGTACCGAAATCATCCACGATCCGTCTGACCCGCGTCTGAAGGAATGGTTGCCCGACTTCTCGCTGAACGGAAGTGATTACTAATGCAGTACGCAATCATTACCGACCTCAACCGTTGCGTTGGGTGCCTTTCTTGCTCGGTTGCCTGCAAGTCGGCCAATGAGGTGCCTATTGGCATGTTTTGGAACAAGGTCCTGCGCGTGGGCCCGTTCCCCACTGAGGAAGGCGGCACGTTCGACAAGTCGGCAATGTACTTTCTGCCGGTGACGTGCCAGCACTGCGTGAACCCTCCTTGCACCGACGTGTGCCCCACGGGCGCTACCACAAAGCTCGACGACGGCACTGTGGTTATTGATGAGGAGCTGTGCATCGGCTGCCAGGCTTGCATGACGGCCTGCCCCTATGGTGTGCGCTTCCTGAATGATGAGCTTGGCGTTGTGCAGAAGTGCAATCTGTGCCATGACAAGCTGGACAAGGACGAGCTTCCCCAGTGCGTCCAGCAGTGCTGCGCTCGCGCCCGTTTCTTTGGCGATGTCGACGAAGGCTACGACTCGTTCCGCGCGCCTGCCGATCCGTCGGCTTTTGCGGATGGCGGCAAGGACTACGAGACGACTCAGCACACCTTCGTCACCTTCGGCGAGTACTGCAAGGAGTACAGCGAGGGGGACATTCACTTCCTGTCCAACGAGTTTGGCAATGATCCTGCCTGCGCCTATATCCTGCGCAACCGTGAGTGGCAAGGCGAAGAGTAACGGCTAAGGACTCTTTGCTGCTGTAAGACCCGAGATTTGGGGGCGTCGTACACATGCGCTTGTGTCGTACGACGCCCCCGGCGTTCTTGGCTAAGAAGCGTGCTTGTCTTTCTTCTTCCTTCACCCATGCAAACGACAAGCTTGCTTCTTTGGCGAGACCGTATGTGCCAGCAGCTGCTGCTACGTATAGGAGGTATGGCAAGGCGAGAATATAGAAACGGGTTTTCGAATGCTCCCTGACAATCCCCTACTCGCCACGGGGGCTCCCACTCACCGAACGGTCTCACCCCTTACGGGGCATTTTTCCCGCTTGCTGTGAAACCCCTGCGAGTCCGCCGCATGCGTGCAATTGCCTGCACGTGGTAGTGCTAGGCTGTGCCGCCGCATTGGTTTGCAAGACGCGGGAGGCGTGCGGTGGGTTTAGAAGAGCGCGGCAAGATGGTCGGCGAGGACTCGGCGGTAAAGGCTGCCCGGCAGGCGGGAGCCGCGGGCGAGGCCGATACCCGCGAGTCGGGCCGCTCTCGCCTGGCGGTGCTTGTGCTGCTTGCGCTGTCGTTTGCGCTGGGGTGCACGGAGTTCAGCATTATCGGCATCGAGCCCGACATTGCCGCGTCGTTGGGCGTCGAGCTTTCGCTTGTGGGCAACCTGGTGGGCTATTTCGCGGTTGCTTACGCGGTGTGCACCCCGTTGCTTGCCGTGTTCACCGGGCGGTTCCGCCGCTTCCAGCTCATGTGCATCTACCTTCTCGTTTTCAACCTCGGCAACCTGACGACCATGCTCGCGCCCGCCTATGGGGTGCTCGTGGTGGGACGCATGCTCACGGCTGCCGTGTCGGGCGCCCTGCTGGCAACCTCGCTCACCTTCGTGCCTGAGCTTGTGCCCGAGAAGCGCGTGGCGCCCGTTGTCTCGCTCATCTACACGGGTTTCTCCATTGCCAGCGTGCTCGGTGTGCCGGCCGGTAAGCTCATCAGCGGCGTCTTCGGCTGGAATTTCACGTTCGGCGTGGCCGCTGTGCTCGCGCTTGTCGTGAGCGTCGCCCTCATCGCGTGCATGCCGCGCACGGGCGCCACCGACGAGCCCTCGACTCCGCGCGACCAGCTTGCCCTCGTGGCTGACGGCCGCGTGCTTGCGGGCATGCTCATCTTCGTGTTCGGTGCGGGGGGCGGAACCTACGTCTTCTACACGTATGTGACCCCGGTGCTGCAAGACGTCATGGGGCTGTCGCCCGAGATGGCGAGCACGGTCCTCATGGCCTACGGATTCGCCTGCGTTCTGTCCAACCTGCTCTCCGGCTGGGTGGCGCAGCGCTTTGGCGTCGTGGGCCTCGCAGGCTCGTGCCTTATCCAGGCGGTTCTTCTCGCCTTGCTTTTCTTTACCACGGGCAGCCTCGTGCCCGGGCTCGTCAATGTCCTGCTCCTCGGCGTCGGCATGTATGTGGTGAACTCGCCCGGTCAGATGCACTTTCTCAACATCGCCCAGCGCGATTATCCCCGTGCGCTCACCATGGCCGCGTCAGTGCAGCCCATGTCGTTCAACATCGGCATCGCGGCCGGCTCTTTTGTGGGCGGCGTCGTGGTCGCCGGCCCCGGCCTTGCCTACGTCGGTTTTGCCGGTGCCGTCATGTGCGTGGCGGGCGCCGTTTTCGCTTGGCTTGCCGCTCATCTCAAGGGCCGTGCAAAGAGGAGGGCCTAGCAATAAGGGTTCGAACGTCCCGTTTCGTACTCGCCGGCCTTCAATGGCTGCCTGACAGCCGTCGACGCCACTCGCGAGTCCCTTCGGTGCCACCCGCGAGGCAGTTCTCATCATCTCGTCCTATCTACCAGCGCATACGCCATCCCATCCCCCATCTGCCCGATTTTGGGGGTAGCGTTTTGCGCGCGCATCCGTGTACACTGAATCCGATACGTGGGGCTTTCGCCAGGGGGTGGGCCGCCACGTTTTGCACCGCGATGTCGACGCGCACAAGGAGAGCGCGGGAATCGCGCCGTGTTGGACATGCGGTGCGCAACCGTAAGGTGTAAGACGAAAGGGGATGTTCTTAT
>JAHZHK010000016.1:0-23763 GCA_019420325.1 Coriobacteriaceae bacterium | reverse complement strand
GGCGCTGCTTGTCTGGTTGCTGGCGCTACGGTTGGTGCTGGCGCTGCTATGGCTGACGAGGCCGGCTATCTGGTCGGTTCTTCCGACATCGCGTTCTCCGAGGAGACCGACATCCTGATTATCGGTACCGGCGTCGCTGGCCTGGCCGCTGGCATGGAGCCCGCTCTCGCTGGCAAGAAGATCATCTTCGCCGAAAAGAAGGGCTCCTTCGGCGGCGACTCTGCCACCTCCTGCTGGTTCATGTTCGCTACCGGCACCAAGAACCAGCTCGAGCACGGCTCCGAGGTCACCATCGAGCAGGCTTGGGAGAAGGCCAAGGAGAAGCAGACCGCCACGTTTGACTTCGACTGGTGGCCCCAGTACGCCGAGGGCAAGTACTTCGCTACCACGAAGTTCTTCGACTGCGCTGCCGAGAACTTCGGCTGCGACTTCCTCGAGCCCTGCACCATGGAGGAGCTGCCCAAGTTCGGTCCCGCCGTCGTGCTGCCCGGCGAGGGTATCGCCTCTGGCTACCAGCACGTTCTTTCGCCCATCCAGTCCAAGCTTGAGGAGCTCGGCGCCGAGTTCAAGTACAACCTCCGTGCTGTCTCCCTCATCAAGGACGCCCCCGACGGCGCTGTCATCGGCTGCCGCTTCCATGACGAGAACGGCGCCAACGTCGACATCAAGGCCAACGCCGTCGTTCTGGCCACCGGCTGCTTCATCGACAACGGCGAGATGATGAACGCCTACCTGCCCGAGTGGGCTCACTACGGCGTCCTCGTCAACGGCGGCAGCATGGGCGAGGGCCACACCATGGCCTGGGCCGCCGGCGCGCAGCAGATCGGCATGGACTCCTCCATCGCCAACCACTATTGCAACCTGATGGGCGACCTGCCCAACGCCACCACCTGGGGCTACTGGACGCCCATGGTGCTTGTCCTGCCCAACGGCAAGCGCTTCATCCAGGAGGGCCAGTCCCACGACGCCGCCCAGGCATGCCTGGACTGCGGCTACCGCGAGTGGTGGGTCATCTTCGACCAGCGCGCCTTCGACAACCGTTGCGTGGGCACCTCCGTCAAGAACAACGTCAACATCCATGAGGACGTGTACCGCACCGCCGACACCATCGAGGACCTCGCCGTCGCCATGGACGTGCCGGTCGACAACCTCGTGGCTACCTTCGCTGAGTACGATGGCTACGTCGAGGCCGGCGAGGACGCCGCCTTCGGCAAGACCGAGTGGCTCAACTCCCTCGAGCCCCCGTACCACGCCCTCAAGCTCAACGTCATGCGCTACAAGACCTCTGGCGGCGTGATCTGCAACGCCGACAACCTCGTCATCGACAACGACGGCAACGGCATCCCCGGCCTGTACGCCTGCGGCGCCATTGCGCTCCCCGGCCAGGCTTCGGTCACGGCTTGTGCCGCCACCGGCTACTTCACCGGCGAGACCCTGGCTGCCCTCTAAGGCATCCGCGCTGTTGGCTTTAGCTGACAAGTAAGTAAGAACGACAAGAACGGCGGTCGGTCGCGCAAGCACCGGCCGCCGTTTTGCTTGCGCCGCACCCTCCCGCAAGCTCCCTTTGTGTCTCGCACGTTTCGCTTCTCGCACGCTTTCGTTACCGGCCTGTAAGCATCGCGATATGCCTCAATCTTGAAACAATCCCAGCTTAAGGTGCTCTCCATACGGTATGGAGAGCAAGCCCCGGCTCCCGCGCCACTCATCGGATGGGGCAGAACAGAAGGATTGTGAGGAGGCTGACATGGAGGACGTATTTGGCTTGTGGTTCATCGTAGGCGCCTTGCTGGTGTTCTTCATGCAGGCGGGTTTCGCCATGGTCGAAGCTGGTTTCACCAGGGCGAAGAACGCGGGCAACATCGTGATGAAGAACACGCTCGACTTTTCCATCGGTGCAGTCGTGTTCCTGCTCGTTGGTTATGGCCTGCTTTCGGGCGCCGGCAACTTCTTCATTGGCAAGCTCGACTTCGGTTGGCTCGGCGGCAACTTCACGAGCTTCGACTGGAGCAACTTCTTCTTCCAGCTCGTGTTCTGTGCCACGGCCACGACCATCGTGTCGGGCGCCATGGCCGAGCGCACCAAGTTCAGCTCCTACCTTGTGGTAACCATCGTCATCTGCGCAATCATCTACCCCATTGAGACCCACTGGGTGTGGGGCGGCGGCTGGCTGGCCGACCTCGGCTTCATCGATTGGGCTGGCTCGGGCGTCATCCACATGGTCGGTGGCACCATCGCTCTGCTCGGCGCTGCCTTCCTCGGCCCGCGCCTTGGCAAGTATGACCAGAACGGCCGCTCCAATGCCATTCCCGGCCACAGCATCACGCTGGGTGCCCTGGGCGTCTTCATCCTGTGGTTCGGCTGGTACGGCTTCAACGGCGCTGCCGGCGGCTCCGTCGCCCAGATCGCCCAG
Organism: Coriobacteriaceae bacterium; assembly: GCA_019420325.1. GTDB lineage: Bacteria > Actinomycetota > Coriobacteriia > Coriobacteriales > UMGS124 > UMGS124. Next base: position 21,353 of record JAHZHK010000016.1, on the reverse strand, counting down.
ATCTTCACGACCACTACGCTTTCCTGCGTGTGCGCTGTCCTCGCCGCTATGATCCTCACCTGGGTCAAGAATGGCAAGCCCGACGTGACCTATACGCTCAACGCCGCCCTGGCGGGCCTGGTAGGCATCACCGCTGGCTGCGCTGACGTCGACGCCATCGGCTCCATCGCCATCGGCCTTGTCTGCGGCCTCGCTGTTGTGCTCGGCTGCGAGTTCATCGACAAGAAGCTCCACATCGACGACCCCGTCGGTGCCTCCGGCGTCCATGGTATCTGCGGTTGCCTCGGCACCGTGCTCGTCGGCTTCTTCGGTACCGGCACCGCTGGCAACTCGGATCTGGCCGGTCTCTTCTACGGCGGCGGCCTGAACCTGCTCGGCATCCAGCTTCTCGGCGTCGTGGCCATCCTTGCTTGGACCGTCGTCACCGCCGGCATTACCTTCGTCGTCGTCAAGAAGACCATGGGCCTGCGCGTCAGCGAGGCTGAGGAAGTCGAGGGCCTCGACGTCTGCGAGCATGGCCTGCCCAGCGCTTACGCCGACTTCCTACCCGTCGTTCCTGCCATGGCCTCCGCTTCCGGCGAGAGCGTCGACGTCTCCGGCATCAAGCCTGCCGAGGTCAAGCATGCTGGCTACATGACCCGCGTCTCCATCATCTGCAACCAGTCCGAGTTCGTGAAGCTGAAGGACACCCTGGCCAAGGTTGGCGTCACCGGTATGACCGTCTCCAACGTCATGGGTTGCGGCATCGAGAAGGGCAAGACTGGCTCCTACCGCGGCGTCCAGACCAACGTCAACCTGCTCCCCAAGCTCCAGGTCGACGTGGTGGTCTCCGAGGTCGACCCCGGCATCGTGGTCGCGGCTGCCCAGAAGGCGCTGCACACCGGTGCCGCCGGCGATGGCAAGATCTTCGTCTCCGACGTGAGCGACGCCCTGCGTATCTCCACCGGCCAGACCGGCGTCGCCGCCCTCGATATGACCACGAGGATCTAAGGCAACGAAGACCGCTTCGCCAAGTGCTTGAACGACAAGGCCCGTCTGCAAGTTGAACAAGCTTGCAGACGGGTCTTTTGCTGTGCCGCGCCGGTTTGTGCTGACATGTGTTGGTGCCCTGCGATAGAGAAGAGGCCCCGCCTGCGGCTGGTGTGTACCAGGCTGCAGGCGGGGCCTCTGTGTTTGAGAACCGTCAATGGGCAGTGCTCAGCGCGCCTCTTACACCACTGCGCTCACGACGAAGATCACGAGCGGGATGGTCACGAGGAAGATACCGATGACGTCGATGATGGCACCGGCGCGAATCATCGTGGTGATGGGCGTGTATCCGCTGGCGTACACGATGGCATTGGGCGGGGTGGACACGGGAAGCATGAAACCCAGCGAGGCGGAAAGCGCCACGCCCACGGCCACGGGTACCGGGTCGAATCCTGCGGCGACGGCGGTGGTGATGGCGAGCGGGCCCACCATGTTCGTGGCGGCCGTGTGCGAGGAAATCTCCGACAGGACGAGGGCCAGCACACAGAACGTGCCGATGAGCACGACTTGCGAGGGGGAGCCGCCCAGGGCATGCACGATGCAGTCTCCGATCCAGGCCGAAAGGCCGGTGGAGTACATCATCGAGCCCATGGACAGGCCGCCGCCGAAAAGCAGAAGCGTGCCCCACTCGATGCCGTCCACGGCTTCTTTCCAGGAAATAACGCGGCCGTGCTGTTCGTCGACACCCTCGGCGCTTTCGTGGCGGGTGCGTGCGGGCAGGAAGAACAGCAGGATGGCGGCAAGAAGCGCCACGATCGACTCAGGCAGGATCTTGTTGTATGCGGCGAGGATGTCGCTGTCGGTGCCGAAGGCGACGCCCAGGATGCCGGGCATGACCCACAGGACCACGGCGAGCAGGAACACGCACAGCGTGCAAATCTGGCCCAGCGTCCAGTCACCCATCTGCCTGCGGTGCTCGGCGATGAACTCCTGCGCGCCGCTGATCTCCTTCACGTCGGCGGGGAACATGCGCTGGAGCAACACGGCCGTGATGACGAAGTACACAATCATCGCGATAACGCCCCAGGTCATCCACTGGAAGAACGAGATGTGCACGTCGGCCATGGTGCCGAGGAAGCCCATCATGATGAGGTTGGGCGGGGTGCCGATGGGTGTGAGGACGCCGCCGATCGATGCCCCATATGCCGTCATGAGCATGAGGCCCGTGGCGTACTTGTACGTCTTCATGTCCACCTCGCGGCCGGCGCGGGAGAACATCTGGCGGATGGCGTCGAGCAGGCCCACCGAGAGCGGCACCATCATGGCGGCCGTGGCGGTGTTCGATACCCAACCCGAGCACAGGGCCGTGGCGGCGCCGATGGCCAGGAAGATGCGCGTTGGGCTCGAGCCTACCCACTTGCGCGAGAGCAACCAGTAGGCGAAGCGCTTGTCCAACCCATGCAGCATCATGGCCTTGGCCAGCACGAATCCGCCCAGGAAGAGGTAGATCATAGGGTTGGAGAAGGGCGCGAACGCCTCGCTTGCGCTGCACAGGCCCGTGAGCACCGCGAGCACCGGCACGAGCAGCGAGGTGACGGGGATGGGTACGGGCTCGCAGATCCACCACGTGCACACCAGGCACATCATGGCGAGCAGGCCATGGGCGCTCGTGGAGAGGTCGGCGATGGGGGCCATCCACACGATGAGGGCGAGCAGAGGGCCCACGATGAGGCCGATGAGGCCGCGCGGGCTCTCCGAGAAGGGGAGCCTCCAGCGCTTGCGGCGAGGCTGGGGCGTGTGGACGGCGTGCGTCTCGAGGACGTTGGCCTCGTTGCCGTCGTCGACAAACGACGAGGCGAGCTCGTCGGCCTCAGCCTGCGCCTCTCGTTCGACCTCGAGCTCCTCGGCCAGGGCCTCGGGGACGTCGTCGGGCGCCATGGCGGCGACATCGCGGGACCCATCGGCTCCGTTTTGCCCGCCCGCGACCGCTGCGGCCCGGGTTTCCTTTGGTTCTTGCAGTTCAGACACGGTGTACCTTTCCTTCCGCCCGGCCGCGCGTTGCGAGAGAAAACCAGGCGGCGGTATTCTAGACCTGAAAAGGCATTTTGTAACCATCGCGTAACAGCCATGGAGAAAAGAGCGGATGCGGGGGATGGGGGAGGAGGAGGCTGGGGCTTTTGCCTGACGAACGCATCGAATCTCGCCGTCTGCAGATAGGCCGGCAAAGATGGGCGCCGCGCCTCGGTCTATGAGTTACCCTTAGAAAAGAAAGGCCCCCAAACGGAGGCCTGTGCGTATCAAGGTTGTCCCCCTACGGGGCGCCCGCCTTGCGGAGGGCATTTTTGGCTAGGCCGTATTTTGACTCGCAGTGTCGATCCGACTGGTAATCGCACCGATGCCGTCGGCACGCAGACGCTCGACGTGTTTTGGAGCAGTATTGTTCCGCTCGGCTCCCAGACGATGGGGCGGTCATCCGTCAGCAGATGGCCGACGTTGTGGTTGGGTGCTTCAGGTTAGTATCTGTCTACGGGAGGCCGCTCGGTGAGCCGCATGTCCTCCTCGATGACCCAGTCCTCGAGTGTTTGGCTTGCTTCTGAGAAATTGACGCCCACTTTATACAGCTTGCGCTTGTCCGCCTCGTAGGGAAGCAAGTAGCCCTTGCTGTCAATCTGCGCAAGTGCCTCTTGGGCCGACTTGTTGTACTTGAACTCCATCACATATATGGAGTCGGACATCTTGACGACGGCATCCACGCGCCCGGTCGCAGTTCGTACTTCGGTGTCGATCTGGGCACCAAGCAGGGTGAATATCAGCCAAAATGTTGTCTGGAACCCGCGTTCGCTGTGCGACCCCAAGTGATAGGGCATTCCCGCCATGAACGCCTTCGTTGCCTGAAGAGCGTCTTCCATATAGTCGGAGCGAAGGCTGCGCGAGATAGTGCGTACCAGGCCTCCTACCTCGCCGAGCGCCTGCGGTGCGGCGTGCCTTACAAGCGCGCGCGATAGGCCGCGGGCGACTTCTGCGTTGGGGATGCCGAGTGTGTAGGCGCCCGTGAAGGGGTCGCGCGACTTGATGGTGAGGTAGCCCGACTGGTATAGCATTGGCAGCGGCGTCTGCATGCCCTCGGCAGGCACGTCGAACTCCTCCGCATCGGCCTCCCGGTCTTCCAGATCGCCGATCTCCCAGCCGTTCTTTTGGAGCAGGTTGACCAAAACGGTGGGCGTGCCGCTGCCAAACCAGTAGGCGTCGAGCTGTCCGGAGTCCAGGGCGCTGAGCAGGCTGAACGGGTTGTAGATGTCGGGCGATGGGCTGCAAAAGTGATATCCGTCGTAGTTTGCCTTGAGGCGGGCCAGGGCGTCGTTGCGATGTATGCCCAGGGTTGCTGCCAATGCGTCGACGTCGGAAGACATCTGTCCTGTCAGCTCTTCCTCGGTGATGCCGCAGATAGCGGCAAAGCGGTGGTCGAGACTGATGTTCTTGAGATTGTTGAGCTCGCTGAAGATAGAGAGCTGGCTGAACTTGGTGATGCCCGTCAGAAACACGAAGCGCAGGTATTCGTCACATGCCTTGAGCGGGGCGAAGAACTCCCGCATGGCCAGGCGAAACGCATGGAGCTTCTCGGGGTCGTGCGCGACATTGAGGAGCGGGGCGTCGTACTCATCAACGAGAACAACGACGGTCTTACCCGTTTGTTCATAAGCCGCCCTGATGAGGGCCATGAGTCGCGAGCCGGGGGTCTTTGCATCGGCGTTTCGGCCCCAAAGGGCCTCTTGTTCCGACAATGTGTAATTGAGCAACTCTTCAAGCTGCCCTTGGTCCTCGGTTTTCACGGTGGAGAGGTCGATGCGAATGACCGGGTGGGATTCCCAGGCAGTTTCAAGCTCCGAGATGGCGAGTCCGTCGAAGAGCTCGCGCCTGCCTTCGAAATATGCCTGCATGGTGGAGAGCAGAAGCGACTTGCCGAAACGGCGGGGGCGGCTGAGGAAATAGGTCGAACCGGAGCCGTGCGCAAGCTCGTGCACAAAGGCCGTCTTGTCGACGTAGAGGTAACCGCCCTCGCGGATTTTTTCAAACGTCTGGATCCCAATGGGATACCTGCTTGAGGTGGTTGCCTCGCCCATGTCATTCGCCGCCTTTCGTTTCGAGGTGCTCGATAAGAGTCTAGCATTTTGGCCGCGGGCCGGATTGCCCAGCATATGGAAGCGCGGAAAAGGAAGACGGATGTGCGTGGTGCGCCCCGCCATCGGGCCCGCCGCCTGCCCGATATCCTGCCAATGGTTTTTTCTGTTGCCTCAAGTAGAGGGCGTCCCTCCGAGGGCAGCTCTGAACTGCCTGGAGGGGCGCCTTGAAAGCCAAGTGGGCGTTATTCGGGCTGTTCTGGGGACGTAGCCGTGTTAGTGGGGGCCGCGGCGAAGTGTGTCGCCGTGCGCTTCTTGTTTTTCATGGCTTACAGTCCCACTGCGGTTGCGGCGGCCGAGGCCTGGTCGTACGTGAAGCCCTCGAACTCGAGCTGGTCGATGAGGCCGCTACGGGAGAAGGACATGAAGTCGAGGTACTCCTCGGCCTTGAGCACAGCTTGCTCGTCCCAGTCGGCGCCGCAGTTGTCCACGGCGTACTCAGCCTCGGAGGTGGTGTAGCCTTCGAACTCAAGCTGGTCGATGAGGCCGCTGCGCGAGAAGGACATGAACTCCAAGTAGTCATTCGCCCTGTTAAGCGCGTTCTGCTCACCGCGCGAGGAGGTGTAGGAGGAGCGGCTGGAGCTCGCGCTGGAGCCAGAGAGGCCGCGGGAGCTTTGGCTGAGCGAGAGCGAGGTGGAAGAGGTGCTCGAAGGGCTTTCGGGCGCGCAGTTTACTTCGATCGAATCGACAACTTCGAACACGTCGTCTGAATCGACGTTTCCGAGTACGAATACCCTGACGAGCAACAGGTTGCCGTCTTCGTCTACGGCTCCGCCGCCCAGTACCGTGATGTCCGTTCCCTCAAGCTTGATTGTATAGATTCCAAAGTAGGTATCGTTGCCAAGCTGAGACATCTCTTCGACTGTCTCGCATGACCCGTCCGAGCTCGTAGCTTCGAGGTCTGCCGAAACGAGTAGGTCAATCAAGAAGCTCGGATCGTCGAAGTCGGCTGCGGCGTCTGCCAGGAAAACCTCTTTAATGAAGATTGCGCTCGTTTTCGAAAGGGTGCGCGAATAGGCTGCCTCCACGGCCTGATTGCCATCCGAAGTCGGGCTCTGATCGAACTGTTCGCAGGCGTACGTATCGGGGATGGTTATCGACATCTTGCCGAAACGCGTGGTGCCCAGGTAATCATCCGTTGTGGCAATGAGAGAGTCGGACGAATCGGTGACCTTGTTGTCCGAGGCGGAGGCATCCGAATGCGTGCTCGATGTTGCTGCCGCAGGTGTCACGTCGGTCGTGCCGGCCTGCTCGAGGCAGTCGTCCACGGCCGTGAAGATGGCCTTGGAGGTGACGGTGGCGCCGGAGGTCGCGTCGACGCCTTCGGTGCCGTTGGCCTCGACGATGGCGTCGGGCAGCTGCTCGATGGCCTTGGAGCCGATGCCCTGGGTCTCGGAGTTGTCCCCGACCTCGACGGAGGCGATCTTGCCGCCCTTGACGGTGACGGTCACAGGCACGTCGCCGCCGATGCCCTTGCCCTCGGCGAAGTACTCGCCGTCGTTGTACCACAGGCCCGCCTCGGCGGGAGCGGCCTCGTCGGCCTTCTCGTCGGCAGCGGGCTCGGCCTTGTCCTCGGCCTTGCTGTCATCGGCGGCGGGAGCGGCCTGCTCGGCCTGCTCGGCAGCGGCGCCGCCCTTGGCCTGCTCGAGGGCCTCGTCGACGGCCGTGAAGATGGCCTTGGAGGTGACGGTGGCGCCGGAGGTCGCGTCGACGCCTTCGGTGCCGTTGGCCTCGACGATGGTGTCGGGCAGCTGCTCGATGGCCTTGGAGCCGATGCCCTGGGTCTCTGAGTTGTCCCCGACGGTGACCTCGGAAATCTTGCCGTCCTTGATGGTCACGGTCACGGGCACTTCGCCGCCGATGCCCTTGCCCTCGGCGGTGTAGGTGCCGTCGTTGTACCACAGGCCAGTCTCAGTCTGGGCTGCACCGCTCTTGGCCTGCTCGAGGCAGTCGTCCACGGCCGTGAAAATCGCCTTGGAGGTGACGGTGGCGCCGGAGACGGCGTCGACGCCCTCGGTGCCGTTGGCCTCGACGATCTTGGCGGGCAGCTGCTCGATTGCCTTGGAGCCGATGCCCTGGGTCTCGGAGTTGTCGCCCACGGTGACCTCGGCGATCTTGCCATCCTTGACGGTCACGGTCACAGGAACCTTGCCGCCGATGCCCTTGCCCTCGGCGGTATAGGAGCCGTCGTTATAGGAGACATCGGTGGCCGCCCACGCTTGGCTGGGGGTCAGAACGCTCGTGAACGCCTGAACCGCGGGGGCGCAGCCGAGGCCGAGCCCGGCCGCGACGGCGAGGGGGAGAGCCAGCCTTGCAATCGTTTGAGTTTTCATGCATGCCTCATTTCACTGTGGGTTTTGCTGTGTCATATGCGTTGATGCTGGATGTACTCGAAAATAATCGGGTGAGTTAGGAGCAGTTCATAGGGAACGTCGTCTTTGATTGGTCGACAGCCAGGCTATAGAAGAAGAGATAGGCAAGTGGAGGCACATGACAGGCCCGCCTTTGCGCATGTTGGCAGGCTGACAAGGGCCTTGTGCATGGCTTTGGTGCCGCCGGGGCGGTCTCCAAGTGTCGGTGCCTGCGGGGGAGGAATACTCATAGCACTCTCCAAACTTCCACATTGTCTGCACGAACGTTGCATACATTACTCTCATTCAGATTGCTTTCAAATGCTGGCAGCTAATTGTCTGCCAGTGGAAGAGGGACTGGAGGCGAGTATTTTGCGGCGGCTGCGCTCGGTTATTGGCTGGACCCCCCCTTCACACACGTGCAAGAACGGTGATTCCGGGTTTAAGGCGCTATGATGTTGTGGTGGAATGCCTGCGATGTGGCAGCTGCCTGCAATAGTGGGCGGCGTGAAAGGAACTCATATGCCCACAAGCGACGACCAGCACAAAGAGAACCGCCCCGGTGAGGCCGGCAGGCCCGTGGTTCCCCAGGGGGCAAAGTCGGCCTTCCCGGCCAACCCCATGAGCAAGTCGGGTTCATCCCGCGGCAGTCATGCTGCCGGCACCAACAAGGCCGCGGCGCAGGTCAATGCGTCGCGCACGGGTGCCATGCGTCCCGTGGCGCCCACTCAGGGCTCGCAGCGCCCTCGCGGGGGCGTCGGTGCCAGTGGGGCCCCGGAGAAGGACCGCCCCACCATCACTCTCACGCGCGGTCAATTTATCGCCGCGCTTCTGGGTACGGCGGTTGCCGTGGCCGTGCCTTCGGTCTCCATCACCTCGTGCGTCAACCGCATGGGCCAGACCAGCGGCACCGACACTGCCGAGGAAACCTGGGTGAGCCCCTACGACTGGACCTGCGTCGTGGAGAAGGAAAACGGCCTGCTCACCTACGTGAAGAACGGCGTCACACTCTCTGAGTCGGGCATCGACGTGTCCGAGCACGACGGCGAGATCGATTGGGCGCAGGTCAAGGCGGCGGGCGTCGACTTCGCCATGCTGCGCCTGGGCTTTCGCGGATACGGCCAGGGCACCATGAACCTCGACAAGTACTTCCTCGCCAACCTTTCCGGTGCCTCGGCGGCGGGCATCAAGGTGGGCGTGTACTTCTTCTCCCAGGCTATCACCGAGGACGAGGCGCGCGAAGAGGCCGACTACGTCATCAACAGCCTCGCCGCTACCGACGTCGAGCTCAGCTACCCCATCGTGTTCGACGAGGAGCCCATCACCGACGGCAACGTCGCGCGCACCGACGACCTCACCGCCGCCCAGTTCAGCGCCAACGCCCTGGCCTTCTGCCAGCGGGTTGAGCAGGCCGGATATACGCCCATGCTGTACGGCAACAAGCACGAGCTGGCCAAGCTCGACCTCAAGGGCGAGCTTGCGGGCTATGACGTGTGGTACGCCGAGTACGGCGTGAGCCAACCCACGGGCAAGTTCGATTTCGTCATGTGGCAATACTCCGACACGGGGTCAATCCCTGGCGTGGTCACCTCCGCCGGCCAGGTGGATCTCAACATCCGCTTCCTGGTGGCGTAGGAGAAGAGGCACCAACCCGCTCGAGGTCGCGTAGGTTGGATTGCCTGCCTGCCTTAACGCGGACGACCTTGAATGCACAAGCGCACCCCATCTGCAACCGTGCAGGTGGGGCGTGCTTTTTCGTGTACGGGATTGGGTGGGGAGATGGAGCCTGCAAGCAAGGAGTTGGGGCGCGTTGGTATTGGCGCCAACCTGCCGTGCGTCCGGCGGCAGGCGTCCTGAGGGCGCGCCGCTCTGCGGCAAGCCCCCCGTTGGCGACTTGCTGTCCTCGGGCAGAACTGCCTTATCGGTAGAACCGCGGGTACGTTACCTGAATGCCGCGTGATGCGCGGATGCCTTCGAGGCTTCTATCGGTGAGCTGCGCCAATCCCCGATAGAAGGGATGCTGAGCTTCCTGGGCCATGAGGGTGAGGAAGTGATGCGACCAGGTGAGCAGGTGCTGCGCCATAAAGTTGTCGAGCTCTGCGGGTGCGGTCTGCGCGAGCTGCGCCATGAGACCCAGCAGAAGGCCGATATGGTCCTCGGGGGTACGCGTGCCCTCGGGAGCCACGAGCCCATGCTCGCGCATCCAACGCCTGAGTTCCAGGGTCGACTCGCCGAACATGACGCACTCGCGATCGGTGTAGACCGAGCCCCACGGCGGCGCTGCCTTGTGGGCGGGTCCTACGAACAGGCGGCGGTACTCATGGGCGAGATTCTCGGTCGCGTCGGCGGCACCCTGCGCCATGAGGGCAAGTGGGCCCTCGGCTACCGCCGCATCGACGAGGGGCCACTCGGCTGCCGCCGCCGCGGGGTCGAGCGCCGCCATGGCGGCAAAGGAGGGACCGGCGCAGCCGGTGAGTGGGTCTTGCAGGAAGAAGGGCGCGAACACGTCGCCGATGAAGGCGACTTGCTCGAGCTGGGCCTGCTGCTCGTTTGCGCTGGCGGCGCCGGTCTGAGAGGTCGGTTCGTCGGTGTTGACGACGTTCTCACGGGTGTCGGCCTGGGGCGCCAACTCCTCGGTGTTTGCCTGATTCTTGACGGTATCGGTCATGCTACTTCCTTTCGAAGACGTGGTAGGCGAATGGGTTGTGCGCGTGCCTGGCAGGTGATGTGCGCCCGCGCCTTAGCGCACTTTGAGTGGCTCGAACGACTGCACGAGGTCACCGAGCTCCTGCTTGGAATGGATGCCCAGCTTGGTGTAGACGCGCTTGGTGTGGGTACGCACGGTGTTTTCGGACACGCCGAGCTTCTCGGCGATGCGTGCCACGGTGTCGCCGCGCGCGATGTGCTCCATGACTTCGGTCTCGCGGTCGGAGAGCCTGAAGGCCAGGCGGATGGCCTCGCATTGCTTCGTCACACGGTCGAGCACGGGGCGCACGGGAATCTCAAGCGGGTTGAGCGGAGCCTGGCCTTGCGGCTCGTCTGCCAGGGTTTCGACCTTGCTCGGTTTCGGCGCGGTCGGGCTCAACGACACAAACTCGATGGCGTCGGGGCTGCGGTCTTTGCCTGCTGCCCCCTGGTTCGGCCGCACCCAGATGCAGAACAAAACCAGTCCGAGCACCCACACGGCCAAAAGCGACGCCTGGCTGAGTTGCAGTGCGTCCAACCCATCTGCCAGGCCTGTTGCCCAGCCGCAGAGGAACCCGGCGAAGTGCATGACGTGCATGATTCCCGAGCAGAAGGCGTAGGTCACGATGGGGCACATGCCTCGGTCACGCGATGCCTGGGCACATTGGATGAGCAGGACCATCTGGACGAAGGCGTACACGGCGTACATGGCGCCGGCAAATGCCTCGAGGTACGTCATGCCCCCGGCAAACGGCATTGCGACAACGGCCAGCGTGAGCGGCGGGAACGCCCATCGGTATGCCTTGCGCATGCTCAGGTGAAATGACAACCCTCGCCAAAGCCACAGCACGACTGTGGCCGACAACAGGGCACCCAGCATGCTCGCCATGTTGACGACGTCTCCAGCCGTGACGTCGGCCAGTGCGACAGCGCGCATAATGCCTGCTACAAAACCCACGGCACCTGCCGACAGGGCGCTGCGCCAATAGTCGCGCGCAAAGCGCCGATAAACCTTGGGATGCTCGCGCGGCACGTCGGCGAACATGGGCTGGTCGAGGTCGACCCTGCGCGTGGACACCGTGAGGGACGCCGCGCACAGCGGCAGAAACACCAGGGGCACCAGGTAGGCGGTTACGGCCACGGGGCAGATGTACAGGGCGAAATAGATAAGCGCACTCAGGCCGGTCCCCAAGACGAGCAGCAGGTCGCCGCGCTCGTCATCGCAGGAAGAAAACGTCCTCTGCCACAGCAGCGCCATGCTCGTGCTTCCCAAACCTTGCAGGATTCCTGAGCATACAACCAGGTAGATGGCGACTTGTGAATGCACATACATGGCCGCGATGAGGGCGAGGCAGCCTGCGATCATGGGCGGGGCGGCGAGTTTGGGCATCACGCGGGTCGTCAACATGGGGGAGCGGTAAGCGCCCGCCAGACAGGCGATGTAGGTCGCCACCGACGCCGCGGCCTGCGAGGCGTAGAACGACAGCGTCACCGAGACGGTCTGGAACTCGAGCGGCAGGAAAGGGAAGACGCCGCCCCACACTTGCACGGCGTTGACGGCCAGGAAGAGGGCAAAGCCCCAGCCGGCTACTCCCAAACGTATCGAGAGCGCGGCGGTCACGCTACACCACCCCCGAAGTCATATGGAAGCAGTAGAAGCAGAAGCGCACCGCGAACGTACCGGCATAGGCCAAGGCGCACATGGCCACAAGCTTGAAAATAACCTTGCGTTCGATGGGCGAGAAGCGATTGGGCGTGGTTCTCGCGGTGGGGTCGAGGTGTGCCGCCGAAGTGTCGGAGTCTTGGCTGGTCGTGCTGGGGGTGGGTGCTGTCGAATCACAGCTGTTCAGGCCGGCTCCGTCAGCGCCAGCCTTTTCGTCCACCTTTTCAAGGCCGAGGCCCTGCGCCGCCAATGGACGCATGGCGCACAGGCTTCCGAGGTTCGCCACCACAAGGCAGGCGCCGAACAAGGCGATTGCGGCCGGGTAGAGCGGCACGAGTTCGGCAGCTGTCCCAAAGGCATTGCGCTGCGCGCCGAGCTCCATGTGCTGCATTGCCATGAGAATGCAGGAGGTGGCGGTTGCAACCAGCGAGATGCCTGCAAGGATGCGCATGAGCCCGACCTTGCTCGTATATCCCGAACAGGTATATATAAGAAGCGCGAGCGGCGTCATGCAGGCAAGTGCCGTGCAGGGCAGGATGACCTGCGCAAGCGTCGTGTCCCACGTGATGACCGTGGGCATGGCATAGGCGAGGTCGGTGCCTGCGATGAAAAACCCGGCGGCGACAATGCTGGCAAGAAGCCACAGGCTGCGCAGCGCCTTATGTCCTTCAATATAGATGCACCCGAGCCAGTATGAGCACGACGTTCCCAAGAAGAGCACGGCGGAAAACACCTCGGTTGCCAGGGGAGACGAACCAACGGTGCGAAAGACGTACAGGGCGTTGCTCGGTGTCCCCAGATGGGTGGCTGATGCCACGAGTCCCACGGTTGCCACGGCAAGCGGTACGATGAGCCAGCTCTCGATTCGCTGGCGCAGGCGGCTGTCGAGCTTGCCGAGAAGCAGTGTGCAGGCAAGCACGACATAGGCGAGCGTCGCTCCGGGGGCGAGTGTGGTGAACGCCGCCAGGCATATGTCGTTGAGCGCAAAGTCGAGCCCGCGCATGTCTCACCTACTCCCCTGTGCAATGGCGCGGTGGCTTGGCGCCGAGAAATCTGCTTGCGGTATCGCGCACCGGGACGGTCAGTCGGGTTTTCCCAAGGGCCTGCCCGGGCGGTGCGCATGTGTTTCGTAAAATATCATACCACGCCTTTTTACCAGGGAGAATCGCGTTTGTCACCCGCAGTATGTGACAAGTAAGGCATGGCGGGCGATAAGGTGTAATCGTCGACCCAAGCGCTTGGTGCAGCGCGGCGCGTGTGACCATGTCTACGCGCCCGGTTCTGCCAACGTTTGGGGGCGCAAGGGAGCCCCGCCGGATGACGGGGGATGTGTTCACAAGGAGAGAGAGGAACAACTATGGCTCGAGATTGCGCGATCTCAAGGCGATCCTTCGTCGCCACGAGCGGCGTGCTCGCCGGCCTTGCGGCCGCAGGTGCTGCAAGCGCCCCTACGTTCTCCAAGGCCGACGTAGCCGCGGCTTACGAGGAGGGTGTCACCGAGGTTTGGGGCCACTGCGCCATCAACTGCCCCGGCCGCTGCGCCCTTAAGTTCCATGTGAAGGACGGTGAGGTCCTGTGGGTCGACACCTACAGCAACCCCACGAACGACCTCGATGACCCGCAGCCTCGTGCTTGCCTGCGCGGCCGCAGCTACCGTCGCTGGATGAACAACCCCGACCGCATCAACTACCCCATGAAGCGCGTCGAGGGCACGAAGCGCGGCGACGGCCAGTACGAGCAGATCAGCTGGGACGAGGCCCTTCAGACCATCGCCGAGAAGCTCAAGTACACCATCGACACCTACGGCAACGAGGCTGTGTACAACAACTACGCTACGGGTGTTTCTGCCACTACGGCTCGCCCCATCAACAGGCTCATGAACCTGCTCGGTGGCAGCCTTGGCTATTACGGCAGCTACTCTACCGCTGAAATTTCCTGGATTTCGCCTTACATGTGGGGCGGCTCTCCTGCCTCTTCCACGAGTGCGGCGGCTGATGCTGACCTCGTGCTTATGTTTGGCTCGAGCCCCGTTGAGACGCGTCAGGGTGGCGCTGGCTCGCACCATGACTGGGTTCGCATGCGTGAGAACGCCAAGGGCGAGGTTATCATCATCGACCCCCGCATGAGCGACTCCGCCATGGGCCACTCCGCTCAGTGGCAGCCCATCAACCCTGGTACCGACGCCGCTCTGTGCTCTGCCATCGCTCACGAGCTCATCGTGAACGACCAGGTCGACCACGAGTTCCTCGACACCTATTGCGTCGGTTTCGACGAGACCACGATGCCCGAGAGCGCCAAGGGCCAGAACAAGTCCTACACCGACTACATCATGGGCACCGGCTATGACATGGTGGAGAAGACCCCCGAGTGGGCGGCTCCCATTTGCGGCATCTCTGTCGAACGCATTCGTGAGCTTGCCGACAAGATTGCCAACGCCGAGAGCCTGTATGTCGGTCAGGGTTGGGGTCCGCAGCGCCGCGCCAACGGCGAGATGACTGCCGTCTCCATTTGCATGCTTCCGATTCTGACGGGCAACATCGGCCTTCCTGGCACGAGCACCGGCCTGCGTGAGTCCCGCTCGAGCGTCGGTCTCAAGAGCCTGCCTGCTGGTGACAACCCCGTGAAGACCAAGATCTCCGTGTTCTCCATGGTCGATGCCATCGACCACGGCACCGAGATGACCGAGGTTGCCGACGGCGTCAAGGGCAAGGAGAAGCTCGACACCAACATCAAGTTCGTGTGGAACTACGCCGGCAACTGCATCACCAACCAGAACTCCGACATCAACCACGTGCACGATGTCATGGTCGACGACACCAAGTGCGAGTTTGTCGTGGGCGTCGACATCGTGATGTGCGACTCGCTGAAGTACTGCGACATCATCCTGCCCGACATGTTCCGCTTTGAGCAGGACTCCATGATTGACACGGGCGAGGACGACGCGTACATGATTTGCGGCTCGCCCTGCCTCGAGGAGCGCAAGTTTGAGCGCAAGACCAACTATGAGTGGGTCAGCGAACTGGCCGAGCTCATGGGCGTTGGCGAGGAGTTCTCCGAGGGCAAGACCGAGCGCGAGTGGATTGACTCCCTGTACGAGGCTGCCCGCGAGGAGAAGCCCGAGCTGCCCGAGCTCGAGGAGTTCCGCGAGATGGGCGTCTACACCAAGAAGGCCGAGAAGCCCCGCATTGGTTGCGAAGCCTTCCGCGCCGACCCTGAGGCCAACCCCCTCAAGACTCCCTCCGGCAAGATCGAGATTTACTCCGAGGCCCTCGACCAGTACATCCAGACCCACGAGTTCGCCGACGACGACTTCGTTGCCCCCGTGCCCGTGTACGCCACCGAGTGGTACGGTGTTGAGACTACGACCGACGAGTATCCGCTCGTGTGCTCCGGCTTCCACTACCGCGGCCGTCTGCACTCCAGCTGGGGCTTCGACGAGCAGCTCAAGGCCGCCAACCCCCAGGAGGCTTGGATCAACCCGGTCGACGCCGAGGAGCGCGGCATCGCCCAGGGCGACACCATCCGCGTGAAGAACCAGTTCGGCGAGATCGAGCTTCTGGCCAAGGTTACCGGCCGTACCACTCCCGGTGTCGTCTGCATCTCGCAGGGCGCTTGGCACGACGCCGACATGAACGGCGACCGCGTGGACAAGGGCGGCTCCATCAACACCCTCACCACGCTGCGCCCCAGCCCCCTTGCCAAGGGCAACCCCCAGCACACCAACATCTGCCAGGTCACCAAGGCCTAGCGGCGACGAGCAATCGGAGAGGAGAGAGCAAACATGGCACAGTACGGATTCTTCTTTGACGCAAGCCGCTGCACCGGCTGCAAGACCTGCGAGTTCGCCTGCAAGGACTACAAGGACCTCACGACTGAGTTCGCGTTCCGCAAGGTCTACGAGGTGGCCGGCGGCGAGACGACGCGCGATGAGAACGGCTGCATCCAGACGACCTGCTTCAGCTACAACGTGTCGAGCTCCTGCCAGCACTGCGACAACCCCGCCTGCGTGGTGTCCTGCCCCACCGGCGCCATGCACAAGGACGAGGAGACCGGCCTCGTGAGCGTCGACGAGGAGGTCTGCATCGGCTGCGGCGCTTGCGCCACGAGCTGCCCCTACGGCGCCCCCAAGGTCAACGCGGAGCTTGGCCACTCCACCAAGTGCGACGGCTGCGCCGAGCGCCTGGCTGCCGGCCTCAAGCCTGTGTGCGTGCTGGCCTGCCCGGCCCGCGCCCTGGACTTCGGTCCCGTGGAGGAGATGGCCGAGCTCGGCGAGCGCGTTGCCATCAAGCCCTTCGGCGACCCTGCCGAGACCAGCCCCAACCTCTACGTCAAGGCCTGCGACGACGCCCGCGCCTTCGACGACGAGGAGGCCACCGTTGCCAACCCGCTCGAGGTTGCATAGGTTGAATTGCCTGCCCGCCTAAGGGCAAGCGTTCCTGAGTAAGCAAGCGCGCCCCATCTGCAACCGTGCAGGTGGGGCGCGCTTTTTCGTGCGCGGGATTGGGTGCGGGGGGCCGCAGGCAAGGACTTAGGGCGCGCTGGCGCCGGTGCCGGCCTGCCGTGCGCCTGGTGCCGGGCCCCTAGTGGCGGGTGTCCCAAGGGTGCGGTGTTTCGCGGCGGGCACCCGCCGGCGGACTGCCGTCCTCGGGTTTATTGCTTGCTCACCAGGGCGTCGGTCTCGCGAGCGATGCGCATCTCCTCGTCGGTCGTTACGACGCAGATCTTGATGGGCGAGTCGTCAATCGAGATGATGCGGTTCACGCCGATCTGGCCGGTCACGTGGTTGCGATCGCGGTCCAGAATCATGCCCATGTGCGCGAGTCCCGCAAAGATGCGCTCGCGCAGCTCCCAAGAGTTCTCGCCGATGCCTGCCGTTACCACCACGGCGTCGGTGCGCGTCATCACGGCGTAGAACGACCCGATGGCCTTTTGCACCTTGTACACGTACATGTCGATGGCCAGTGCCGCCTGCTCGTTTCCGGCCTCGGCCGCCGCGAGTACGTCGCGCATGTCCGATCCCACGCCCGAGACGCCCAGGATGCCGCTCTTCCTGTTGAGCAGCTCGTCCATCTCATCGAAGGTCTTGCCCTCGCGGCGCATGATGTAGGTGATGATGGCCGGGTCGATGCTGCCCGAGCGCGTGCCCATCATGAGGCCCTCGAGCGGCGTGAAGCCCATGGTGGTGTCGATGGATTCGCCATGGTTGACTGCCGTGATCGAGCCGCCGTTGCCCAGGTGGCAGGTGATGAGGCCCAGGTCCTTGAGGGGCCGACCCAAAAGGTTCGCCGCCTGCTGGGCCGCGTAGCGGTGACTGGTGCCGTGCGCGCCGTAGCGACGGATGCGGTAGTCGTCATAGTAGCGCATGGGCAGCGGGTACATGTACGCCTTGGGCGGCATGGTCTGGTGGAAAGCCGTGTCGAAGACAGCTACCTGTGGAGTCTTTGGCAGCAGCTCGCGCAGCAGGTCGATGCAGGCGTCGGCGCTGGGATTGTGCAGCGGGGCGAGTTCCTCGCACAGGGCGAGCTTGGCGCGGGCGTCGTCGTCGACAAGGGTCGCCTCGCAGAAATACTCGCCGCCGGCCACGATGCGGTTGCCCACGGCGTCAATGGCGTCGAGGGTCTCGATGGGGGAGCCGGGGTTGCTCACCATCACGTGCAGCAGCTCGCGCAGGCATCCCGGAACAGAGAGGCCCTCCACCGGCACGGCGACTTTCTCAAAGTCGGGGGCGAACGAGACATTCATGAAAGCCTGCGGGGTGCCGACCTTCTCGGCCAGGCACTTCATGAGCGAGGCCTTGCCGTCGGTCTGGATGAGCTGGGCCTTGAGGGAGGAACTGCCTGCGTTTACGACGAGTACGAGCATGGGAAGACCTCGCTTTGTCGGGGATGAGACGCGCTGGGACAAGTGTATTCCCTGTGCGCTGGGAACACTGCGACGTCCGGTGGGCCTACCCTCAACGGCAGGCCCACCGCTGGCGCCTTAAAGCTTGTGCATCCTCACCGACATGTCGACGGGCTTTGCGGTGAAGGGTGCAGTCGTCACGATGCCGTCGATGCCCGTGGCCGCATAGGCTGCCACGTTGGAAGGGTTGACGCCGCCGGCCGCGATGGCCGTGACGCTGGGGTTGATTGCGCGCAGCTCACCGAGCAGAGCGGGAATAGCCTCGGGCGCAACCTTGTCGAGCTGGATGCCGTCGGCACCGGCGCGCACCAGCTCGGGGGCGAGGTCGGCCTCGCACTCAACGAAGAGCTTCTTCTCCACCATGCGTGCCTTGATGGCGGGCAGCTCGCGGATGAGCACGTCGTAGCCGCCCATGAGCTCCACATGCTGGGCGAACACGAGCACGGTCTCCGAGAGACCCAGACGGTGGGGGAACGCGCCGCCGGAAAGCACGGCCTTCGTGAGCAGGGCCTTCACGCCGGGCATCGACTTGCGGGTGGTGAGCACCTCGCAGTGGGGGTTGACGGCGTGGGCAGAGTCCACCATGCCGCGCGTCTTGGTGGCGATGGCGCTCAGGTGGTCGAACAGGTTGAGGCAGACCTTCCAGGTGGCGTGCAGGTCCTCGCCGGAGCCCTCCACCACGAGGAACGCCTCGCCCGGCTCGAGCTGGGTACCCGAGGGCTTCATCTCCACGATGCTGCAGCCGAGCTTCTTGGCCACGCGAATCGCCTCTTCGGTGCCGCACAGGGTGCAGGTCTCGCGCGTGAAGTACTCCATACGACCCCGGGTGGCCCCTACCTGCAGCACGTGCGTGGTCAGGTCGATGTAGGGCACGTCCTCCTGGATGAGGCGGTCGATTTCGGTATCGGAGATGCGAACGGTGGGGGCGAGTATGGCTTCCGACATGACAGACTCCTTTATCCCGGCGCACGGTTGCACGCCTGCGAAATGTTTCCAGCTGATTTCTCAGCGTCGTGACCCCACTAACTCTACCAGTTCGCGCTTGTCGGTGCTTGCGCGATAAGGCCGCTTGCCGGCCAATCCGATCGTGCTGTCGGCTCGCAGCGAAATGTCGCGCTGTTTCAGAGGTATGGTCTGACCCCGTGGGAGGGCGACGTGTGCACGCTGCTTGTGCGAGAGCGAGTCCTTCAGGTTCGGTCGGCCTCTTGTCTGGGGCACCTTATGCCTCGCCTGCGGATGTGCTGTGAACCGATTTGTCAGATGCTACAATCGCCCTGATAAGACGCGGTAGGAGGCGGGCAATATGGCTGATGACAAGCAAGGCACGGGTGTCGTGCTCAAGGATTGCGACAACGGGGTCTGGAAGGCACCGGGCGCGCGCATCATCGACCGCACGGGGCGCAGGATGCTGCCTATCGGGCGCGACAGCTTCGTGGTGGCCGCACAGGGCTCCATCGTCATCGACAAGACCATGCTCGCTGCCGACGTCATCGACTCGGGCTATTCCGTCATCCTGTTTTGCCGGCCGCGCCGCTTCGGCAAGACGCTCAACATGCGCATGCTTCAGGCGTTTTTTGAACTTCCGAGCATCTCCGACCCTACGGCCCGCGACCGGGCGCCCCTGTTCGAGGGAACGGAGGTGTGGGAGGCCCGGGACGGCTACTATCGCCAGTACCAGGGCATATATCCAACCGTCTATCTCAACCTCAACACGGTGAAGAAGCTGGCGTGGCATGCTGCGCTCGGTGCCCTGCGCAACATCATGATGATGGAGTACGCTCGCTTCGGCTACCTGGCCGACTCTCCCACGCTTAACGAGACGCAAAAGGCCTTCTACGAACGCGTGGTGAGGGGCGAGGCCTCAGATGCCGAGCTCGCCGACTCGCTCGAGGCTCTTTGCCGCATGCTCTATACCCACCACGGCGTGCAGGTTGTCCTGCTTGTGGACGAGTACGACGCCCCCGTTATGGCCGGCTATACTAACGGCTACTATCGAGAGGTGGTCGATTTCCTCAAGGGCTGGCTAACGGGCGCCCTCAAGGGTGGCGGCGACTTCTTGGCTTTCTCGTGCCTCACAGGGGTGCAGCGCATCTCGAAGGAGTCGATTTTCTCTGATTTGAACAACCTTCGCGTATCGACGGCACTTGGGGAAAAGTTTGAGGAGCGCTTCGGCTTTTCCGAGAGGGAAGTCATGGCCCTGGCCTCATATCTGGGCCATGACTTGGCATGTATGGAAGAGGCTCGCCTGTGGTATGACGGTTATCGCTTTGGTGATGCCGATATTTACAACCCCTGGAGCATTCTCAATTACTTCGATGCTGATTGCACCCCCGACGTCTATTGGGGCAACACTTCGGGCAACTCGGTTATCGGCCAACTCATGCGTGCAAGCGACGAAGACACCATGCAGAAGGTATACGACCTGTTCGAACCTGGCGGCTACGTCTCAGCTCCCATTGACTTGGGCGCTGTTTTCCCTGATGACTTGCGCCCGGTGGCCCCTGGCATGCTGTGGTCGATGCTGTACCTTGCGGGCTATCTCACCACGCCTGACACGATGCTCCCCAACAACGTCACGATGCGTCGCCGGCTGCGCATTCCCAACAAGGAAATCGCCAGTGTCTACCGCTCGGAGCTTATCGAGCGCTATGCGCGTGCTGCCGGCGGTGGCGACAGGCTCGGCGCGTTTCATGACGCCCTCGTTGCGGGCGATGCCGAGCAGGTGCGCTCTCAGCTTGATGTCATCTTGCGCGATGATGCGAGCTGCTATGACATCACATCGGAGAACTCCGCCCATATGCTTATGCTGGGCCTGTGCTTCGGTTTGCCGGGATATGCCGACCCACGTTCCAATAAAGAGGCGGGTTACGGGCGGTTCGATATCCAAGTGGAGCCCTCGGATACGGCCGTTGAGGCCTTCTCGTTCGTGAAACCCGACCGTCGCCCCCTTATCACCGTCGAGTTGAAGTACCTGCCAAAGGCAGAAGCGCCCTCCGACGGGTCCGAGCTTGCTGAGCGACTCGGTACTCTCGCCCGCGAGGCCCTTGCACAGATTGCCTGCAATGCCTATGACGCCGGGATTCTTCCCCCGGCTGCCTCCGGTCGTCTGCGTTGGGGCGTCGCCTTCTCCGGTCGCCACGTGGCCGTGGCATGCAAGTGGGCGGAATAGGCGGGAGATTCTGCGCGAATCAATGGCTGTTTTTTCGAAAGGAGCCCTATGGCTATCAACAAAGCAGTGCTTGCGGCCATGAGGGCCGCGGGCAAGGTCGCCCCCGACATTCGTCAGTCGTACAAGGCCATTCGCGTGGCGGAAGACGTGATAGGCGCCGCCGGTCTCGTCGACCCGCGCTGCCGCATCGAGGACGTCTCCGTGCAGGCACCCGACGGCTACGCTATTCCCTGCCGCGTGTTCACGCCGCTCGACATCGACTTCTCCTGGCGCGAAGGGTTCCAGGTGAGCGAGGATTTCGCTGGCACCATCCTCTTCTTCCATGGCGGAGGCTGGGCAAACGGAGACGTGGATTATTACTCGGACAGCTGCGTGCGCACAGCTGTGCGCCTTGCCCGCCGCGTGGTGTCGGTGGAGTACCGCCGCTCGCCCGAATA
>JAHZHK010000159.1 GCA_019420325.1 Coriobacteriaceae bacterium | reverse complement strand
TAAGAGAAGAAAGCCCGCCATGTCACTCGCAAGGCGAAAGTCTTACCTCAATCCCGCTACAAGCGCCTCAACCTGGGATGTTGTGAGAGCAGATGTGGAAACCACAGCAAAGGAATACCCATCACTTGTCCAAGTGGCCACATAGCAGGCATTTTCTACCCCGCGCAGGGTCACGTCTTGTCCCGCAATACAGCTCGTTTGCGTGAGGTCGTAGCTGTTATAGTCGCCGCTCACGTCGTCGGTACCCACAGCCTTGCGCAGGCAAACCGAACCACCGCGCTCGCCATTGTAATTGACTTCAAGCATGCTGCCCTCGATGGCCTGGATGCATGCAGCCTCGGGACCATACCCCTCCGGCAAAGCAGAGTCGCTAATGGCAAGCGAGAACCCTGCCAGCGACTCCGCCTGCGCCATACTCGCGCACTCCTGCCAGGGGTTGGCGAGGGTCGTCAGGGCGCCAGATGCTGCCACAGCATCCTGCGCAACCTCGCCCTCTTCAGCATCCTGAACGGCGCGGGCCAGCGGAGCCCCCTGATCCCCGTCGTCGGAAAACGCCATGACACCGGAGTCGTTTGCCGCCATCACGGCGGCTTCTTCGCCTGCGTCGGCGATATCCTTGGTTATCGCAGCTTCGGGCGTCGCCTGGTCGGGCGCCGCAGCATCGCTCAATTGATCCTGCACCGCCACGGACTCGCTGGGCTTGGAATCATTGAGATCGAGCAGGTCGGGGCGAGAAAACACAATCACGCCAGCAACAAGCAGACACGCCGCGATGCCCACGCCCGCCAGGGCACGCACGCGCTCGGGCGTGAACCGCAAGACTTTGCCCTTAGCCTTGCCAGGGGAGGTATCAACAGACGCCTTCTCGACGGACGCGCTACGGGGCGCCTTCCCGGCAGGCACATCGTCAGGCCCTTCGGTTTCCGGCTTCGAATGAGCAAGCACGTCGGCAGGCGCGACACCGCATCCTTCTGCGTCCGACATCGCATCAGAAGTCACATCGGCAGGCATATTGACCTGCACTTTTGCAGTCGTTGCGCCATTCTGCCTATCGCCTTCTTGCGCCAGCTTAGCCTCGTTGTCGTGTTCAATCGCGTTCGATTGTCCCTCAACCGAACCCGTTGCCTCGGGACACGCCGCTTCCATTACGAAGCGGTCGTCGATGTCACCCAGCGCCGCAAGCAGGCGAAGCGATCCTTCATCCCTCTCTTCGCTCGTCACAGAGCAACACCTCCACGTGTCAAAACAGCCTTAAGCTCCTCGCGCATGCGCGCAAGCGTCATCTTCACTTTGCTCTCGGTTGCCCCGTAGGCGCTAGCAATCTCGGCGACCGTGTCGCCATACCAATAGCGGCGCACGAAGAAATGGCGCTGCTCGCGAGGAGCTTGCTCCAGGAATGCGTTGAGGAGCGTCACGAGCTCCACTTCCGAGGTGCCGGCAAAAACGCCGCTTCCGTCGGGCAGA
This sequence comes from Coriobacteriaceae bacterium, assembly GCA_019420325.1. Lineage (GTDB taxonomy): Bacteria > Actinomycetota > Coriobacteriia > Coriobacteriales > UMGS124 > UMGS124. Next base: position 4,127 of record JAHZHK010000159.1, on the reverse strand, counting down.
CAGTCGGCAAGCTCATCGATCAGTACGGGGACCTGACCCTGCCCGCGCTTTTCCGCCTTGCTCTCACGCCAGCGATCAAGTGCGGCGTTGCGTGCGATCTTGCCAAGAAATGCCTGCAGCACGTTGGGGCGCTGGGGCGGCATGGCGTTCCAAGCGCGCAGGTAGGTGTCCTGCTCGCATTCCTGGGCATCTTGGGAATCGCGCAAAATACGAAACGCGACACCACGGCAAAACGTGCCATATTTTGTCTTCGTCTCACCGATGGCACGCTCGGAGCGCTTCCAGTACAGCTTGACGATATCCGAATCCTCCAAACTGCCTCCCTTCACCCTCTTTGACGGACTGTGGCCGCCTCGGGTCACAACTTTCTTATCAAAAAAGCCGCCCAGACCTCCACATGGAAGCCCGAGCGGCTCAATCTCACATCAAAACTCGCGCCGCCTTGCGCTGCACGCGATCTACTTTACCGTGAGAACCGGGATGTCAGTCTCACGCAGGAGGCTGTAGCTCACGCTGCCAAGCATGCCGCGGATGGCGCCCAGACCACGACGACCCATGACGATCAGGTCAACGTCGTGGTGCTTGGCATAATCGGCAAGCACGGCAGCAAGGGCGTTACCAGGCACAACCTCAACAGTTGCACGCTCACCCAGCTCATCGAGACTGTCGCCCAAGCTGTCCTTCATCGCCTTCTTGGCAGCGGCAACGGTGGCATCGAGTAGCTGCTTATACTGCTCATAATCAATCTGGCCATAATAGACGCCGTCGGAATACGTTGCCTGGAAATCCATGGCACCAACGGAGAGAGCCTGGATTACGTCAACGGTGGCTTCGGGGTTGAGGGCAGCGAGCTCCTTGGCGTAGCGCACGGCCTCCTTGGCGTGGTCGGAACCGTCGTAAGGAACCATGATCTTCGAGTACAGCATGGTGCAACTCCTTTACTCACGACCTAGCTGCCAGGACTGCCCGGCAACGCTATCTTGCACCAATATATACCCTTTATCCCTCGCACGACACGACAACGTCGTTGGAACTTACCGCAGCGAAGACAGCAGAGCCCGGCATCAGGCCGAGCATGTCGACATCGTCAAGGGTGATGTCGCTCACAAGGCTGCAGCCGCAGGGCAGCTGCACCAACACGTGGGCGCTCACGGCACCGCGCTCGATACGAGCCACTTCACCGAAGAACCTGTTGCCCGCCGAGAGGGAGAAGCCGAGGCCCTCCCCCACTTCGAGCAGCACGTCGGGAGCGTTGATGAGCGCGGCGGCATGCGTGCCCTCGCGCAGGCCAAGCTCACGAATGGCGGCCATCGAGACGTCGGCTTTGACGAAGCCAGCAGGAGTCTCAATGGAAACGACGCCGTTCACGGCGCCTTCCTTCACGGCGGCCACAGTGCCCTGCAGCAGGTTGGGGGCGGAGAACTTATACATCGAGCCTCCCTGCGGCCATGTCGGAGAGTGCCCGGGCAAACACGACAGCATCAGTCTCCCAAGGCTCGGGTCCGTTCGCACGCACCATGGTGGTCTCGCTGCCCTTGCCCGAGACGAGCACCACAGCCGGCTTGTGCGCCTGGGCAAGCGCGGTGCGAATGGCCTGCTCACGGTCGCAGACGATCTTCCAACAGGTATTGCCCTGCTCTTCTACGCGCTGGGCGATGGTACGGCAAATGTCTTCCACGGACTCGGGGCCCGGGTCGTCTTCGGTAATGATGATGCGATCGGCCAGCCTGCCTGCTGCAATGCCCATCGTGTCACGGCGATCGACACCTTTGCCGCCTGTCGCTCCAAAGACGACGCAGAGCTCGTGGTGAGGATAGCTTGCCCTCAGCTCGTGTAGAACAGCTTCAAGGCTCATACCGTTGTGGGCAAAGTCGACAACAGGCACGATGCCTGACACAGGGCTCGCAAGCATCTGTACGCGGCCAGGCACGTTTACCTGCTCAAGACCCTCGCGTACAAAGGCGAGCTCGACGCCGAGCCCCTCGGCCATGCCGCAAACGAGCAGGGCGTTGAGGGCGTTGAAGTGCGAGGGCGTAGGCAGGACGAACTCAAGCTTGCCGCGCGGAGTTCGCACGCGCATCGCGATACCGCCCTCAACATGCTCGGATGAGGTAAGGAACACATCGGCCTTCTCATCATGCTCGGAACACGTGATGACACGAGGACACACCTGAGCAGCCTCAAGCACACGGTCGGCATGGTCAATGTCGAGGCTCACCACGGCGCAATGTGCCTGGGAGAATATCTTGAGCTTGCTCGTGAAGTAATCCTCGAAATCGGGATGCTCGATGGGCGAGATGTGATCCTCGCCGATGTTGACGAAGCCAGCGACGGCAAAGTCGACCCCAAAGGTGCGGTCATACTTAAGGGCCTGGCTCGACGCCTCCATCACCAGTTCGCGTGCGCCCACAGAGGCGGCATTGGCGATATGGCCCTCGAGCTCGAGGGCCTCAGGGGTGGTGAGCTTCGAGGGAGCGCACGTAACGCCGTCGTCGAGAATGTCGGTGGAGAAGATGGGAGTGGTATGGGCGCCGAGCGCATGGGCTCGAGCGTCAAGCACGCTTTTGAGATAGAAAGCGCAGGTCGTCTTGCCCTTGGTGCCTGTGAAGGCGCACGTCTGAATGCGGCCCGAGGGGTGGTCGTAGAGCATGTCGGCCAGGACACCCATGGCACGGCGCACGTCGCTCACGAGCACACACGGTGCCTCGATGCCATCGAAAGTCTGCTCGGCAAGATAGCCGAATGCTCCCGCCGCAAGGGACTGCTCCAGGTACTCGCGCTTGAACGCACGACCCTTGCACACAAAGAGCGTGCCGGGCACAACCTCGCGCGAGTCGGCCGTGATGAAGTCGACCAGGGGCTCTTGGCCGCCCTGGGGCAGCCTCACCTCGTTCAAAACGCCCGCTTCAGCCAACGCCTCGGCGTAGACGGAGAGGGCGACACCGGTCTTATGGGGTGCTTGCATGTGCAACGTGCTCCCAAATCAGACAGGCCCTGCGCGCAAAATCGCCAAGGCGCAGGGCAGACGAACCGTATACATGTGCGGCGGGCTTTGCTGGACGCGGCAAGCACCGCATCCGAACAAAGCCCGCCGTATGCTTGCAGACTATAGGCAGCGAGCCCGGCTCAGCCTAGTAGGAGCGGCGAGAGCCTCCATTGCCACGATTGCCACCGCGAGAGCCGCCGTTACCGCCGTTGCTGCGCGGACGGCCATTGGAGCCACCGTCGCGACCGCCACGAGAGCGGTCGTCGTAACGACGCTCGCCGCCACGGCTACCACGGTCGTCGTAGCCGCCGGAACGACGGTCGTCGTAATCGCGGCCACCGGAGCGACGGTCGTCATAGCGACGCTCGCTGTAATCGCGATCCCCGCGATCGTCGTAGCGGCGCTCGCCACGAGGACGGTCGTCGAAATCGCGGGAACGACGGTCATCGCGATCACGATGGGTGCCGCCACGCTTGGCGGGAGAGCCGTCGATGCGCCTCATGCCGGGGACCTCGTCACGGCGAGCAGGCTTACCGCCACGGGGACGCTCGCCACGACCGCCGTCGCGCTCGTCATCAAAACGGTTGCGGTGCGAGCTCTTCTCGAAGCGGCCCTCGCGCTCGCCGTCGAAGGAATCGCGCTGGTCACGCGACACGGCGCGACCGGTCTTGCGCACGAACTTGCCGCCGCGCTCGCCACCCTCGCGACCTTCCTTGCGAGCGGCGACGTACTGGGCGCCCTGGGGAGTCCAGCCACGCTTGTACAGCAGGCGCGCCTCGCTGCCCATGATGTCCTCGACCTTTTGGACGCTCAGCTTGCCGGTCTTCTCGTTGACGTTGACGTTGATACGCAGCGTGGCGTTGCGCTCGTTGTACTCGCAGATGAGCACGCGGGCAGGCACGCCCTCGCCGTCAAGCTCAATAACGCAGCTCAGGCTGCCGGGCTCGCAAGGCTCCTCGGAGGTCTCGATGTGCAGGTGCACGGGAGTCTCGCTGGGCTTGTTGTGAGCGTCGATGGGGACGATCTCCACGCGCGTGAAGTTGTAGTTCTCGGGGGTGATGGCCATGGTCACGCCGAAAATCTGGCCAAGTTCGATACGGGCAAGCTCTGCGGCCTGGGCAAGCAGGCGGTTGATGAGATC
>JAHZHK010000158.1 GCA_019420325.1 Coriobacteriaceae bacterium | reverse complement strand
CCGTCAAATTGAATAACGTGACGTTTGGTCATGATGGCAAAGTGTAGTTCAACAGGTAGGCGCATGCCAGTGCCGCTATGCAGACAAGCACGGCGCTCGGCACAAGGGCGGCTCCCGTTGCCTCTCCTGCTCCCATGATACCCAAGAGGTCGACGGCACCAAAGCCGCAGAAGAGTCCCAGGTACTTACTTGCAAAGACGCATCCCAGCACAGCCGTCGGCGCAGCGTGGCGCATGTGGGCGTAACCCAGTGCGAGCAGCCACATAGTGGGTCCAGCCAGTGAATATCCCAGGTAGACGAGCGTGTACATCGTAAACTGCTGCGCCGTGGAGTCACCCGGGGACGCCGCCCCCGTCGCCGCGACGCCGCACAGGCATGAAAGCATCATGAGGCGGTAGAAGAGTTCGAGCCGATATCCGCGTTGCCTCTCCATTGTGGCTATGCAGCCGACAATGACGCCTGTGGTAATGAGCGTGACGCATGCGAAGATTGCCGGGAAAAGGCCGATGCTCAAGCGCCCTGGCAGCATCTTGATAAAGAAGCACCAGATAAACTCGATGACCAGCGAAAAGGTGAACATGGTGAATGAAAGGGCCGCAAGCTTGCGTGTGAATGGCGTGCCCTTTTGAGACGCGTTCGTGCGTGCGCGGCATGCTGTCTCGGCGGCGCCTGATGAGGCGATGATGTTGGAGCACTGGGGCAAACCCGTCTCTTTTATCCCCGAACATTCCCTGCTCGTTGCCCGAGCTAGGCACAGACAACTTCCTGTTGCCATTAGTGCGACGCATATTGCCTGTGCGATGCCGGGAAGCATGGGGGCAAAGAGAAACGGCAGCCATTGCAGGCACGCCGCGCCCGACACGATGAGCAGGGCCTCACGCAGGTCGAGCCGCGCGAGAAGGTTACCCCACGACAGGGTTCCCCATGCGATAAACCAGCCTATACCGACACCGGCGAGACAAGAGAAGGCAACGGGTGCCGAGGGCCACAGGCTTGCAAGTAGCGTGGACCCAGCCGAACAGACGGCGCCGACAATGCACGAGAGCATGGGCCATGCATGACGATTCTGCAAGGTGGCCGATTTCGCACGCTTCCCCTTCAGCGCGCCTGCCACCGTTATGCCCACGAACAGCATCGCCGTCACAAGCGTTGCCGTGTGAAAGAGCGGGTCGTGTACAAGGCCTCCTGCAGACTCAACTTGGTCGCGCAGCACACCTTCGAAGCAGAAGAGTAGCTCAACCCATGCAAACATGCAGGCAAGACCCAGCATCGCGGCTGCGTGTTCCCGCATGGCTGCGAGGGGAAGAAAGGTGCTTTCGCGCGACAGCTTGGGCGGGCGGTCGGCCATTTCTGTAGTGCGGTTTGCTGTTGAGGTACCGAAATCAATGGCCTGGCCCTTCGATGAGCCTTCTGGGCGTATGGTCGCCGTCTCCCCATCGCTTCTTGCTCGCATAGTATCGGCCTTGCCACGGAGCCGCGCACACATGTCGATATTGGGCGCGTTGCGAATGACGGCGTCGGAGGCCGAGCCACGCTCTTGCCCCTCGACGGCGTCGACGCCCGGCTTTGCATTGAGCGAGGGAATGGGCTGCCATGTCGCAGGCATGTTCCTCGATCTTTTCGATGTCCGCCTTGCGGCAGAGATGGAAGCGGACGGTCAAGTCGCCCCTTTGTTTTCCGGTCGCCCCAAGGCCCCGCCTATCGTGAATGGCGGGCTCGGCAACAATGCCCTTCTCGTTCGAACGCCCGACTCTTGCTTCGGCGGTCTTCGGTGTGTTCTTGGCGATATACGGCATTGCCCTTCCAGTCGTGATATTGCGTGTTCGTGCTTGTATCGAATTGCGCTGCTTTCGCTTGCGCGCCTTGCCGCCTGTCCTGTCGCAATGGCGAAATGCCGCCACGCCCACGTGCTCATGGTTTCCCAAGTTCATTCTCAATGGTAGGGTCCCATGCCTCACCAATCGATACCAAATAACTGCTATCCGTGCTTGCATCTCTTGAAATCCCTGGTAGATGGCTTCTAACCATCTGGTGGTTAGAAGCGACTTGGCCCAAGTTCACCATCTGCTGGCAATGGCGTGCGCCGTTGGGCCGCTCTAGTGTTCATCTCGTTGGGCGGGGAGCGAGTGCCCGCCACATCAGACATCCCAGACACGAGAAAGGGATTTGACATGAACAAGGAACAGGTTGTCAGCGAGCTTTCCAAGGTGCGCGGCGCTATCCCGCTGCCTTCGGCCATGACGCGCCGCGGCTTTGTCGCCGGCGCCGGCGCCGCCGTTGCGGCTGCCGCCATGGCTGGCACGGCACTCGCCGACCAGGCCCCTGCAGGCGCCCCCGAGGCGGGCGCAGCCGAGGTCGCCCCTACGTCTGCCGGCATGCAGTTCACCGGCAACGAGGGCAAGACGATGGGCGAGGTGCTCGGCGCCGGCTGGCTCGGCGAGGAGCCCGAAATCGCCGACATCGCCCAGACGCTCACGACCCATATCGTCGTGTGTGGTGCCGGCCATGCTGGCACGGCCGTTGCTCGCCATGCTGCCGAGCTCGGTAGCGACGTCATCGTCGTTGACCCGCAGTCCGAGGAGAACTTCATGGTCCTCGGCAATGATGTGGGTCACCTCAACTCCTCCTGGCAGATGGATATGAACGGTGTGCCTCGCTATGACGAGACCGAGTTCATGAACGAGTACCAGATTTACGGTGCCGGCCGCGCCAATCCGAAGTTCGTGCGCGATTTCGCCTATCGTTCCGGCGAGGCCTTCGACTGGTTCATCGACGGCTTCACCGATGAGGAGAAGGCCGACATCGTCTGCCTCAACTGGCCCGTCGTGGACGGCTACAACTACAGGAAGGGTATCTTCACCTCCTACGTGGGCACCCCCAACTTCGGCGGCTCCGTGGGCCTGCAGAAGGCCGTGCTGCGCAGCCAGCAGAAGGCCAAGGATGCCGGCGCTCAGTTCCTGTATGAGACCAAGGCCGTGCGTCTCGTGCACAACGATGACAACACTGAGGTCACGGGCGTCATTTGCGAGGCTGCCGACGGCACCTACATCGAGATCGACGCCGACGCCGTTGTTCTTGCTTGCGGCGACATCGGTGCGAACACCCAGATGTACAACGCTATCTGCGCCGAGAACTACGCCCTGGGCGAGTACAAGGACTGCTCGGCGATGTCTGGCCGCGACGGCAGCGGCATCGCGATGGCCATGCGCATCGGTGCCAAGGTCGAGATTGGCACCGGCGGCGACATGGGCAGCCATGCAGCCTTCCCGATGAGCCCGATGGAGGGCGCTGAGACCATCTGGCTCAACAAGTACGGCAAGCGTTTCTGCAACGAGACCTACGGCGGACCGCTGCTCTCCGGTTGCGCTGTTGCCCGCCAGCCCGGCAACATCATCTACAGCGTGTGGGATTCCGATTGGAAGACCGTGCTGCTCAACCAGATCGCCGGCCACCTCGCGCTCAAGAACTGGGACGAGGCTTCCGTCGACAAGATCGGCGAGTACATGGAGGCCGCGCAGGGCACCGGCGCCGATGGTGACGACACGAGCGGCAAGTATCTCTACTGCGCTGACACCCTCGAGGAGCTGTTCTCCTACATGGGCATGGAGGAGGGCGTCGCCAAGAACGCCATCGCCGAGATCGAGGCTTGGAACGCCGCGCATGACGCGGGCGTTGACGAGGAGTTTGGCCGCGACCCCGAAATGCTGTGGCCCATCGCCACGCCCCCGTTCTACGGCTTCGTGGGCTCCAAGCGCGTGGGCGGCGGTTCGCTCGTTGCCACGTCCGGCCTGCTCTGCACGGGTGACCAGCAGGTTCAGGGCCAGGGCTTCGAGCCCATCAAGGGCCTCTACGCCTGCGGCAACACCTGCGGCGGCCGTTTCCCCATGGGTTACAACGGCATTATGAATGGCGTCTCCATCGGCATGTGCCTCACGCTGGGCTACACGCTGGGCGAGTTCCTGGCCACGGGCGACCTTGACGAGGCTACCACGCTGGGTCTGAACAACGCCGAGCCCAAGCAGTCTGACAAGGGCATGGGTCCCGCCCCGATGCCCGGCGGTGCTGCCGGCGGCGAGGGCGCTGCTCCCGCTGACGAGGCCCCTGCTGAGGCTGCTCCCGCTGGCGAGGCTCCCGCTGAGGCTGCGCCCGAGAAGTAGGTCTCGCTTCCTGCATGATGGACACACTGGGGTGTGTGCCGCCGTCGAGGCGAAAGGTGCCCCGCCAATCGCGCTCCGCATGTGCTGCATGACCCTTGTTTTAAGGCCTGGTTACTCCACAGGGGTGGCCAGGCCTTTTTATAGCCTGCCGAACTTGCAAAGTAGCCGGGTTTGATATCTGGTCCAACAGGCCAACCTTATCGGTCTTCGATATGCGCAGCGGGTTGGGCACTGTCTAGCTATCGGGAAAGACGGGCATACGTGCAGGTACATGGGGCATCTGCATCCGTGCTTGCGGTCAATGCTTCGGCTGATCTAGACAAGTTTTCGGGCTGGTGCCCCCATCGTGTTCCCTCAGGACGCTCGAAGATACAGCGCTTCTTCCCAAGTTTTTTCGCCGACAGGGCTCGTGGACCTGCAACCGCGGCGATAATGGTTTGCGTGCATATACGTATACGGCAGGGTTTTGCTTCAGGGGGCAGCACGTGAAGTCAATCAAGGTTGCGGCGGCGGTCATTTACGACGGTGACAGGATTCTGAGCTGCCAGCGTTCCTATGGCGAGTTCAAAGACGGCTGGGAGTTTCCTGGCGGCAAGCTTGAGCCCGGCGAGACCGCCGAGCAGGCAGTCGTGCGCGAGCTGCACGAGGAACTCGACGTCACTATCGGCGACCTTGAGCATCTCTGCGCCGTTGAGTACGACTATGACACCTTCCATCTCTCCATGGAGTGCTTTACCTGCAAGATTGTGGCGGGCACCATCGAGGAGCGCGTGCATGAGAACATGGCCTGGCTCGACGTTGCCCACTTGTGGGATGTCGACTGGCTCCCTGCCGACGTCGAGGTCGTCAAGCAGCTCGAGGAGCGCCTCGCGGGTTAGGGGAGAGCGAGAGCCTTTAAGGATTGTGCACAAGTTAAGAAGAGTTAACTAGACGTGACTTTATAGTTTACTTGAGTTGACATTGTTAAAGAAAGTTAGTATCTTATAACTAGTCGCAAGGAACGAGCGCCTAGACAAGAAACACCCGGCAGTCTCGCAACCAGCGCTTCGAACGCCTCCCTCTCCTTGGGCCCGGGTTTCCCGCCCGGGCCCGTCCCAAGGGAAAGGCGACCCAACTAAGCCTCCCTCTCCTTTGAGGCCCCGGACTCCCAGCCGGGGCCTCGTCCCGTTTGGTAGGGGCGTGCCGTGTGGGCGCAGCTGCCTATGTGCCGCAATCACAAACGCTTAATCTCGCTTGGATATGGGGCTTGGTCAGTGACATTAAGATAGCTTGTCTTCTATAGAAGACAAAATTGGGGTGAATCTGTCGATTATAGAAGACAGAATTGTGGGTAGGGGAAAGACTGCTGACGTGAAACGGAGGCGCCACTCTGAAGTGCGTTTGCCTGCCATTGGGCGGGGACTCCCGGGGTGTGGTTTGGGGCTGTGCGCTGTTTTGGCGAGATGTTTCCGCGAAATCGGGGTTCTCCAGCCGCTTGCATGGCGAAATGGGCCGTGCCAAGGGACAAAATCCGGCCCACTGAGGGGAGGCGGGCTAGGGGAGGTAGTTTGCGGTTCGCAAACTACCTGGTAGACTGGGGTTAATCTTAAGTTCCGAAATAGCCGTGGATCGCGTGCCAAATTGTGGTGTACGGGATGGGTCCGGCCGGGCCGGGAATCGT
>JAHZHK010000157.1:5640-5897 GCA_019420325.1 Coriobacteriaceae bacterium | reverse complement strand
AACCGTACGGCATGCGACATCGTCTTCATGGACATCGAGCTCGCCGAAGACGAGCCCAACGGCATCGACGTGACCAGCGCGCTCTTCAAGCCGGACAGCGGCGCGCAGGTCATCTATGTCAGCGGTCGCAGCGACATGCATGCCAAGGTGTACCGCACCAAGCATGTGTCGTTCCTCACCAAGCCCATCAACAAAGACGATTTCAGCGAGGCGCTCGACCGGGCGCTCTCAAACCTGCGGGAAGGCACCCCGGAGCC
>JAHZHK010000157.1:0-5630 GCA_019420325.1 Coriobacteriaceae bacterium | reverse complement strand
TCAGGGTGCACGTGGGCCGAAACGACTTCAAAATCTTCCCCTATGAGGTTTCTTATATCGAAAGCAAAGGCCGCGTCGTCGAGATCCACCTAAAGCAAGCCGTGCACGAGGGCATCACAACCAAAGCCGAGGTCATCCGCACCTACATGCAACTCGGCGAGTTTGGCGAGCTTTTGGGCGAGGGTTTCGCTCGCGTGCACCAGAGCTACCTGGTGAACCTCGACGACGTAGTGGAGCTTGGCGCCCACGACCTCACCCTGACAGACGGCGCGCGCATTCCGGTGAGCCGCAGGCGCTCGGTCGAGGTGCGCGAGCTCTTCTTCAGCCGAATCCGCGGGCTGTAGCGAGACGGGCGGAACCTCATTCATGAGCGAACTTTTGTCTGCGCTTCTCCCAGGCGTCCCTCAAATTGCGATCATCTACATCCAGGCAACGCTTCTGCCCATGCGGAGGCGTTGGCTTTTTGCGACCCTGGAGGCGGTGCTTTCCTGCGCGGCCCTCTTGGTCAGGTTCTCAGCCGGTGGCACGACCTCCTTCATTGTCCACACCGTCATTTCCGCCGCAAGCATGCTCGTTTTGCCTCCCCTGTTCTACCGGCGCATAATCCCCCTTGCCTGGCGACTCGTCGCCACCGCCGTGGCCGTGCTTCTCATGTTTCTGGGCGAGGTGGCATGCGGCACATTGTGGGCGGCCGGCGGAAACGAATACTCCCTGGAAGCCATTCAGTCGGCTCCCCTGTTGCAGTCGACCGTCATCCACCTCTTCTTTGTTGCCGTCGTCCTCATGGGGGGACGGCTGTTCAAGGCGCTGTTCAAAAAGCAGCAAGTCGAGCGCCTGGCCACAACGCGGGGACAGATGCTGCTGTGCGGCCTGCCCATATCGCAGGCGCTGCTCGTTTGGACGCTTCTCCTCATCATGATGCAAGTCGCCGACGTCGAAAGCCGCAGCCTGATCTTGACCTGTGCGCTGGCCCTCATCACGCTCTGCATCGCAACCGACGTCCTTGTCATTCGCTCGGTAAACGGGTACTGGCGCACCCTGGACGAGGACAAGTACGCCAAGAAGCTCAAACAGCGCCTGCAAGAACAGCTCGACGGCTTCGAGCGCCTCAACGCGCAGATAGCCTCCACCGCGCACCTGCGCCATGACATGCGCAACCACCTGCTGGTCCTCGGAGCCCTCATTGACCGCGGCGAGCTCGCCCAGGCAGACGCCTACGCCGACAACGTCTTGGCCGAGCTTGAAAAAACCGACTTCGGCGAGGCGGTGTAAGCATGGTGGCGCCCCGTCTCATCGCCCTCGTCTTCGCAGGCGTAATCGCCCTGGGCTTCGTGGCCACTCAGGTCATGATATGGCTGAGCATGCGCGACATGCCCATCAAGCGACGCCTCGCCAACATGCTCTACCCCGCAAGCCAGCTTGCCCTCCTGCTGTTCGCAATCGGCGGCAGCTGCATCTTCTCGCTTTCGACCATGTTCATCGTGCTTGTCGGGCTCTTCGGCCTGGTCGGAATCATATACGACGTCGACCTGTTCAAGGTGCTCATTATCTCTGAGCGCAAAGACATGGCCATCGCCCGGTCGCACCAGCTTGAGCAGCAGCTTGCCGCACAGGAAAGGCGCGCCGACGAGCTGACCCAGGAGATCATTCGTGCCCGGACGATACAAAAGGCGATGTCCGACCAGCTCAGGCAGCTCAAGATGCACCTCGCCGACAACGACCCCCAAGCAGCACGAGACCTGTTAGCGCAAGCCACGCAGTCCCTTTCCCCACGTGAGGCGCGCCTGTGCGACAACTCTGCCGTGGACGCGCTCCTTGCCTCGAAGGCGTCGCAGTGTGCGGAGCTTGAGGTTCCGTTCGCTACGAACGTCGTGGTTCCGGCGCAGACCAGCATTCCCGACTCGGAATTGTGCGCCGTCTTTTCCAACCTCATCGACAACGCGATGAACGCGTCGAAGGAACTCGCAAAAGAACAGGCATGCGCTGACAAAAACGCGCAAGAGCCATTCATCGAGGTGGATGCCCTGATAGCTGCCGGCTACCTCTCAGTGCGCGTGCGCAACGCCTGTCTGGAGCACCGCCCGAGGCCTCGCCATGCCCACAAGCAGCCCCACGGCATCAACGACATGCACGGCTGGGGCAAGTCCATCGTGGCCATCATCGCCCGCCGCCATGACGGCAGCTTCACCTGCGTGGCCGAAAACGGCGTGTACCTCGCAAGGGTCACGCTGAAGGTGTAGCGCCACGCGGAGGCACCTCGGAAGCGACAGCATGTCAGGCCTACCGCAGAGGTCGGCTCCATGGGCGGCACCTGTGTTTAGGAACTCATCGTGGACAAACGTTTTGGACCTTTTATTGGCATCAAGAACGCCTAAAATAGCAGCACCAAGCTGCCCATCGAGACGAGCGAATGACGGGAAGACAAGCATGTATCAGGTTGCAGTTCTTGATGACAATGGGCTTTCGGCAGAAATCGTCGCCGAGATGGTCCGCCAGCATAAAAATGGCTCCCAGTTACATGTCTGCTGCTTCACACGTCTCAACGACCTAATTCGCTCCATGACACGCGACCACACGCCATGCGACATTGTCTTCATGGACATACAGCTTGCCGATGACGAGCCCAATGGCATCGAGGCGGTCCGCACGCTTTTCGGGACGGGCAGCGAGACGCAGGTCATCTACGTGAGCGGCTGCGGCAACATGCATGCCAAGGCATATCGCACCAAGCACGTGTCCTTTCTCATCAAGCCCGTCAACAGGGACGACCTGAACGAAGCCCTTGACCGGGCGCTCTCCAACCTTCGCACACTCGAGGGAGAGTCCATCAGGGTGCGCGTCGGCAGAAGCGAGCGCAAAATCAATCCCCGCGAGGTGGCGTACGTCGAGAGCGAAGGCCGCGTTGTCATGATCAACCTGAGCGACAACGTACGCGGCGGCAAGGACGCCAGGCGCGAGGTCGTCCGCACATACATGCAGTTGGGCGAGCTCAGCGATCTTTTGGGCAAAGGCTTCCTGCGCGCCCATCAAAGATACCTGGTAAACATCGACGCGATTGCGGAGCTGAACGCCCAGGGCCTGGTCCTTGCAGACGGCACGCAGATTCCCGTAAGCCGGAGCCGCTCCGCCGAGGTGAAGGAGCTCTTCCTCAACCGGGTGCGCGGCGCATAGCGGCCAGGCAGGCACACCAACCTGCCCGACCGCCGAATCCGCTTACTGCCTGTAGTACGAGAGGAAGTCAGAGAGCTTCTCAATTGCCTCCCCGAGGACCTCCAGGCGGGGCAGGTAGACGATGCGGAAGTGATCGGGCTCGCCCCAGTTGAAGCCGGTGCCGCAGGTGATGAGCAGCTTCTTGTCGTGCAGCAGGTCGAGGGCGAACTGCTCGTCGTTGGTGATGTTGAAGCGCTCGCGGTCGAGCTTGGGGAAAATGTAGAACGCAGCCTTGGGCTTTACGGCCGAGACGCCGGGGATCTCGTTGAGCGCCTTCCAAATGTAGTTGCGCTGCTCGTAGACGCGACCGCCCGGAACGATGTAGTCATTCACGCTCTGATGCCCGCCGAGGGCCGTCTGCACAATGGACTGCGCGGGCACGTTGGAGCACAGGCGCATGTTGGAGAGCATGTTGAGGCCCTCGATGTAATCCTTCATGGCGTACTTGTTGCCCGACAGCACCATCCAGCCGATGCGGTAACCGGCGATCATGTGCGACTTGGACAGGCCCGAGAACGTGACGCAGGGAAGGTCGGGGGCCAGGGAGGCGATGGAGATGTGCTCGACGCCGTCCATGCACAGGCGGTCGTAGATCTCATCGGAGAAGATCATGAGCTGATGGCGACGGGCGACCTCGACGATCTCCTCGAGCACCTCGCGGGGGTAGACGGCACCGGTGGGGTTGTTGGGGTTGATGATGACGATGGCCTTGGTGCGGTCGGTCACCTTCGACTCCATGTCGGCGATGTCGGGGTACCAGTCGGCCTGTTCATCGCACACGTAGTGCACGGCCTTGCCGCCGGCCAGCGTGGCGCACGCCGTCCACAGGGGGTAGTCGGGACTGGGGATGAGGATCTCGTCGCCGTTCTCAAGCAGGGCCATCATGCTGAGCTGAATGAGCTCGGAGACGCCGTTGCCGGTGTAGATGGTGTCCATGTCCAGGTTGGGCAGGTGCTTGAGCTGGGCGTACTGCATGATGGCCTTGCGAGCGGAGAACAGGCCGTGCGAGTTGGAGTAGCCCTCGCAGTCGACAAGTTGGCGCGACATGTCCTGCACAACCTCGTCGGGCGTGCGGAAACCGAAGGGGGCGGGGTTGCCGATGTTGAGCTTGAGCACGTGCGTGCCCGCCTGCTCCATGCGGTTGGCCTCGTCGACCACGGGGCCGCGGACGTCGTAGAGCACGTGATCGAGCTTGGAAGACTTCTTGAACTGGCGCATGGGGGTTCCTTCCTTGGCGGGACGGGCATGAGATGGGGTGGTGGTGCGGGGCTCGGATAGATCCGAGAGGTCGGGAGCGGGAGAGGCAGACTCGAGGACGTCGCGCTCGGCACAATCGGCAGTGGCAGAATCCGTTGCCAACTCGTCGGTCAACTCAGCAGGCGGGTTTGCAGTCTGAGACGCGGAGGAGCCATCGCGCAACCAGCCAACGTCGACGGAGAGTGTCTCGGCCAGAAAGTTCAAAATGTCGGCGCGAGGAATCGTCTTGCCGGTGACATACTGGCTCACGTAGCTCTTTCCCAGCTTCACACCATGTGCGGAGGCGGCGTTTACCAGGTCGACTTGCTTCATGCCACTGGCCTGCATGGCTTCCTTCAAGCGCTCGGCAAACGTGGTGCCATCGCCAAAAAGTTCAATTTCCATCTCTCGCCTCCTTCAATCGGACTCGAAAAGTTCAATTTCGGCGAGAGCGCCTTGGTTGCCCTCGCGTAAAAGTTCAATTTCACTGAGGGCAGTATGAACGCTCTGTTTCAAAAGTTCAATATTAAGTTCAAAGTAATTCAATCTGCGCCGCACCACCACGAAACTGGGGCGCCCACCCGGAGCCAGGCGCTCCCCGCGCACGAAAAAGGGCCCCGAAGGGCCCTTGGAGCGCGCTCTCTTATGAACGACACCGCGGCGCAACGACAGGGTCTCTTGGAAGCGGGACACCCGATAACGGCTGTCCACACGACAACGCAAATACCCCGCGTTTCTGCGGCAGCCATCACCCAAGTGGCTTGCAGCCTCTCCCCTACACGCCCAACACGGTGCGGGCGATGCGCAGAAGGGCCGGGTAGACGGGCAGCGACGCGCCCTCGTCCACGCGGTCGCACAGCTGGCCGAGCCAGCGGCAGAGGTGCTCGGCGGCGAAGTCGTCGGCGCCGTCCTGCAGGGCAACAGCGCGCGAGGTCTCCCCTTCCTCCCAGGCGTCCACCTCGTCACGCGCGAGAATGGCCAGGAAGTTCAGCTCGATGGCGATGTGATCGGGCAAGTCCACGAACTCGGCGGGCATGTCATAGCCGGCTGACTTGTATGCCGCACGCACGTCGAACTCGTCCTGCGTCCTGAGCCTGCCGCCCTCGCCGTCGGCGCGGGCGCTGGCGTAGTAGCTCTCGTAGGGTGGCGCGATGAGCTTGAGCGGGACCACGAACAGGCGGTTG
>JAHZHK010000156.1 GCA_019420325.1 Coriobacteriaceae bacterium | reverse complement strand
CGTGACCTTGCGCCAAAAGGCCGCCGCAAGGAGCAGGGCGCACATGATGGCAGGCGTGGAGCACAGATACATCGAGCCCACCTGACGCGCAAACAGGGCATCGCCGGGCCAAAGGGCATACAGACCCGTGCCCATATAGCACAGCCAAATCCACGCCCACCAGGCACCGAGGCCCAGATAGCGAAGGTACGGCCACTGCTCGGCCAAATGCGACATGCCCTCGGCGTATTTTGAAGCCATCCTTTGTGGCACGGCCAATCCCCTTCTCCCAAAATAGAAGCCGCAGAAGCCAGACACAAACGCCCAGCTTCGGCAGTAATTCCGCCAAGCATGGTAACACGAGAAACGAGACTTACGGCACGCAATGACCATAGCAACGCAGCAAGCAACAGCCAAGGAACACCAGACAGCCCACTTGCGAAAGTAGAACCCGCCTCCTCAAGCACAGAAACGGTGTGGCGCAAAACTTCAAGCAGCCTATTAGCTGAAACGGTCCCTGCTCGAACCACAAAAGGGATTTCTTGCCCAAACGTGCAAAAGGACCATTTCGACCCACTTTTTAGGCCCGAAATGGTCCATTGAGCACGTTTTGTTCGGAACGGGAAGTCGGCACGCCCCTGCTTCACATTCCACAATATCAACCGCACCCCCAAACGAAAACACCCCTAGAAAGCCCCACGCAATGGCGGTTGCCAGGGCGCACAGACCGTACAGGAACTTGCCGCCGGCGATGGAGGCAACCAGGTAGAAGCCGTTATCGGGATCGTTCGCAAAGACGGAGCCGTCCGGGCACAGGCACCCGGCGATGTAGGTCTGGGCCATGAAAAGCACGCCCACCAGCATGAGGGAACCGATCATGGCGCGACCGGGACCCTTCTTGGCATCCTTTGCCTCCTCGGAAAGGGTCGAGATGGCGTCAAAGCCCATGAAGGACAGGCAACCCAGGGACACGGCGCCCATGACGAGGGGCATGCTGAAGGTCTCCTCGTTATAGAAGGGCTTCAGGGTAAAACCGTTGCTCATGGGGTCAGTAGCCAGCCACCAGATGTCCATAACGAGGAAGATGCCGAGAACCAGCAGCTCGCCCACAAGGGCGATGCGGTTCAGCATGGCAGTTAACTCGATGCCGCGGATGTTCACAAAGGTGTTGATGACCACGAACAGAAGGCCCCATGCAATGGTGGGAACCTCGGGCACCAGGCGTTTCATCCAGCTAGATGTACCTGTAGACAAAAAACTGGCCCCGGAAATACCCCGAGGCCAGTCTGCTAAATTGTTACATCATGTAATCGCGAGCCGTCCGACCAACCCGCGCCTTGCCTGTCGGCCTTACGCGTCGAACTTGCCGTCGGCCAGATCGTGGCCGAGCAGGTAACCGTAGGTGATGCAGTTGATGCCGTAGCAGTTGCCCGGGATGGCAAAGTTGTAGTTGTTGGCGTACATGTTGCCCGTCATGTGGCCCACGTTGAAAAGGCCGGGCAGCGGCGCGTCGTTCTCGTCGCACACCTGCATGTCGGAGTTGGTGTTGAGACCGCCCATGACGGTCATCATCATGGCGTAGTTGCGCGCGGCGTAGAAGGGGCCCTCGGGCTCAATCGGGATCAGGAACTGAGCGGCCTTGTGGAAGTCCTCGTCGACACCCTTGTCGCACAGCTCGTTGTAGCGGTCGACAACGGCCTGCAGCTTCTCGGCATCAAGACCCAGCTGCTCGGCGAGCTCGGCCAGCGTGTCGGCCTTGAAATAGCTGCCCGACTCGATGCCGGCCTCCCACTTCTCGACCATCTCGTCGGGCGTGGAGGCAGGGGTCTCGTAGCGCTTGCCGAAGGTGCGCCACTCATAGCCGGCGTCAACGATGGCCTGGGCGAAGTTGGCCGTCCAGATGCCGAAGGCGACATGGCCGGGCTGCGTGATGAGGTGGTTGGCCGAGTAGGGAGCGGAGACGTCCTCGCGCTGGTAGCGCTCAGTGTTCATGTTGACGTTGAGGCCCTGGTGGAAGCCGAGAGGCTCGAAAGAGCCGCCCCAGGCGCCCTGCATCATCGGGGCCACGGAGGTGTGCTGCCAGGCGGCGCCCACCCACAGGCCCATCTTCTGGCCGTCGCCGGGATACAGACCCGTGAGAGCGAAGCCGCGGTTATAGTCGGTCTCGGCGTCCTCGAGGCCCACAATCGGCAGAATCTGGGGGCAATACTTGGCAATCATTTCCTTGTTGGCGGAGAAGTCACCGGTGGCAAGGACGATGCCCTTGTGGCCCACAAACTTGACGTAGCTGCCGTCGGCCTTCTGGGCGACAACGGCAATCACGCGGCCGGTCTCCTCATCACGAACGAGCTGCTTGGCCACAGTGTCATAGATGATGGTCGCACCCTGCTCGAGGGCGTAGGCCTCCATGGCCTCGACGGCATTCTGCTGACCGGTGGAAGCGCTGGCAGTGTCGTCGCCCTTGGCGCCGAAGCCGATGGCATAGTCGGGACCGTTGTCCAGGCGGTTGTCGGACTCCAGGAACACCTCGACGTCCTTGCCGCGGACGATGTCGATGCACCAGTTCATGGCCTCTTCGGAGTTGTTGTAGCCGCGCATCCACATCTTCTGGTCGATGGTGAAGCTGGCGGCGCGCTCCTCATGGTAGAAGAAGTCGACCGGGTCGAGACGGTCGATGCCGTACTCCTCAATGACCTTGTTGTAGGCCGAGAAGTTGGAACCGCCGCGGGAAATGGGCTGGCTGGAGGCGGAGAACAGCGTGACGCTTGCGCCCTTCTCGGCGGCAGCGGCGGCGGTGCAGATGCCGGCCATGCCAGCGCCCACGACGATGATGTCGTCCTCAACGACCTCGGCGATGTCCTCGTCGGCGATGGGGTCGGGGGCAATCTCGAAGCTCCACTTGGGCAGGCCGTTCTTCAGGCTCACGACGTAGGAGTCATCCACGCCAACGCCGTCCTGGGCACCCGAGGTCGCCTTCTCCTCGGCCTCGTTCATGGCATCGGAGGTGTCGGCGGAGGTGGAGGTGGCGGCCAGTGCGGTGCCTGCGCCCATTGCGGCAACGGCAGCGGCGCCGGAAGCGGCCAGGAAGTTGCGACGAGACATCTTGCTCATGCGAAAACCCCGTTTCTTTATTCGTTCCCCTGTCGCGCACGCCGGCTCCCACCGGCATACGCGCTTTGACAAAACCGATTCTAGGCACTGGCACGTGCTTGCGTGAGCAGCTAAACTGGACGCAGGCGCAAGCGGGAGTTGCGCTATCGGGGGAACTTCATATGAAAGCGAGGGTTGGCCATGGAGATGCGCGACCTCAAATATGCGCTTGCCGCCTACGACACGGGCAGCTTTGCACGCGCGGCCGAGGCGCTCTTCGTGTCGCGCCAGGCGCTCAGCCAGGCAGTGCACAGGCTCGAAGAGGAGATCGACGTGCCCCTTTTTGAGGTCGCCGACGGAAACCGCCTAGTCAGCACGCCGGAGGGCGCGATTTTCCTGGCTCAGGCCCGACCCGTGACAGAGGCGTTCGACGAGCTCGCCCGCGCCTACCCTTCCGCGCGCGACGCCAAGGGCGGCACGCTCACGCTGGCGCTCGCCACCGGCGCGGCACTCTCGCTACCAGCAGATTTCTTCTCCCGCTTCTCAGAGCGCGAAGCGGGGCTCGTGCAGGAATTCGAGGAAGGCAACACCGACGGCGCCCTTGACATGCTGGAGAGCGGCAGGGCCGACGTGGCGCTCGTAGGGTCGTGCCCCTCGCTTCTCGACCCTGCGCATTTCGAGCGGGCGCTCGTCGTGGCCACGGGACTTTGGCTGGCCGTGCCCTCGGGCAACCCCCTCGCAAGCAAGGAACGCCTCACCCTCGCCGACCTCGACGGTCAGCGCCTCATCACTGCCGGCAGGCTCAATCACCTGCACCGCTACATCGTCAAGGCCTGCGAAGCAGCAGGGCTACATATCGAGATCCCCGCCACCTCCTCCAATCCCGACATGCTTGTGCAGCTGGCGCGCGAGCACGGCGCACTGTGCTTCGCCTTCCCGGCCCGCATCACCGGCGCCGAGAGGAAGCACGCCGACAGCCGGATAATCCCCCTCGACACACCTGAGTCGGCCGCCTTCGGCACCTACGCCGTGCGCCGTCGCGATTCTCGTCGCACCCCTGCGGCGCGTCGCTTCTGGGTCTACGCCTGCGAGCAGGCAGAGGCGGGGCAGGGGTAAAGCACTGCATGGGGCGCAGGGGCGACCTCTCAATATGTGCTCTCTGTAGCATTTGCCCGCCGAGGGACACACGTCTCTTTCCTAGTGGCAATCTTTTACACCCCAATTAGTTTCTAGTGTAAGGTTATTCCAGTGGAAACAAATGACCCCTACGTTGAGCTCACGCACGAGCTGTTCGAGCAATTCGCGCACCTCAGACGCAGCATGCACCCCAGCGCGCGCAACTCCATGCGCGGCGAGATGGCGGTGATACGCGCCCTGCACCTGGCCGATCTGGCCGGCGAGGGCGCGCTCACCCCCTCGCAGATCGCCGAACGCTCGCACCTTACCCCCGCCCGCGTCGCAAACGTCCTGCGCGCGCTCGAAGACAAGGGCTGGATCGTGCGCTCCCATGACACGCAGGACCGCAGGCGCGTGACCGTGACGCTCACCACGTGCGGCGAGGCCGAACGCGCCCGCCGCCGCGCCAAATTCGACAAGCAGGGCGCCGAGTTCCTGCGCAAGCTGGGCGAGGAAGACGCTCGCGAGGCCCTGCGCATTCTCAAGCGCTGCAACGAGATTCTCGCCTGCCAGGCCAGCGAGGCAGCCGAGGAGAACGGAGGCGACGCCCAATGAGGATTGTCAAGCTCTTTAAGAACCATATCCTGGCCCTTCTTGCCGCAGTCGCACTCATCATCATCACCTGCAACGCCGACCTGACGCTTCCTGCCTACATGTCCGAGATTGTGGACGTGGGCATCCAGCAGGGCGGCATCGAGAGCCCCGTGCCCGACACCATCCGCCGCGACTCCCTGGACGACCTGGAGATGTTCATGTCCGAGGAAGACGCAAGCATCGTCGAGGCCGCCTACTCCTCCCCTGATGAGCAGGGCATTTGCACCTATCAGGGCACCGAGGCAGAGCGTGCCGACGACGGTGCCGTGGCGCAAGCCATGAGCCTGCCCGAAACCGTGGCGCTTGCCCTGGCCCAAGGCGTGGACGCCAGCCATCTGGGCCAGGAGGACACGGGAGGCGGCAGCCTCTCCATGGACGACGTGCGCGCCGCCTTTGCCGCCGGCATGCTCGACCGCGACCAGCTCGTTGAGGGTGCGCAGGCCATGGCCGAGTCGATGGGCGAGATGGGCGGCTCCATCGTGAGGCAGCGCGCCGTGGGCTACGTCCAGCAGGAATACGAGGCCCAGGGCATCAGCCTGGCCGAGGTGCAAAACTCGTACCTGGTGGGAATGACCGCGAAGATGTTCGGCCTGTGCGCCATCAGCCTCGTGGCCACCATCCTCACGGGCGCCGTGGCCTCGCACACCGCGTGCACCATCGCCCGCGACCTGCGCCGCAAGACGTTCCATAAGGTCATGAGCTTCTCCCCGGCAGAGGTGGGCACGTTCAGCCAAGCCTCCCTCATCACCCGCTGCACCAACGACATCCAGCAGATCCAGATGGCATCCACCCTGCTCATCCGCATGGTGCTCATGGCGCCGATCATGGGCACAGTGGCGCTCGTACGCGTCTTTGCCACCAAAACGGGCCTGGAGTGGACCATCGGCATCGCTGTCATCGCGGTCTCGGCCGTGGTGGGCGTGCTCATGGGCCTTACCATGCCCAAGTTCAAGAAGATGCAGCAGTACATCGACCGCGTGAACCTCGTCGCGCGCGAGATTCTCGACGGTCTCATGCCCATCCGCGCATTCGGCCGCCAGGACCACGAGCTCAAGCGCTTCG
>JAHZHK010000155.1 GCA_019420325.1 Coriobacteriaceae bacterium | reverse complement strand
ACATCCTGAGTGACCGATAAGGCCTCGGCAATTGCAGTCTCAGCCGATGCGGGGGCTTGCGAGGTCTCGGTCTTAACCTCGGTGGGCGCTTCCTTTTCCTTAGAGCGCGAGCGTGTCCTGGTGCGCCTGGGCTTGGGGGCGGCGTCGGCCTCGCTTGCGGGGGCGCTTTCCGAAACGGGGGCGGACTGATAGTCGGCCGCGATGTTGTCCTGCGGCGCGATTGCAGGGGTGCGTCCGTCGACAGAGACGGGCGCACCCACATGCTTCGGCGTATCTGAGCTGGCAGTATCAATCGAAGTGGCCTCAGTCTTGTTCTTGGCCACATCGCCCTTTTTGCCATCGGCGGATTGCTCTTGTTTGGACTTCGCGGGGCCATGCGCAGTTTTCTTGGCAGCTTTCTGACGGCGTTCCCGCGCCGTGATAACGACGGGCTCCGCCGCAGGCTCCTTGCCGGAAGCGGCAGGGAAGGGGACGAGGACGTCGGCCGCGAGCTCGGTGTCCTTGGTCATGGCTTTGTCGCTAGCAGCGGAAAATTCGGCATGTCCCTCGTGAACGTTTACTTCTGCCAGGGAAGTTGTCTTTTGGACGTCCTCCTTGGTTACCTGCGTTTGCGTGTCGCTTTGTGCGTCTGCCTGGTTCTTTGGCTTACGGCTCCGGCGGCGAGACTTGGGAGAGGTCTTGGAGTCCGAGGCCTCCTTGTCATCTGTCTGGTCGACAGGGGAGGCACCTGCAATCGCAGGTAAAGAATCTTTCTCAGCAGCCTCATTGGAGGAGTTTGCTTTCTCCGCCGCGGTCGTATTGCTTGTCTCAGAAGCCGCTGTGCTGACCTCGGCCGCGGTGCTCGCCTCTTGCTTCTGTTCGCTCCCAGTCGAGGTATCTATCGGTGTCGCGCCTGCGACATCAGCCACTTGTGTTGCATCCGTCGCGTTCGTCGTGTCGTCCGTTTGTACTGCATCTGCCAGGTTTTCTGCCTGAGTTTTTTTCGGCGCACTCTCCTTGGCATCGGCTGCCTTGCGTGCGGCGCGGGAGCGGCGCCTGCGGGCAGAGCGCGACAACGCACGTGGCTGCTCGGTGTTGTCGCCCGTGGCGTTCTCGGTGTCGTTGGCAGAACCGTTCGTCTCAGTGCCTGCATCGGGCGCCGCTCTTTCCTGCTGGAGATCCTGAGTCGCGGGGGCAAGGTGGTCTGTCTTCGATCCCTTTCGCCGGCGGCTTCGGGTTGTGGCGGCGCCATCAGGCGTTGCGGCTCCCTGCGCTTCGTTCTCGTTCTCGGTATTCTGCGTGCCGGCCGCTGCGGGTGCGAGCGCGGCGTCCGTCGCACCGCCATCGTCCAGATTCTGCTCCGCGCCATCCGCAACAAGAGACTCGGCATCTACCATCTTGTCTGCCTGGGTCTCACCGTTCGAGCCAAACGCGCCTGCAACCTCCTCCATGCCCGTCGGCATCATGCGGAAGGCGCTTGCGATGTTGTTGGCTGCGTTGTATTCGACGTGGGCGCGCAGGTCGTTTGCAATCTGGGCCATCTGGTTTGCCAGCTCGGGCAGGCCGAACGAAAAGCCCAGGTGGATGATACCGTTGGCGTGCCCCTTGCGCAAAAACTCGTTGCAGGGCGAGTCGGAAAGCGACAGCGCGGTGCGGTAGATGTTGCTGAACAGGTCGGCCACCTGCACGCCGGCAGAGTACTTGGAGTCCATATAGCGAATCTGCAGGTCGCTTACGAGCGGTTCCTCGCGGTGCATGAGGACGTTGCCGATGCTTTCGCACACCATGTCCTCGAAGCTTTCGCGAATGCCGCCGCGCATGTCGAGCGACAGGCGGTAGGCGCCGCCCCGGGGCAGCTCGTCGCGCTCCAGGTAATAGGCCATGGCCTGGGCAATCATCGAGTCGTAGAGCAGCTCTTTGTCGAGCTTGCGCTCACAGGCGTTTGCCGCTGCCGGGTCGATGGTGAGCAGGTAGATCTCGAGGTCGTTGTGCTCGAGGATCGTCTTTGCCAGGGCGAGCTTCTGGGCGGTTTTCATCTGCGAGGCCTTAATCTCGGCCTGCGTGGTCTTGTTGCGTGCGATGCAGCCTTCGAGTTTTGCCAGGTCGTTGACGAGCACCATCGCCATGGTAAAGACCTCGTCGCCGAAGCCCAGCGTGCCCGACTCGTCCAGGTACAGGCGCAGCTGCGCCGCCGAAGTGGCGGGGAAGAACATCATGATATGCCTTTCTGCGTACAGCCTCGCAGGTAAACGGTGACAACGCAGCATCCGAACCGCCATGGTGTCGGGAGCCTTGCCTGGCCGGGGCGTCGAGCCCGGCGGCCATCCGTGCGAGGGCGGATGCGGGAAACTATAGCACGCCGCTTTCGAATCTGCGTGTCGCTCAAGCGCAGTCACACTGTGCCGCAGCGCTGCCGGCACTTTCAAAGAACCTCTGGGTTGGACATATGCCCAGCTACTTCAACAACTTCAAAGTCACTTCAAACAAGACTTCAATATGACTTCAAAGTGAGATTGAAGCTGGTGAAGTGCGCCTGGGAGCGAAAAAGGCCAGGCAGCCCGAGGTGGGGCTGCCTGGCTGGTATAGAGCGCGGGTTTCTATGCTTTGAGTGCGGAATTCTTACGCCAGGGCCTCGACGACGTCCTTGCCCAGGCCGATGCACTCTTCCTCGGCGGCGGCGTCGGGGTAGTCGTAGGCGATGACCGCGCCCACCACGTTGGCGCCATCGGCCTCGGTGCGCTCCTGCCAAGTTTCCATCCACTCGCCTTCGTTCCACTCATAGGAGCCGAACAGGCCTACGGTGCGGCCCTTGAGCTGCTTTTCGCAGTCGGCGAACATGGGCTCGAACTCGTCGGGCTCGAGTTCCTCGGTACCCATGGCCGGGCAGCCGAAGATGACCGCGTCGAACTCGCCCAGGCGCGCGGGGCCGAAGTCGGAGGCCTCGAGGATGGTGGGGGCGGCACCGCCCTCGATGACGCCCTTCTTCACGAGCTGGGCCATGGCGGCGGTGTTGCCGGTGCCACTCCAGTAGACGATGGCGACCTTCTTCATTGCAGTGTCCTTTCAATCGGATTGCGGTGCGTGTTTGTATGTTGTCCGCGCTGACCTAAGGCCAATGCACGGGAAACAACCTGGTTGATGCCTTGCCTTAGGCGATGAGCTCGGAGAGCGTCGCTCCCGTGCGGTAGCGGGCCAGCGCCTGCGAGCGACATTCGCGCATTGCCTGCCAGCAGGCCTGTGCGCCCTCGGGGTCGATGTAGGCCTTCCAGACGCCGCAGGCGAGCTCGTCTCTGCCGTCGTGGGCGATGAAGGCGAGCACGTCGGCAAGGGGGTAGCCCAGCAGCACGCCCACCTCGTGGGGAAACGCGGGCGGCTCGTCGTCGATGCATGCGCAGGGCCGGCTGGGCAGCATGCTTGCAGATGCGGCGTCTACCTGGGTGTTTTCAATGCGAGCAGACGTTGCTCCGCCTGCGGCTTCCCGGCGCCTCTCGAATCCCGCCATCTTGATACGAAGCGACCGTACGATTTGGCGCGGGCCGGCCACGTCGAACCCCGCCTGCTGGAGGAAAGCGGCAACGTCGGCCTGACCGACGAGGCTCGCCAGCTCCCGGCTGCGGCTCACGAGCATGAGGGCGCGCCCGCGACCCACCATGAGCACATCGCAGCGCACGCCGCGCGGGCCGTACGCGCGCGTGAACTCCAGGGCGCGCATGGCAGCCTGCCTGCGCACTTGCGCGTCGCACAGCCTCTCGCACGAGCAGGCGGCACACTCTTGGGGCCTGCGTGGGATGAAGTTGAAGAGCGCCGCGGGTTTGATGCCTGCCAGCACGCATGCGGCGTTGCGCACCACGCATTGGCAAAACTGCTCCTCAAACGCCATCCTGCACCTTACCCTTCAAGTAAGAGAAAGCTAACTAAAGTAACGAGGTGCACAATACCAATTCTCAGATGTTCGTCAAGTCTAACTAAAAAAGAAGCTGAATTTACCCGTAGGTGACGCGACTCGTGCGCCAAGCGGCATGGGGGAACGGGGCGGCCGGGAGGCGTCCCCGTCACTTCTCTTCCCCTGCCAGCTTCTCCACAATCTCCCTGTATCATGCGCCCCTGCTGAAAACGACGTCCGAGCAAGGAGTGCTCCCCATGTCCACCTATAAGTCCAAGCAGATGATTGTGATGCGCCGCGACCTCAAGATGCGCAAGGGCAAGATTGCCGCCCAGGCGGGCCATGCCTGTGTTGAGGCGACCCTCATGGCGCTCGCGCGCGAGCACAGACTCGACCAGGTGCGCGTCACCGAAGACGGCGGCTGGGTCTACCTGGCCGATGACCCGGAGCGCCCCGCGGCCACCCCGCTCACCGACTGGTTCGACGCCGGCGTGGCCAAGATCTGCGTGTACGTTGACTCCGAGGAGGAGCTGCTCGACCTTGCCGCCAAGGCGCGCGAGCGGGGCTTTGCCTGCGCACTCATCCGCGACGCCGGCCACACCGAGTTCCACGGCGAGCCCACCTACACCTGCTTGGCACTCGAACCCCTCTCGGCCGAACAGGTCGACCCCCTTACCTCGGGTCTGCCGCTGTATTAAGTCTGCGCACCGCGCGTGGGGCGCGGGGTCTACAATGTTGCAGCTGCGTTTCCCGACGAGTCTGGCCGTATGCGCCGGAAGAAATTGAGGTTGAGGTGAGAGAGGCGTTCAAACGGGCGCTCAAGCCGGCGCTACCCATCATTGCAGGCTACATTGTGCTGGGGCTTCCCTGCGGCATCCTGTCTGCGACGGCGGGCATGAGCTGGTGGATGGTGGCGATCCTGAGCATCGTGTTCTACTCGGGCGCGGGCCAGTACATGATTCCCAACATGTGGCTTGCCGCCAACCCCATTACGGCCATCATCGCCTCGGTAGGCCTCGTTAACACCCGCCAGATGCTGTACGGCACGTCGCTGTCGCAGTTCTGTGGCAATGCGAGCAAGGGTCTCGCGACGCTCTTCGGCGCCACGGTGACCGACGAGAGCTTCGGGGTGAACTACGCGAAGTTCCTGGGGGGCGACTGGAGCGTGAAGGATGCCCTTGCCGTCAACCTATACTGCCAGACCACCTGGATGCTTTCGTGCACCGTGGGCTGCATCCTGGGCTCCGCTGTGGCTGTGCCCTCCGCGTTGGCTTCATTTGCCATGACATCGCTCTTCCTGTGCCTGCTGTGCATGCAGCCCACCACGGCCGAGAACGGCATTGTCGTCGCGGCCGCGGTTCTCGGCGTGGTCGTGTGCAAGCTTGCGGGGCTCTCCGGCGCTGCCATCTTCTTGGGCGCGGTTATCGGCATCGTTTGCGGCATGCTGTTCGGCTCGCGTGTGAGCCGTGCGGTCAAGCGGGGTTCTCGCGAGAGGGGGGGCAATCGCTAATGCCGATCAGAGACTTCCTCATCATCCTGGTGGGCGTGAGCGTGCTCATGTGTGTGTGCCGCGTGGCCCCCGTTGTGCTGCTCAAGGGCCGCGACCTGCCCGATGGTGTCAAGCGCGCCTTGGGGTACATCCCTGCTGCCGCCTTTGCCGCCCTTGTGGCAAACGACCTCTTCGACCCGGCGGACTTTGCCGCGGGCGTCGATCCCATGACGTGGGCGGGTCCTCTCATCGCGGCCGTTGTTGTTGCCGTGGTTGGCTTCAAGACCAAGTCGATGGCGTGGTGCGTCGTGTCTGGTGTGGCGTCGCTTGCCGTCGTGATGTACGTACCGGGCTTGATTATGTAGGACTTGTGAGCAAAGAACTTCCCTCTTGCAAGGGTATGGGGGATATGGCAATATATCTCCTCGCAGCAGCGCAACGGAGCAAAGCGACGACGCGCCAAGTTGCCAAGTGGGGTGGTAGCTCAGCTGGTTAGAGCGCCGGCCTGTCACGCCGGAGGTCGCGGGTTCGATCCCCGTCCATCCCGCCACTT
>JAHZHK010000154.1 GCA_019420325.1 Coriobacteriaceae bacterium | reverse complement strand
CGACAAGATCTGCCTGGGCGTTCTCGACCAGCCCGAGCAGTACTTCTACCTGCTCGAGTCCGCCGACGGTTCGCTCTACGCCGACATCCACGACCCCGCATGGCGCTCCGCTGACGGTTTCACCTTCGATTATCTGAGCGACAACGGCTACGTCGTGTGGGACGAGACGCTTGACGGCCTGGCCGCCAAACTCGACATGGATCCGGCCGTGCTCCAGGCTACCGTCGACGCCTTCAACGAGGCTGTCGAGACCGGTTCCGACGAGTTCGGCCGTACGCTCTTCTCCTGCAAGCTCGAGAACGGCCCCTGGGTCGCCACTCCTCGCCAGGCTTGCGTGCACCACACCATGGGCGGCCTGACCATCGACCCCGCCGGCCATGTCATGGCTGCCGACGGCGGCGAGAAGATCGAGGGCCTGTACGCTGCCGGTGAGGTCACGGGCGGCATCCACGGTGCCAACCGTCTGGGCGGCAACGCCGTCGTCGACACGGTCGTCTTCGGCAAGCTCGCCGCTGACAGCCTCGTGGCCGACGTGGCATAAGGCCCACGGCGACCAATCGTTCCTCGCGCGCCGCGCACGAGGCGACTGCCTGAGCAGGAGTCTCGCGGCGTGATGTCCCCAAGGCCCGCTCTCCGCACCTGGAGGGCGGGCCTTTGGTGTTTGTTGCGTAAAGGTTCGGTCAAGCCTGCGTACAGCTTGTGTGCGGGGTGGCTGCGCCCGCTGAGCGGCGGGTATCCTTCCCTTGAAGTAATCGGTATGCAGAATCGCCTGAGCAATGGGGCCCAGGCGGGGGCGGGCAAGGGGTCCGCCTAGAAGGGAAGATAGATTGTATGATCAGGCTGGTAGCATCTGATATGGACGGCACGCTGCTCGACGAGAACTCCCAGGTGCCGCCTGAGACGTTCGAGCTCATCAGGCAGCTTGACAAGGCGGGTGTGCGTTTTGTCGTTTCCTCGGGCCGCCGACTCGACACCCTGCGGGAATTTCTCGAGCCCGTGGACGGGTGCATCGACTTCGTGGCCTCCAACGGCGCCCAGGTCATGGTCGCAGGCGAGCTTGTCGACCGCGAGGTGTTCTCGCATATGGCGCTCAGGCGTCTCAAGAAGGTCGTCGACACGTTCGACTGCCTGCATATGGCACTGTTCGACGAGAAGAACAGTTATTTGCTCGACGAGCCCGGCTGTTTTGAGCTTGAGGCCGACAAGGACCTGCGCCAGGCTGTCGTGGTGCACGAGGTTCCCTCGCCTGAGACTGCCATCATCAAGGCGTCGGTGTATTGCGACACGCCGGGCAACGTCATGGATATGGCATACGTGCTTGAGCGCGAACTGGGCGACGTCTTTGTATTCGCTCCCTCGGGCCGCAGCTGGATCGACGTCATGCAAAAGGGCGTCTCCAAGGCCACGGGCCTGCGGCAGGTGCTCGAGCGCCGCGGCATTCGTGCCGAGCAGGTCATGGCATTCGGCGACTCGATGAACGATTACGAGCTGCTGACCTCGGTGGGCCATCCTGTCGCCATGGGCAACGGCCGCTACGCCGTGAAGCAGATTGCCGAGCGTACGGTGGGCACGAACGTCGAGCACGCCGTGCAGGCTGAGCTGCACGCGCTTGCCGCGTCGGAAGGCGAGGCGCTTCCGCCCATTCCGGATTTGTTCTAAGAAGTGGCCGGTACCCGCCAATTTTCTGCATGGCCCGTTGAGGGTTTTGGGCCGATGGCATTAAAAACCATTCCATTGAGCGAATAGTTTTCTGAGACAATATGGTATAAAACTATTCGTTAAAGAGAACAGTTTCCGACTCTCGATGGGTGGTGCTTCGATGAAGACCGTTGGTGAGGCCGCGACGATGCTCGGAGTTTCAAGGCGCCGTGTCTATGCGTTGATTGAGACGGGCGTCCTGACGGCTGAGAAGGTCAGCGGGATTTGGCTTGTGGATGAGGAAAGCCTGGGGAAGCGCCTTACAAGTGATGTGGACAGGCGTGGCGGGCGGCCTCGAAAAGGAAATGGCGCCGGCGAGGTGCGGCTAGAGCTGATGAATCGTAATCACATCATTGCGCCGGCAGTATATGACATGAGACGTGGCATATTTTCGTCTGTGGGCCCCCTTGTGGATGAGAGCCGTGCTCCGCTTGGTTTGGTCGACGAGCGCGGCAAGATTTCCGCAGCCGCTCTTTCTTCTTGGTGGAGCGGGCGAGGGATACCCCAGGCGAGGAAGGGTCTCGCTGACATTCTTGCACAATGGGGCGCTGCGTTGCCCGAAGAGCTCGTGTATCGCAACCTCGGACTCTCGCTGTCCGACCAGTACTGGGTGCGGCCCGAGGGGCTGGATGCGACGTGGGACAAGCTCAACTTTTTCACGAATGATTTTGAGAGACTGAATATCGCAAGCGAAGGGCTTGAACCTCAAAGGCATCCGGACAACACATCTGACGGCGTTTTGCCCAAGCATTGGTTTGTGGCGTCAGATGGAAGGAGGATGCTTGCCAAGGGAGGCGAAACCTTTTTTCAAGAGCCGTGCAATGAGGTCATTGCAACAGAACTCTGTAGGCGCATCATGCCTGAAACCCAGTTTTGTGCCTATGCCCTGGGGAAAGAAGCCGACGCCTTGGTGTCACTTTGCTCCAACTTCCTTTCGGATGAGGAGGAGTATGTCCCTGCGCATTATGTACGCATGCTCAGGCCGCGAGGGCCTCACCACAGCGATTATCAGCACTACCTGGAATGTTGTTATGAGCTGGGGATTGATGACGTACCACGGGCTATTTCGTATGGGATTGTTTGCGATGATGTGATGGCAAACGCCGACCGTCATTGGCGCAACTTTGGTATTGTGCGAAATGTTGAGACTCTTGCATGTCGCATTGCGCCGATTTTTGACACAGGCTCAAGCTTGTGGTGCGACCGCGAGGATCTTTTGGCCGCCCATGATTTCACGTTCAGTTCCAAGCAGTTTGAGATCAATCCTGGGAAACAATTACAGCTCGCCGATTTGGATTGGGTTGACACGGACAAAATCCAGGACTTGGACGAGTATGCACGCGAAGTTCTTTGCAAAAGTACCCTTTCGCCCCAGCGTATTGACCTCATCTGCGAGGGCATTCGCTGGCGCGTTCAACGTCTTACGCACATTTGCGAGTTTTTGTAGCGCGGCGTTTGCAACTATCCTTGCCATAAAGTCGAGACTATCCGAACCATCCAGGTTTCGGGTGTCGAGCTACGTGCACGTATGACACAGAGGGACAGGTTCAATTGCCATGCATACCTGCCGGCATCTTTGCCCCTAGGCCTCTTCCGGGGCTTGGAACACCAGTTCGACGAGACCTTGGCGCCCGGTGACGGAGCACTTGCCATAGATATGGGAGATGTGCGTCTTCACCGTGCTGTCCGACAGGTTGAGCTGCTCGCTAATGTAGGCACGCGAGCGTCCCTCGATGACCATGGGGAGAATCTGTGCCTCACGCGGGGAGAGGCGGTACTCGTCGATGAGCCGGTCGCAGGTAAGGTTGACGGCCGTGTTGAGGGCGTCTTCGGGCGCAGCCTCATCTGCCGCAGCCACTGTGGGCTGCTGGCCGTTGGTCCCGGCCTCGGCGACGGCGGCCGTGCCTTCCAGCCCCTCGGTCTGCCATGTGCCGCCGCCTCTAATCCCGCGGCTTGTGATGGCCGCAAAGACCAGGTAGGCCACGATGATCACGAAGACGAAGCTGAGCGCGGCCGTGCGGCTCATGAGCATGACGAGCAGGGCGCTTGCCCCCGAGTAGACGGCAATCGGTAGGGCTGTCGTGCGCAGCGTGGGTTCAGACTCGCCCTGGAGAAGCGCCGCGACGGCAGACCAGAAGGCGAGGTGCGACAAGAGCTCCTCGACCTGCAGCAGCTCGTAGGGAACAGCCTCGTCGCCCAGGTACGAGCGCAGCGTGATGAGGAAGAGCCCGGCAAGAAGCACAAGCGTGGCGGGCCTGAAACGAGCGGGCGTGGGCCAGGCTGAGGGAACGAGCACGGCAAAGAGGCCGAACACCACGAGGGCAACCGCGTAAAGCACCGCCGCAAAAAGCGACGTGCCGGGGCCGACTACGCCGGGGAATTCAGAACCCCACATGCCCAGGTTCGAGAAGCCGCGTAGCGTAGACAGAATAAGGGCAAGAACGCAGGCGTAGAGAAGCGTGTCCTGTTTGGTGGCCTTGCCCTGGGGGAGATGCTCGGGATTTGCGGGCTTCTCCGCAACGGGCATGCGCGCTGCCAGGGCGCACAGCGCGCACATGCAAATGGGCATGCTTGAGGCAATGACGATTTGGGCCGCGCTTGGAATCGTGAATAGGAACGACAGGGCGAGTTCCTTGAATATCAGGCACAAAATGGTGGCCATCACGCACGACGCGAAGCCGCGCCTTTGCGAAATCATGAGGTAGAACCGCGCGACAAGCCAGCAGTACCCCATGCCTGAGACCGTAAGTCCAATGACCGAGGGCAGGTCGGGCGTCAATGGCTCCGCAGTTCCGGGGCGGGCGTAGGCGACTGTTGCCACGGCTGACAGGATGGGGATGACCCGGGCAAGCATGCGGTCGTGGCGCTCGAGCATGCGCGGGGCGAAAATCATGACGAGCGCCATGATGAACAGGCCAATTTGGAAGAAAATGCGGCAGTTGACGGTGGCATAGAAGCTGTGTGCCGAGGTCAAAAAGCCCACTGCATGGCCTTCGAGCGTGCACCAGACAAAGTTGCATGCCAAGCCCAGGCCGCAGATGAGCTCAAACGGCGTGAGGCGCGCGGCGCTCAGGGCCGCACGCACGGCAGTCTGATTGACAGCTGCATGTACATTGGTATCAGGCGTCCCCTTTGCCTGCTTCTCTTTAATTGTGCAGCCAGTATCCTCGACCCCTTGGCCGGGCTGCTGTGTCTTCATGGCACGCTCCCGCGTTCTCCCCTTTTTTGCAGATGATGATACCACAGGTGTTGCACTTGCGGCCTTATGGGCCATCCCCCGAGAAGGGCCAAAAAACCGCCGAGCCCCTGTGTTGAGGAGCCCGGCGGCTAGCGGTGCCTATGCGGTGTTCAGCTCTACGTGCTTACTCGACCGTGAACTGCGTGGTGGCAGCGATGGGCGAGATGGTGCCGTCGGCCGTGATGGCGCGCACGGTGAACTCGTACTCGCCGGGATCGGCGATCTGAGTCGTGAACTCCCAGGAGACCCAGCGATCGGCCGTGGCACCCTCGGTGGAGCAGACCGTCCAGGTCTGACCGCCGTCGAGGGAGACCTCGAGGGCGGCGATGGGCGAACCCAGGTCGTCGGCGTGGCCCTTGAAGGTGATGTCGTCGCCAACGTGGAAGAGGGCGGAGTCGCTCGTGTTCACGATGTTGACCTTGCCGCGGTAGTCCTGACCGGCCTTGTTGACCGTGGGGACGTTCTCCTCGCGGGTGACCTGCAGGCTGACGACGTCGCGGGTGAAGTAGGCGGCAACCGTCTTGGGCATCCAAAGCTGCGTCGTGCCCTCGGCGATTTTGTCGCCGTTCATCTGGTACACGAGCATGGCCTTGTTCTCGAGGACGTAGTCCAGGGGCATGGGAACGCCGTAGCCGTCAGCGCCGTAAGCGGTGAAGGTGTTGACGCCCTCTTCGAGCTCGGCGAGGTTGAGGAGCTTCTCGACGGGCACGCCGACAACCTCGGCCTGGGCGAGGGTGCCGCCCGTGGCGCAGGAGCAGACGAGAACGTCGCGCACGGAGTCTTCCTCCATGTCGGTGATGTTCACCGTGAAGGCCTTCTTGATGTCGCCGCCGACGTTGACATAGTAGTTGGCAACACCGTTGTTGACGGTGCTGTTGATGGTCGGCTTGGCGCACATGCTCTCAACCGTGGCGCCGAAGATGTTGAACAGGTCGTCGCTGGGCGTGATCTCGTCCTGGTTGAAGGCGAAGGTACCCTGGACGTTGTGCACGGCCTGGAAGCC
>JAHZHK010000153.1 GCA_019420325.1 Coriobacteriaceae bacterium | reverse complement strand
TGCGCGGGCCGAGGGCGGGGAGGCGCGAGAGAGGCACCTGGGAGAGGGGGACCCGAGAGGGTCCCCCTCTTCGTTTAATGACTTCAGTCTGCCGCGCGCGTAGCCGCGGCATGTAAACCACCCGCTGTGCGGGTGGATGACCTCCGGCTTTACAAGCCCACCCTCCCCCTACAATGGCGATTGTTCAGGCCGCACCACCGTAGGGAAAGGGTGGTGTACCAAATATGGCACAGAAGGCGTACAGCCTGTCGCACACGAAGTGGATGTGCAAGTACCACATCGTGTTCACGCCGAAGTACAGGAGGAAGGTCATATACAACCAGGTCAGGAAGGACATAGGGGAGATACTCAGGAAGCTCTGCGAGTACAAGGGCGTCGAGATAATCGAGGGGTACCTGATGCCCGACCACGTGCACATGCTGGTAGCCATACCGCCCAAGATCAGCGTGTCGAGCTTCATGGGCTACCTGAAGGGGAAGAGCTCGCTGATGATCTTCGACAGGCATGCGAACATGAAGTATAAGTTCGGGAACCGGAAGTTCTGGGCGGAGGGCTACTACGTCTCGACCGTCGGGTTGAACGAGGCGACGATAGCCAAGTACATACGCGAGCAGGAGGCCGCCGACATCGCCCTGGACAGGCTCAGCGTGAAGGAGTACGGCGACCCGTTCGTCAAGTAGGGCCCGCCGCGGCCGCTTTGTGCGGCCTGCCACGGGTCAATGGCAACGCGGCCTGAACGGGAGTGAGGGCCGGCGCGTCTTGAGGCGCCGGCCAGCATCCCAAGGGTTACACCCTAAGAGCAAACCACCCCTTTGAGGGGTGGTGCTGATTTGCGGGCGTTTCCCGCCCACAAATATTATGAGGCTTTTCTCCTGTTTAGCAGGCGTTTTCTTTCACTAATGATGGACAATCTCATATTAAGTTTAAGGTTCGTCGCGCGAACGGTAGATACTTCTGCCCAAGCGGGCCTGCGGGGTGTTGTCTGCCGATTGATGGTCGACAACCGGGGCAATGATGCGCATAATGGCGGCGCAACATAGTCGAAACACTTCCGACGAGGCGGCCCGTTTTGTGGTCGCCTTATCGTTCAAAAGGAGACGTTATGTGCCAGAATATTGAGAGCGCCAGGCCGGCCACGACGGCCGCCCCGATGGATACCCAGGCAGGCGTGAAGGCCACTCGTCGCGAGCAGGACTCCATTGGCGAGATGGACGTTCCGGTTGATGCCTACTACGGTGTGCAGTCCCTGCGCGCGCAGCGTAACTTCCCCATCACGGGCCAGCCCATGCACCCGATGTTTATCCGCAACCTTGCCCTGGTGAAGAAGGCCGCCGCCATTACCAACCGCGCGGCTGGAAGCCTCGACCCCGAGAAGGCCGCTGCCATCATCGGGGCCTGTGAAGAGGTCATGGCTGGTAGGTTGGCCGACCAGTTCATCGTCGACAACATTCAGGGCGGTGCGGGCACCAGCGCCAACATGAACATGAACGAGGTCCTGGCAAACCGCGCCGGCGAGATGCTTGGCGACCCCTTAGGCCATTATGCGGCCGTGCATCCCAACGACCATGTCAATATGTCGCAGTCGACCAATGACGTCATCCCCACTGCCGGCAAGCTCACGGTGCTCGATCTTCTCGGCACGCTCCAGAAGAGCCTCGAGGCCCTGCGCGCCGAGCTTGACCGCAAGTCGGAGGAGTTTGACGACGTGATCAAGATGGGGCGTACCCAGCTTGAGGATGCCGTTCCCATGCGCCTGGGCCAGACGTTCCACGGCTACTCGTCGATGGTGGCGCGCTGCGAGGAGCGCATTGTCTCGGTGAAAAGCGAGATGTGCTCGGTGAACCTGGGCGGTACCGCAATCGGCACTGCTATCAACGTGCCCCCGTACTACCTGCGCACCATCGTGCCCAACCTCGTGGCGCTTACGGGCTACCCGCTGCACCAGGCGGCCGACCTGTTCGACGCAACCGAGAACCTCGACGCCTTCGCTGCTGTTTCGGGCGCCGTTAAGTCTTGCGCCATGTCCATCTCGAAGATGTGCAACGACCTGCGCCTTCTGTCGAGCGGCCCGCGCACGGGCTTCGGCGAGATCAACCTGCCGGCCATGCAGAACGGCTCTTCCATCATGCCCGGCAAGGTGAACCCTGTCATTCCCGAGGTCGTGAACCAGGCGGCATTCCTTGTCATGGGTAACGACGTGACGGTTTCCATGGCCGTCGAGGCCGGTCAGATGGAGCTCAATGCGTTCGAGCCGGTCATCTTCCGCGCCCTGTTCGAAGAGATCGACGTACTGCGCAATTCCATCGACACGCTGACGGTCAACTGCATCGCCGGCATTACGGCCAACCGTGAGCGTTGCCGCGAGCTCATGGAGATGAGCGTGGGTGTGGCTACGGCGCTGTGTCCCTACATCGGTTACGCCAAGGCTGCCGCTGTGGCCAAGGAGGCCCTGCGCACCAAGCGCAGTGTGCGCGAACTGGTTCTTGAGCAGGGCTTGCTCGATGAGGAGACCCTCGACGCGGTGGAAGACCCCTATTCCATGACCGACCCTGCCGCCACCGACAGGTAAGTAAGAAGGCCTCACGGCCTGACGGGGACGTTGTCAAAACCCGAATGCCCGCAAGCCTGTGTATGAGTTGCCTCCCATTCCTTGGACGAAGAAAGTGACGTCCGGGGAATGGGAGGCTTTTTGATGCGCTTGACGTGGTTTGGCGAGCAACAGGTTGAGAAATATCGCGCTTTTACGGCCGAATGGCCCCAGAAACGTTGGATTCTTCAACCTGGTGCTCGCAGGGGGAGTAGCATCGTCAGAAAAGCTTGCATTGCACGGGATTTTCGGCCCCCGGCTCGTGGCGGCCGATCTCGTTCGCCTTGGGGAGTCGCGCGCTCGCGGCTCACCCGGCCCCCAACCTGCGTTGCAGCCGAGACCGGCCGCCTTGTGGGGATGCGAGCCCGCGCGCCCTCCCCCAAGGCCCGCGTTGCGGCCGGTCTCGGTCGCCTCGGGGCGCCGCATGCCGCCTTTGTCGCCTACCTGATTGTCGTCCCTAGGAACGTCTCAGCGTTGTGCCAGGTCAGAAGCTCAAATTCACGCTGAGAGAGGCCAAGTTCGCTTACTTGGCGGATTTCGTCCTCAGGGTTCCACATAGGGAAGTCCGAGCCAAAGAGGACGCGCTCGACGCCGTAGAGGTTGATGAGCTCGCGGAAGTGGCGCTTGCCCACGAAGGCGATGGAGGAGCTCGTGTCCACGAAGCAGCGCTCGCTGCGCAGGAAATCCGCCCCGATGTCGTAGATGCTCCAGCCGCCGAAGTGCGCGGCGTCTACGACGAGCTCGGGGAATGCGTGGAGCACATGCGCGATGCGGCGGGGATGGCTGTAGTCATAGCGGTAGTCGCCTGAGTGAATCACCACGGGCAGGTGTTTGGCCTGGGCAATCTCGTAAATCGTCATGAGGCGCGGGTCGTCGGCGTTTACGGCCTGCGTGTCGGGATGCAGCTTGATGCCGCGCAGGCCCAGGCCCATGGCGCGCTCGATCTCGGCCTCGGGGTCCTCGAAGTCCTGGTGCATGGCCATGAAGCCGAAGAGGTTGGGGTGCGTCGCGCACTCCTCGGCGATGAAGTCGTTGATGCTGGCGACGTTGGAGGGTTTGATGGCGACGCTGTATACGATGCGGTGCGTGATGGGGGAGTCCTCATGGGAAAGAAGGCTTTCGACTGTGCCTTCCACTCCCTCTACTGCGCCAAGGCTGTAGAACCCGCGCACACTCTCAACGGCCCTTTGGGCTATCTTGCTCGGGTAGATGTGGACGTGAGCGTCGACTATGGGCATTATTGCCCCCTTTAATTCATGCAAGTGTATAAACACTCGGTTAACTTACATCAAAAAACACACTTTGTGCAGCTTAGCAACGCACGAGATGCGATAATGCATCTTTTAACTATGGTAGACATTTGACTGCCCGCGAGTATCTGCAGCTGAGTTAGCCGCAGATACTCTTCAAAAAAGACGTTCGTATGAGTCAGGAGTCGCACATGAGAGATATACGCGTCAGTGACATCACGATGAGGGAGGCCGCTGCCTCCAAGGCGCTTTCCCTATCCTTCAAGGAAAAGCTTGAAATCGTGAAGATCCTAGACCGTATCGGTGTGGGCTCCATCGAGGTCGAGGGCATCGAGTCCTCCAAGGTAGACAGCCTGCGCATCAAGTCCATCGCCTCTCTGGTGAAGAACAGCACGCTTGCTGTGCCGGTGAAGATGGACGACGAGAGCATCGAGGCGGTCTGGAGCGCAGCAAAGGGCGCAAAGAGCGTTCGCCTGCAGGTCGAGGCGGCCGTGAGCCCCTCGTGCATGGAGTACATCCAGCGCAGCAAGGCCGACGCGCTCATCGCCGACGTCGCCGCAGCCGTTGCCAAGTGCGCTGAGCTGACCGACGACGTCGAGTTCGTCGCCATCGACGCCACCCGCACCGATGTTGCCTACCTGGCCAAGATTATCGACGCCGTGGTCAAGGCCGGCGCCAAGACGGTTACGGTGTGCGACGCCGCCGGCTCCATGCTTCCCGAGGAGTTCGCCCAGTTCATCGCTGACCTCTACGAGGCTGCGCCCCAGCTCAAGGACATCGACCTGGGCATTTCCTGCTGCAACAACCTCAACATGGCCGATGCTTGCGCCGTTGCCGGTGTCATGGCCGGTGCCTCTCTGGTCAAGGCCACGTCCTATCCCATGGGCGTCGTCGCGCTCGACAACGTGGCCAGGATTCTCGCCGCGAAGGCCGACTCCCTGGGTGCCCAGAGCCATGTCCGCGTGACCGAGCTCAAGCGTGCTATGAACCAGGTCGCCCGCCTGTGCTGCGACGAGCGCTCCAAGGCCGCCCAGTTCACCGGCACCGTCTCCGAGGCCGTTGAGGGCGTCGTGCTCACTGCTAGCGACGACCAGGACACCGTCATGCAGTACGTCGAGCGCCTGGGTTACAGCCTCTCCGACGAGGATGCGGCCGCGGTGTTCGAGGCCTTCAAGAAGATTGCCGCCAACAAGGAGCGCGTGGGCGCCACCGAGCTCGATGCCATCGTGGCCTCCGCCGCCCTTCAGGTGCCTCCTACGTACACCCTCGAGGGCTATGTCATCAACTCCGGCTTGAGTTTCAAGGCCACCTCGCACATCTCGCTGCTCAAGAACGGCGAGCTTGTCGAGGCTGTTTCTCTGGGCGACGGCCCCATCGACTCCTCCTTCAAGTCCATCGAGTCGGTCGTGGGCAAGCACTACGAGCTCGATGACTTCCGCATTCAGGCCGTCACCGAGGGCCGCGAGGCCATGGGCGAGTCGGTCGTGAAGCTGATCGCCGACGGCAAGGTGTATTCCGGCCGCGGCATCTCCACCGACATCGTCGAGTCCAGCATCCGCGCGTACATCAACGCGCTCAACAAGATCGCCTACGAGGAGCAGAACTAATGAAGCTTTCCTTTTCCACCCGCGGCTGGACCGACCACTCCTGGGATGAGCTGGTAAGCACTGCCCTCGAGATGGACTTCTCGGGCATCGAAATCCACAATCCCCTGGTTAACGCTGCTTTTACGGGTAAGGGCGGCCCCCTTGACCGCTACAACACCCAGGCCACGGCTCGCGCCCTGCGCGACAAGGGCCTCTCCATCCCTGTGCTCGATTCCTCGATCGACATCTCGGCCGGCGAAGAGCAGGTTCAGGCCGCCAAGGAGCTCATCGACCTGGCTGCGGCCGCGAGCGTCGAGATGGCGTGCGTCGTTGTGCAAAACGACGACGAGGATGCCGTCCACGCTGCGTTGTCCGAGCTCGTGCCCTACGCCGAGCAGCACGGTGTCATCCTGCTGATCGAGTCGAGCGGCATCTTCTCCGATACCTCGCGTCTGACCGCCATCATGGACGAGTTCGCCAGCGACTATCTGGGCGCCCTGTGGGACGTCCACAACGTGTATCGCGTGGGCGGCGAGAGCCCCGCGACCACCATCAAGAACCTGGGCGCCTACGTCAAGCACGTGCACATGCGCGACT
>JAHZHK010000152.1 GCA_019420325.1 Coriobacteriaceae bacterium | reverse complement strand
TTATCCCGATGGTTTTGAAGACGACCTGGATGACGAGGATTACGACGAGAACGAAGAAGATTACAGCGAAGACGATCTTGTGACACAGGCGCAGAGTTGCCTGTCCGATCGATGGATTGAGACCGGTTCAAGCACGTTGGAATGTGACGATGGCGAGTTTGACGAAGAGGGCGACCTGGGCCGCTATGACATTCATGACCCCCATCAGCTGGGCAAGCTCGGCGAGCACATTGCCGCCCGGTACCTTCGTCGTTGGGGATACAGGATTCTCGAGCGCAACTACCGCACGGCAGCCGGCGAGGCTGACCTTGTCTGTGTCAAAGACGATACCGTCGTGCTCGTCGAGGTCAAGACGCGTCTCGGTGCCGATGCCCTGCCAGAAGACGCCATCACTGCCGAGAAGATTCGGAAGTACCGCAGGATTACGCTCGACTACCTCAGAACTCATGAGTGGTTCGAAAGCGTGAGGCTCGACGCTCTCGCAATCAACATCGTCAGGCCCCGCCGCGCCCAAGTCCATCATTTCATGGGCATCTGCGAGTGGGAGGGCTGATGCCGCACGTTGTGAGCGTCAAGACGGCGATGCTCTGGGGCGTTGAGGCGCGTCTTGTGCAGATGGAGGTCTCGGTCAGTTCTGGCCTACCCGGTGTTGCCGTGGTGGGTCGGGCCGACCTTGCGGTGGGGGAGGGGCGCACGCGTGTACGGTGCGCCCTTCCAGCCTCGGGCTTCGGGGCGCTCCGCAAGTCTGTCACTGTGAGCTTGTCGCCGGCCGACATGAAGAAGACCGGCTCGTCGTTCGACCTGCCCATGGCCGTGGGAATCCTTGTGGCGACCGAGCAGATGGAGCCGGAGGGTCTCGACAAGTGCCTCATAGTGGGGGAGCTCTCACTTGAAGGCGAGGTCCTTCCCATTCGGGGGCTTGTCGCCTATGTCGAGCTTGCCCAGCGTGAGGGCTTGCGCCTCATTTGCCCGCAGGGCGATGCGTTCGGCCTGATGGGACAGGCCGATGTGCGCTATGTCACCAGCCTGGCGGAGTTTCACGAACCCCTTGCCCAAGTGGGCTATCCTGCGAGCTCGGCGTGCTCAGAAGTTACGTCGGCTAGCGGAGAGGCGGATTTTGCAGACGTCGCCGGGCAGGAGCTTGCCAAGCGTGCTCTTTGCATTGCCGCAGCCGGTGGCCTGGGCATCATCATGGTGGGTCCCCCCGGTGTGGGCAAAACGATGCTGGCCCGTTGCCTTCCTTCCATCTTGCCCGAGCTCGACGATCGAGAGTACTTTCAGACGGCGCTCATCTACTCGGTGTGCGGTGCGGAGGGGGAATGCGTTGCGGGCAGGCGCAGGCCGTTTCGTGCCCCGCATCATTCGACGTCGGTCGCAGGCCTTCTTGGCGGGGGCAGACCCGTTATGCCTGGAGAGGTCTCGCTTGCCCATAACGGAGTCCTGTTCCTGGATGAGCTGGCGGAGTTCAACCGCCTGACATTGCAAGCGTTGCGCCAGCCGCTTGAAGAGGGCGTGGTGCGTGTCACGCGTGTGGAAGGCACATATGCTTTTCCGGCCCGCTTCCAGCTTGTCGCTGCGAGCAACCCGGGTCCGTGCGGTCACTTTGGAGACCCGGCGGCGACGTGCACGTGCTCCGGGACTGCCATCCGGTCTTATCAGGCAAAGCTGGCAGGGCCCCTGATCGACAGGATAGACATGTCGGTGACTCTCGAGCGCCCGAGTGCTGACGAGCTCCTTGGCAGAGGCGCCTGCACGTCTTCGAGCCAGCTCCGCTCCGTCGTGGAAGAGACCAGGGAGTTTGCGGCATGGAGGGCTGCCCGGTTTGAAGAGGCTACCCCTGGGTTTGAGGGTGTGCATGGCAAACTCGCGCAGTCCCTTGTGAGGGCGGGGGTCGACGACGAGGCGGCCAGGCTTGTGGAGCACATGAGCGAGCGAAGGGGCGTCTCGGTCCGCGGTTTGAGCTCGCTAGTCAAAGTCGCGCGCGTCATTGCCGACATGGACGGCAGCGAGCGCCTTGGCGCCGCGCACCTGTTGGAGGCTTTTGGATTTAGATATGGGGCAGGGGAGGTCATATGAGCACGAGCATGCTTCTTGCCGGTCCGCGCCACGAGCTTCATCCCGGCGACGACCTGTACCCAGAGTTGCTGCTTGAGGTGCCTGACAGGCCTGAGACGCTCTATGTCGTGGGCGACCCCGAGGCATTGGGCCGCGAGAGCGTTTCGATCATCGGTGCGCGCAAGGCCACCTCATATGGCGTGGCATGTGCCCAACTGGCCGCTGACGCCGCCAGCGAGATGGGTTTGCAGGTGG
The DNA here is from genome assembly GCA_019420325.1 of Coriobacteriaceae bacterium. Classification (GTDB taxonomy): domain Bacteria; phylum Actinomycetota; class Coriobacteriia; order Coriobacteriales; family UMGS124; genus UMGS124. The sequence goes on along the minus strand of JAHZHK010000152.1, from coordinate 3,797 downwards.
TGTCGGGTGCGGCGATTGGGTGTGATCAGGCAGCTCAGCGACGCGCCATTCAGAGGCAGACGTCGACGTTGGCGGTCTTGGGATCGGGGGCCGATGTCGTCTACCCAAGCGGCGCGCGCGATATGCTCGACACCATCGTGGCTTGCCGGGGTGCCGTTGTCTCCATCCATCCTTGGGGGACTCCGCCGGCCCGTTGGACGTTCCCCAAGAGAAACGCGGTCATAGCCGCTTTGTCGCGCTGCCTTGTCATCTGCGAGGCGGGCATGCCCTCGGGCACGTTTTCCACGGCGCGATATGCCGAGGACTACGGCAGAGAGCTCCTGGTGTTTCCCGGCAGCGTCTTTTCGCCCAATTCGGTTGGCTCCAACTACATTATCGCGAGTCAGCCTGGGGCGCTTCCGGTGTGGGACAGGGAGTGCCTCGAGATAGCTTATTCGCGCATATACGGCGTGCTGCGCCACGAGAGCTCGGCTGCGCCCTCGCGTCCCAAGGGTCTGGGCGTGCTTGAGGAGAGGATTCTCGGGTCGCTGCAGGCAAGCCCCTGTCCTGCCGGCGAGCTTGCTGCCACGTTTGGTGCGCCGGTTGCTGCCGTGACGCGCACATTGTCCATGCTCGAGCTTGACGGAAGGGTGGTAAGGTTGCGAGACGGGCGATACAGCCTTTCAGAACGGGAGTTCTTGTCGCACAATAGCTACCGGACATAAACGGTACAAAGCCGCGACAGGAAGCGAGACACATGGACACGGTTACAGACGGCGTCGTCGTCATCGGTGCAGGCCTGGCAGGTTGCGAATGCGCCCTGGCGCTTGCAAAGCGGGGTGTGCCCGTGAAGCTCTATGAGATGCGCCCCCAGGCAACTTCGGCTGCGCATAAGACTGACCACTTGGCTGAGCTCGTATGTTCGAACTCCCTCAAGGCCTTGCGCGCCGACTCGGCTGCCGGCTTGCTGAAGGCTGAGCTTACGCGTCTGGGGTCGACCCTTATCGGGCTTGCCAAGCAGGCTGCGGTGCCGGCGGGAGGTGCCCTTGCGGTTGACAGGGACGTCTTCTCCTCTCTCGTCGAGCAGGCCGTGGCTGCCGAGCCTCTTATCGAACTCATCCGAGAGGAAGTGGTCGAGCTTCCCCAGGGTTGTCCTGTCGTCGTGGCGGCGGGACCTCTGTGTTCGGGTGCCCTTGCCCAGACGGTCGAGGGCCTTGTGGGAGGTAAGAAGCTGTCGTTCTTTGATGCCGCCGCGCCCATCGTCGATGCCTCCACGCTTGACCGCGAGAAGGTCTTTGCCATGTCCCGTTATGACAAGGGGGATGGCGACGACTATCTCAACTGCCCCATGGACAAAGAGGAATACGATCGATTCGTCGACGAGCTTGTGGGCGCCGAGAAGGCCATCTTGCGTGATTTCGAGCGTCGCGAGCTTTTCCAGGCCTGCCAGCCGGCTGAGGAGGTTGCGCGCACCGGCCACGACGCCCTTCGTTTCGGCGCCCTCAAACCCGTCGGCATCATCGACCCCCGCACGGGGCGTAGACCTTGGGCGGTGGTGCAGCTGCGCGCTGAGAACAGGCAAGGCACGGCCTACAACCTCGTGGGCTTCCAGACAAACCTCACCTGGTCTGAGCAGCGCCGTGTGTTCCGCATGATCCCGGGCCTTGAGGAGTGTGAGTTCTTCCGGTATGGCGTTATGCACCGCAACACCTTCATCGATGCCCCTGCCTGCCTCGATGAGACCTTTGCGCTCAAGGGCGACCGACGCATCCGTTTTGCGGGTCAAATCACCGGCACCGAGGGGTATACCGAGGCGATTGCCACCGGCTTGCTTGCTGCATTCAACACCCTGGCCGACTTGCGTGGCCTTGTTCTTTCGCCGCTGCCGGTGACAGGAGCGCTCGGTTCCCTTATGGCCTATGCCACTGACCCTGCGACAAAAGACTATCAGCCTATGCACGTCAACTTCGGCATCGTGCCTGCGCTCGAGCACAAGGGCAAGCTCTCCAAGCGCGACAAGTACAAGCTGTATGCCAAGCGCGCCGCGGCCGATCTTGACGCATGGTGTGCGGCAAACGCCTCTGTTGTCGATATCGACCCCGAGGCGCATACGGAACTCGTCTGGGGTGACGATGGTCGATAGCGCCTGCATTCGAGCTCGCGAGCTTGCAGACACCTTCCTGTCATACCTTGCGCGCGTCAGGAACTATTCGCCCAACACGGCGGCGGCCTATGCCCAGGACCTCGATTGTTTTTTGATTTGGGCGTCCAATTGCGGCATCGACGTGCTTCAGGCCACGCATAGGGATTTTCGGCGTTTCCTGTCGTCCCTTTCGGGGGCCGGGTATGCCAAGACGACGGTCAACAGGCGCTTGTCCGCCGTGAGGTCGTTCTATTCGTGGCTCGTGCGTGAGGGGGTCATCGAGTCTAATCCCGCCGCCGTGGTCTCGAGTCCCAAACTGCCCAAACCCCTGCCGCATGTCTTGAGCCAGGAAGACGTCGAGAAGCTGCTCAAGTGCGCAGACGCCTCGACGCCGGCGGGCGCATTGGATGCCGCCTTGGTGGAGCTTCTGTATGCAAGTGGGGCGCGTATCGGTGAGGTTGCCTCCCTCGACGTTGATCGCATCGACTTTTCCGACAAGAGCGTGCGACTGTTTGGTAAGGGAAGCAAGGAGCGCATCGTTCCGTTATATCCGGCTGCGCTTCGCGCGCTCGACGCCTACCTTGCCCATGCAAGACCCGTGCTGCTTGCAAATCACAAAGGTGGCCTTGCGGCCGAGGAGGCTGCCGACGCACAGCGGGCGCTTTTCATCAATGCGCGCGGCGCACGCATGTCGGAGCGTTCGTTGCGAGCGCGCTTTGAGAAGCTGCTTGCCCGAGCTGGGCTTGCGGGAATGGCCACGCCGCACACCATGCGCCACACGTTTGCCACCGAGGTGCTCGACGGTGGGGCGGACTTGCGAAGCGTTCAGGAAATGTTGGGCCATGCGAGTCTGTCGACCACACAGATTTATACTCATTTGACGCCCGAGCGCCTTCGCGAGGTAAGCCTGCAGGCTCATCCCCGCGGATAGGCGCGTTCGGGCGCTATTTCGTTTGTATTTGATCTTTGGCAGGTATTCAGGAGGCCATATGCACGTAACGCTCTATTCCGACGGTTCGTCGCGCGGAAATCCCGGGCCCGGCGGCTATGGGTCGGTGCTTCTCTACACCGATCCGGCGGGCAAGCTCCATACGCTCGAGAAGTCCCAGGGGTATCGACGCACCACGAACAACCGCATGGAGCTCATGGGGGTCATCATTGGCCTCGAGGCGCTCAAGCGCCCCTGCACGGTAGAAGTGCATACCGATTCGCAGTATGTCGTCAACGCGTTCAACAAGAACTGGGTCGACGGGTGGCTCAAAAGGGGATGGAAGAACTCTCAGAAAGAGCCGGTGAAGAACATCGACCTATGGAAACGGCTCCTTGTTGCCAAGGAGCCGCATGAGGTGACGTTCCACTGGGTTCGCGGACATGCGGGCCACGAATACAACGAGCGGTGCGACACGCTTGCCACACAAGCCGCCGATTCGGGAGCACTTATTGAAGACGAGGGCTTCGAGGGCTAGCAGGTCTCGTCGCACGCCGCGCAGATGATTGCCTGCAGCTCCTCGATACCCTTGCCCGTCTGGCTCGAGGTGAGGGCGCACGGCGTGTCCTGAGGTGCTCCAAGCTGCTTAAGTAGAAGATTCTTCTGTTGGATGGCCTTGCTGTTGGACAGCTTGTCAGCCTTGGTGAAGACGATGGCATAGGGAAGCTCCATATGCTGCAGGAAGTG
>JAHZHK010000151.1 GCA_019420325.1 Coriobacteriaceae bacterium | reverse complement strand
TGACGGCGACGAGGTGCGCGTGCCGGGTGCCGGCGATGCCGGTCGGTGCGGCGGTGCCTCCGGTGACCTCAAGGCGTCATTTGTGGTGCCTTCCGAGCATCTCACCCAGCAGCAAGAGGCGCTCTTCACCAGCCTTGGCGTGGTGTGCGCGGTGCTTGTATGCACACTGTTCTCGCAGCTCATCATGCACGTGCTGTCGCTTCTGGCGTTTCCGCTGCTCTTCGTGGCGTTCTTTGCCTCGCCCACGCTGTTTGCCAAGGGCACGGGCGGCAGCTTCACCAAGCGCGCAGGCAAGCGCTTCCTGGTGGGCTTCCTCATGGGCCTCTTCCTCTACGTTATATTTGTACCGCTCGTCTCATGCGGTCGCATGTGGTGAGATGCAGCGGTATAGTTTCAGGTTTGTTTATAAGGCACGCGTTCAGATTTCGTAATTGTTGAAGAGGCTTTTTTCATGGCTGATACCAAAGACTACTACGCGATCCTCGGTGTTGACCGAGACGCAGATGACGCGACGATTCGCAAGGCCTTCCACAAGAAGGCCCGCACCATGCACCCCGACGTCAACAAGGCTCCCGATGCCGAGGTTCGCTTCAAGGAGGTCAACGAGGCCTACGCGGTCCTGTCCGACTCCGATAAGCGTGCGTTCTACGATCGCTACGGCACGGTCGACGGCTACGGCCAGGGCGGCCCCGACATGAGCGACATCTTTGGTGGCGGCTTCGACATGTCCGACCTGTTCAGCTCCTTCTTCGGTGGCTCGGCGGCGTCGGGTCGCGGCGTGCGCCTTGACGGTCGTGACAT
>JAHZHK010000150.1 GCA_019420325.1 Coriobacteriaceae bacterium | reverse complement strand
CCGGCTTCCCCAAGGCCATCCTGCACAACCATGAGAGCCTCACGCAGGCTGCGCAGATGGAGCAGAAGCACCATGGCCAGACCCATGACGACGTGTTCCTCTGCATCCCGCCGCTGTACCACACCGGTGCCGCCATGCACTGGCTTGGTAGTCTCATCTGCGGTGGCAAGGGCGTGCTTCTGCGCGGTGTGACCCCCAAGGCCATCTTCGACGCCATCAGCTCGGAGCGGTGCACCATCGTGTGGCTTCTTGTGCCGTGGGCCCAAGACATCCTCCTTGCCATCGAGGAAGGTGCCATCAAACTTGAGGACTACAAGCTCGACCAGTGGCGTCTCATGCACATCGGCGCCCAGCCGGTTCCCAAGAGCCTCATCAAGAAGTGGAAGTCGATTTTCCCCCACCACCAGTACGACACCAACTACGGCCTGTCCGAGTCCACGGGCCCGGGTTGCGTGCACCTGGGCGTCGAGAACATCGACCATGTGGGCGCCATCGGCGTGCCGGGCTACAACTGGGACGTCAAGATCATCGACTCGCACGGCGAGCCGGTGGCCAAGGGCGAGGTCGGCGAGCTGTGCGTCAAGGGTCCGGGTGTCATGACCTGCTATTACAACAACCCCAAGGCCACTGCCGAGTCGTTGCAGAACGGCTGGCTGCTCACCGGTGATATGGCGCGTCAGGACGAGGACGGCTTCTACTGGCTTGTCGACCGCAAGAAGGACGTTGTCATCTCGGGTGGCGAGAACATCTACCCCGTGCAGATCGAGGACTTCCTCTCTGCCAACCCTGCAGTGAAGGACGTCGCGGTCATCGGCCTGCCCGACGAGCGTCTGGGCGAGATCTGCGCCGCCATCATCGAACTCAAACCTGAGTACGCCGACACCACCGTCGAGGACATCAATGAGTACTGCCTCGACCTGCCTCGTTACAAGCGTCCGCGCAAGATTATTTTCGCCGACGTTCCGCGCAACCCCACGGGCAAGATCGAAAAGCCCGTGCTGCGCCAGCGCTACGGGGCCGAGCAGCTTGTTGACCGCGAGAACCATGCATAAAGGGATAGGGGAGCGACGTGCACGACTTTGTAACGTTTGAGACGTACGACTTCGCGTTTCGCTGCCTGGACGAGGAAGGCGTCATGTGCCGCTACGACGCCCTCCTGTCTTTCTCCTTTGAGGAGGCGGGCCCCATCTACCTGGTGTACACCGACCTCGTGAGCGATGAGGCGGGCGAGGAGGCGATGTACGCCTCGGTCGTGGTTGACCCCGAGCAGGTGGGGGCGGCCCAGTACGCCGTGGAGCATGGCATGACGCCGAAGAAGCCCCCTGTTGTTGACTTGGTTGATATAGAAGAGGACCTCAAACCCATGGTGCTCGAGGTCCTCGATGAGGTGCTTGCTGACGAAGAGGGCTAAGCCGCCCCTTCTTGTTCAAAAGAGTCGCGGAACCCTCTGTGGGTTACCCGATGCGTTCGAAGAGATGGCCGCTTGTCGCGCTTGCAGCGCGAGGGGCGGCCATCTTGCCGTTGCGGACGGCATCGAGCGCGGCCTTCACATGGCGTACCGCCTCGGCCGTCTCTTGGGGGCTATCGCAGAGGCGGCAGTCCACACCGAAGCGGCCCACGCCGCAACGCATGAGCTCTGCCATCTGCGGCGTGGCGTCGAGAACCTCAGCCTGCCACACACCGGCGCGGCCCAGGGCGTCGGAGGTCACGATGCTCGGGCGGTCGAACTCGTCGCGCATCTCGAGCTTGAGTGAGCGACGGGCGCAGGTCGCGCAGGTCTTGGAGCAGTCGCCCATGCTCTGCAGCATGCAGTGCTCACAGGTCATGGTGCGGATGTGCCCCCAGACTTTTATGCCAAGTTCAAGCTCGCTTGTGGTGGCGAGCTGGGAGATCTCGAGCAGGTCGAGCTCGCAGGAGAGCCATGCGCCCTTGACGCCACGTGCGGCCATGAACTCGAAGGCGGCGGTGTTGTGCAGCTCCATCTCGTCGGTGAGCCAGACCTCGGCCCCGCTCTTGCAGGCATCCTCAAGCCATGAGACGTTCGAAATGGCAATCTCATGGGTGTCCGTTAGGTCCAGAGCGTCCACGGCCGCGTGGTCGGCCGTGCGTGCGACGGCAGGCAAGATGCAGATGACGCCTTGGGGCCACGCCGCGTCGGTCTGGGTAAGGGCATCCGCTCGCTTGCGGGCGCTGCTTGCCGGGCCAAGAGCCAGGTCGATGGCCGAGACATAGACGAGGTCAGCCCCTGCCTCAAGTGCCGCCTGGGCATCCTCGGGCGTGGTCACATGGGCGCAGAGCTTGGCCTGCGAGGGATCGCAGACACCGCGCCTTTTGCGTGCGCTGAGGCTTAAGGGGGCGGGTGCCGTCGAGGGCCTCTCATCCGTCCAGGGCTTCAAAATCTCGTCTTTGAGCGCTTGCACAGCCTCGGCGCGCACGGCGTGCACGGCAGAGAAAGACATGCCGACGCCTTCGTCCATCTCAATATCCCAGCTAGCTGCTTCAAAGGGGCTGGTGCCAAAGCGCCCCACATGCTCGCGCAGGTCCTCTTTGCTCACAGCTCGGCTGCGGGCCGCCTCCACACAGAACCCTGCAGCACGTGCGCGTACGACATCGCGTCTCATGTCGGGATGGGCGTCTCCGGCAATCGTCTCCAGTTCGACAATGAAAGGCTCGCCGAGACGCGCGACGACATGCACATGCACTGCACGTTTGCGGGGCCAGGCGCGCGCGGCGAACTCGCGTGCCTGCGTCATACCATGCTCGCTGCGGATGACGCGCACGTCGCAGCCGGCGCCCATGGCACGCGGCAGGTCGAGCGCGAGCTGGGTAGGTCCGTCGGTCGTGCGTGGGCAGGGCGCCGTCACATAGTCGTCGAAGTTGTCGGGGTTGCGAATCTCGAGAAGGTCGCCAACTCCTACGGGCTCGGTGAGGTCGGCGATGGCCTTCTTGCCTTTTGCCTGAATGATGCTGCCGGCGTACTGGCCGCGGTTGTTGCCACGCTTGTAGCTCATGAAGTCGTTGTCGTGCTCGCCGTGCAGGTAGCCGTCGGTGAAGTTGCGGTTAAAGGCGCGTGCCAAGTCGCGCATGACCGCGGCGTCCACACGCGGGTCTCCGCCTTGCTCCCACTCGTCGAGTGCGGCGCGGTATGCCTTTGTGACGGTGCCCACATAGTCGGGGGCCTTCATTCTGCCCTCAAGCTTCATGCTTGCGCATCCCGCCTCGACGAGCGCGTCAATGTCGGCGATCGTGCAGTTGTCACGCGGCGACATGAGGCGCGTTCCGTTCATGCGGTCGCGCTGCGTGCCTTTTTCATCGACAAGGCGGTAGGGAAGGCGGCAAGGCTGACGGCACAGGCCGCGGTTGGCCGACTTTCCACGCTGCATGCTGCTGAGCAGGCACAGCCCCGAGTAGCACACGCAGATGGCGCCATGTGCGAACACCTCGAGTTCGACCCCCTCATGCGAGCACGACTCGATTTCGGGAAGCGTCATCTCGCGCGACAGTGTCACACGCGAGCAGCCGACCTCTTTGGCGAAGCGAACGCCTGCGGCATCGTTGACGTTGCCCTGGGTGGAGAGGTGAATCTCGATCTGCGGCCACAGGGTGCGGGTCAGCGAGATGAGGCCCCAGTCGGCCATGATGAAGGCGTCGGCGCCGGCAAGGTGGCAGTCATGCACGAGGGCGAGCGCCCGGGGCATCTCCTCTTGGGCGATAAGGATGTTCACCGTGATGTAGACGCGCGTGCCCGCCAGATGGGCCAGCTCGCAGCACTCGCGGAGCTGGTCGAGGTCCAGGTTGTCGGCGTTGCGTCGCGCATTGAAGCTGCCAAGGCCGCAGTAAATGGCGTCGGCCCCTGCGGCGAGCGCTGCCTTGAACGCGTCCTGTGTTCCAGCCGGGCTCAAGAGCTCGGGGGCCTTGTGCGTGCGCTGCATCTGCGTTGCGTCCATGTTCTCGTTCTTTCGTGGTTGAGCGCTCGGTCGTGGTAATCCGTGCGTGTTTGCTGGAAGTACAGTAGAATGGCTTATTCTATACCGCAGAAACCGCCTTACGTCCCCTGTCTGCACGATGGACGCGGGCATTACGCAACTCATGACAAGGAGAGCTCTTGAGCGATTCGAAGCTGTTTACCTACGAGGTTCTCGCCGAGGACCCCGGCACGCACGCCAGGGCCGGTGTCTTCCACACCGCCCATGGCGACATCCACACGCCCGTCTTCATGCCCGTTGGCACCAAAGGCACCGTCAAGGGCCTGCTGCCCGACACGGTTGCCTCCTTGGGCGCCCAGATCGTGCTCAACAACACCTACCACCTGGAGATGCGTCCCGGCTCTGAGACCGTCGCCGAGTTTGGCGGCGTGCACAAGTTCATGAACTGGGACAAACCCATCCTCACCGATTCGGGCGGCTTCCAGGTCTTCTCCCACGGCGACCTCGTCAAGCTTTCCGACGGCGGCGTGGAGTTCCGTGCTGACGATTACGACGGCAAGCACGTCTTCTGGTCGCCCGAGGACAACATGGCCATCGCGCAGCGCCTGGGCTCGGACATCTGCATGCAGCTCGACCAGTGTGTGGGCTACCCGGCCGACCGCTCGCAGGTGGAGCGTGCCGTGGAGCTTTCTAGCCGCTGGGCCGACCGTTGCTTTGCGGCTCATACGCGCCCCGACCAGGCCCTCTTCGGCATCGTGCAGGGTGGCATGCACCTTGACCTGCGCGTGCGCTCCCTTGAGCACCTCGAGAACTGTGGCAACTTCCCGGGTTACGGCATTGGCGGCTACAGCGTGGGCGAGCCTCACGAGCTCATGTTCGAGACGCTTGCCCCGCTTGCCTCCCAGTACATGCCCCGCAACAAGCCCCGCTACCTCATGGGCGTGGGCAACCCCACGACGCTTGTGCGCGGCGTTGCCTGCGGCATCGACATGTTCGACTGCGTGCTGCCCACTCGCACCGCTCGCTCGGGGACGGCGTTCTCCCATTTTGGCCGCATGAACATGAAGAACGCCAAGTACGCCCATGATCATGGTCCCATCGACCCCGAGTGCACGTGCCCTGTGTGCACGGGCGGCTACACCCGCGGTTACATCCGTCACCTCGTGACGCAAAAGGAGATGCTCGCGGGCATCCTGCTCTCCATCCACAACGTCTATTTCCTCGTGCACCTCATGGACTTGGCTCGTGAGGCCATCATGGCCGGCGCATACAAGCAGTTCCTGGACGCGTGGATGTCAAGCCCTGCCGCAAACGATTACTAATTAGGCTTATACTGTCGTAATCTGTCAGTGCTGAGGCACGTGTTGTCGCGTGCCCGGCAAACAAGGGAGCTGATATGTCGGATAAGAACGCTGAGCCGCACAGCGTGGCTCAAGCCTGGGCGGAAGCCTCGGGCGCGGCGCGACCCGCACCGAAGAAATCCAAGAAAAAGCCGCACAAGAAGGCGATGAAGCCCGACGTGCGTCGCTATGTGAGCGTGCTCGTGGTGCTTGTCGTGCTGCTGGCCGTGTGCTTCGTGGGCTTCTGGCCGCTTGACCAGAAGATCACGCAGGGCCTCGACATCAAGGGTGGCGTCTCGGTCATCATGACTGCCGAAAAGCCCGATGGGTCGGACGTCACCGACACCGATATGGAGTCGGCTGTGGCAATCGTCACGAACCGCGTGAACTCCCTGGGTGCCAGCGAGGCCACCGTTCAGCGTCAGGGCACGAACCAGATTCTCATTCAGATTCCTGGCGCCACCAACGCCCAGGAGGTCATCGACACCATGGGTACCACCGGCACCCTTGAGTTCGTCGACCTCAACGACATCGCCGACCAGGACGCCCTGGCCAAGATCAACGCCGGCGCTACGGGCGTGAAGCTTGAGCCCGGCACCTACGAGGCCTTCATGACCGGCGACCAGATCGAGAGCGTCACCATCGGCATGCAGAGCTCGGGCAGCGCCTATTACGCCGTCAACCTGCACCTCGACGCCCAAGGCACCAAGGCCTTCGGCGACGTGACGAGGGTTCTGGCCGACACGAAGAGCCGCATCGCCATCCTGCTTGACGGTGTGGTCCAGAGCGCCCCTGCCGTGCAGACCGCCATCACCAACGGCGACGTCTCCATCACGGGCAACTACTCGCTCGAGGAGGCCAAGTCGTTCAAGACCGT
>JAHZHK010000015.1 GCA_019420325.1 Coriobacteriaceae bacterium | reverse complement strand
ACAACTGGCATGGTTTTGTTCTCAAGCATAGCTTCCTCCATGTTGCATCGTGTCTCGTTGGGACGCCCCTAGACGCCAGCTACCTGGACATCGCGAAGCATCTCGAGTCCCTCAAGACCAGCCTCGGTGATGTGCCAACCCGACTTCCAGAAGACCGCGCCGACGGATTCAAGGAAAGTCACGAAGCGCGAGGCATAGCAGCGAGGACTCTGTACAAGGGGGTCATCAACGATTGCGCTGTCAAGATCAGCTGTTGCAGCACCCCCGTCCTCGGCGCACATCAGGAGAATTCGCTTGTATACAGGCAGGTATCCCCCGTCTCTCTCGAAGAGCTCCTCAATCTTTGAGAGAGCACCATCGTCGGCCATGGCCCGCCTCGCGTCATCGGTCGTAACGTAATAGAGCTCGGGCAACTCAACAGGCTCGAGATACTCGACGCCATCCTCCACGACAACGCGGGGCTCAGGATTCTCCCCGGGGAACGGCTCGCCCTCAGCAGTCACTCTTTGAAGGGCACCCGCCTTTTCAAGCAAGTCACAAAAACCTTCCGGGGAATACACGGACCGATGGTCCTTCGAAAGGTCGCCTATCATTTCGCATACCTCGGAAAAGGGGCAAGGCATGGCATCGCAACGTTCGAGAATGGCTCGAAGTATCTGACGATGCGGCTGCATGCGCTCAAACAGCTCAGGAATCCGGACCCCGGCCGGACGGTCGTCATCATGATGCGTCGTATGTATGGCAAACCGCACGGGTGCCCCTGCGTCCGCCGGCTCGCCCTGGCAGCTCTCGGTACGGGCTTCTCCTAATTCCATGACTATACCTCCGGGTGGTTTCGTTCACGCATTGTGCCCCAAGCATCCCGCGGCACCCCCTGCCGTGGTCGGCGCGTTCGTCGGGCGGCGTCACATATAGGCACGGCCAGACGAATGCGCTGGCGGAAGGGGGCCGTGGGCAGCGCATCCGCAGCCCCCTTCCGCTTCGCGGCAATGCGATTTACTTCACGAACTTAAAGTCAAGCCCCTCCCACGTTGTCTTGTCGGCACCCTGCCACTGCTGCTTGCGCAGGATATAGAGGCTCGTGGGGCCGTTGCCGCTATCGGGCAGGCTGTAAACCTGAGAGTCATCAAAATCCTGGAGGTATTCGCCCAGAGTAGCGCCGCGGGGACCCTTGAAGGACTCGATGCCCTCGTCCAAATCGCCGTACCAACGAGCCATACCACAGCATTGGGAGACGCAGCGGGGCAGTTCGAACTCGCCGGATTCGATTTCGTCATGGCACAGGGTGCACTTCTCTACAACATTGGTCTCATCGTTGAGGTAACGGACCTCGTAGGGACAGGCCTGCATGCAAAGCTGGCACCCGATGCACTGCTCGGCGTGAATTTGCACGGTGCCGTCGTCGAGCTTGACCGAGGCGCCGGTGGGGCATACCTCGACGCACTGGGGGTTCTCACAATGCTGGCACGTGACGTTCAGGAAGTACATGTCGACGTCAGGCCAGTTGCCTGAACCGCCCTCGATGGGGTAGGGGCCCACACGCAGCGGGCGACACCAAACCTTGCCGATAGGCATGGGGTGAACGACCTTGCACGCCACCGTGCAGGCAAGGCATCCGGTGCAGCGGTCGATATCAGTAACAATTGCCATGCGAGACATCCTGTGTCCTCCTCCCAATTAGAAGTTGTCGGGGCAAACGCCGGGCCCACCGATTTGCCATGCCTTGAGACGCGGGTCATCGGGGCTAGCGATGATCTCGTTGCCCTGATGGTCGCAGGGCACGGGATTGCCAAAGGGCGAGTTGTCAGCCGTCGCCTTGTAAACCTTGACCGGGTAGGTGCGCACGTTGGCGGAACCGTTGTAGCGGTCCTGGCACTTGCGGTCGGTGATGCAGTTGATGCAGGAGAGCTCGAAACCGCCGCCTGCCTGGTCGGCAAACTCGGGATACCACCACTGATGCTCGCAATTTATCGTTCCGGGAGCGATACCATAATACAGGTCGACGGTCTGACGCACCTTGCCCCAAGGAGACTCAATCCAAGCCCAATCGCCCTGTTTGAGGCCGAGTTCGTCTGCCGTGACAGGGTTGATCTCCATACGGGGAACAGGCCAGAGCTCTCGGCACCAAGGAAGCTGGCGGTGTTCGGAATGGAAGTACACGGGGATGCGGCGACCGGTGATGCAGGTGATCGGATACTCCTCGTAGTTCTCGGCGTCGGCCACGGGGCCATGCTCAGGCTCCTGATAGTAAGGCAGGGCCTCACTGGTAAAGCCTGCCGCAAGTTCCGGGCCGGCCTCGCCGTTCGGGTAGAACGACTCAATCGTGGTGTTCCAGAATTCATGCTTCATGGTCGGCGTCACAAAACCGGGGATGTTGATCTGGCCCATGTAAGGCTGCTGATGCATGCCGGGGCGATATGCCTGGCCGGTTTCAAAGCGGCGGAAGGTTCCCCAATCCTCGGGGACCATTTCCTTCATGTTCCACCAACCATGCTCCTGGAAGGCGTCGTAGAGCTCCTGCCAGCTGTTGAAAGGCACGGAGCAAGAAGGCCCAAACAGCCAGTTCTCGAGGTAGGCGATTTCCTTGTCAGCACCGGACTTCTCGAGCCAAGGATCATCGGCATCGTAGAAAGCGTGCACGTCAAAGTACTTGGAGAGCTCCATGAAGTACAGCGGGTCGGACTTGCACTCGCCCGGGGGCTCGACGGCACGGCAGCCCAAGCCAAAGGCGCCCTGAGAACCCTGAGAAACGCGCCAAGTATTCATCTCAAGCCAGTGGCAAACGGGCAGCAGGATATCCGAGCAGCCAGAAGTGGCGGAGTGCCAAAGGTTTGCCTCGAAGCAGAAATCGAGCATGTTGAGCGCTTCCCAGTTGTAGGTGGCGTTCGCCATGTTCATATGGTCGCCGGAGCCGATCATGCCGCCGTGGATCTCGTAGGGAGCATCGGGCTCGCGGTGAGCGCACTCCATGACCGAATTCGCGTCCGCCCAAACCTGGTACCAATTCAGGAGCGGCATCTTCTCATTGCCCGCCATACGATTGAACAACTCGGGGCTGGGCATGTTCTTGAAGGAATCGGGACCAGGCAGAAGAACAGCGCACATGTCGCCAGCATCGGTCCAACCGATGGTAGCACCGCGCTGACCACCGGGAGTGTCGATTGCGCCCACCATAGCGCAAGCCGCCATGATAGCGCGGCAGTTTTGCGTGGAGTTGCCGGCATGTTCAACGCCCAGGCCGTAGTTGATGCCAGCGTTGGGGATGTCGGGCTCAACGCGGGTCGCCCATGCCAGGCAGGCAGCCTCAATCTTTTCGGCATCGACGCCGGTGACCTCGGCGGTGTGGGCAAGGTCCCACTGCTCCAGGTACTCGCACCAGATATCCCAGACAGGGCGGGCAATGTGAACGGAGCCGTCCTTCAAGGTAACCTCGAACTCACCATTGACCGCAGGGTCAATCAGCGGGTTGAAGTCAGAAAGATCGGCGATCCAACCTGCGACCGCGTCGTAGCAGGCGTTGGAGGTATCCTCCATGCGCCCCTGCGTCTGAGGAGTCCAGGTCTCACCTTCCCAGTGAGCGTCTTCGGGGTCTGCCTGCCAATACGTCCAACGCTCGTTGATGGTGTCCCAAACAATGTAGCGCTGGGGATTGCCTTCTCCCTCAACGTCCCAGTCCACCATCGAAGGATCGATGTCCGCTTCGCTAATCAGACGGGTCTTGAAATCCCAAGGGCTGCTGTAGCGCTGGGTGACGCGGCCGTAGCCAGCAGGCTCCTTGTCCATGACAACCATGAAGGGCGCGTTGGACCAACGCTTGACGAACTTCCAGTCGACCAGATCGTGGTCGAGGACGACCTTGCACCAGCCCAAGGCGAGCGCGGCGTCCGTGCCAGGGCGCAGGTTCAACCAGTAGTCAGCCTTGCTGCCCAGGTTGGTCTTGCGGGGGTCGACAGAGATATAGGTGTCGGCTGCACGGGCGACATCGGTAATCATACGGGCGGAGTCGTCGTAGTTTGAAATCGACTGCTCGGTCGCCCACTGCACAAGCACCGGACGATGAGCGTCAACGTCGCTCCAAGACCAAGCCTCAACGTTGTCGAGTGCCGAGGCGAAGTGGCGCGGACCCTTGCACACCTGGTAGGCGGCTACAACGTTAGGCGAGCCAAACAGCTGCAGTGCCATGCCGGCATCGGACTGCATGCACCACTGACGACCGGTGCCGCACCAGCTAAAGAGAGCCTCGGGGCCGTACTTCTCCCTGATCTGCATGCAGTTGTCTGCGATGGTCTGGTATGCCTCTTCCCAGGAAATACGCACCCAACCCGGATCATCCTCGCCCTTGGGATTAGTGCGCTTCATGGGGTACTTGATGCGGTCGGGGTGATAGCACGCCTGAATGGAGGCCTGCCCCTTTGAGCAGTGGCTGCCCATCGTGGAGAAGCATGAGTCGTCGCCTTCGGTGCGGATGACCCTGCCGTCCTTCACGTACACCCACACGCCGCATTCGGACTTGCCGCAGCCGCGGCAGCACGAGCGTATCTTCTTTACGCCCTCTGCGGCGGAAGCTGCTTGCTCGGCGGTTTCCTCGCCAAGCGCATGGCCTGTGACGAGGCTGCCCGCAGCGACCGTTGCCGCAGCCGTGGCCATCAGCTTCGAGAACGCTCGGCGCGAAACGACCATGTTTGCCATACCTTTCCTCCCTCTCTCGATACCCCTCGGGAAAATCGCCTATATTGCCGGCGATGCTCCCCCATAGTTGCCGCTAGCCACTGATTGTCCCTTTAACAGGTATTTCATGGTGTCAAGTCGGCATCTTCATTATCGAAAGGCCTGCTGGCATATGCAAATTGGTTGTTGGTATGTCCCTTTTTATTATTTTAATCGGGCATATACTTATTCCAGTGCTGTCATTGGGGGGAGTCTGGAAGCATGGACATTGAGAACTGCAAGGAGTTCATCGAGCTGGCTCGTTGTCTGAGCTTTACCGAGACCGCGGCCAAGCTCAATGTGTCGCAGCCCGTACTCAGCAAACACGTGGCCGCCATGGAGCAAGAACTGGGAGCCCCGCTGTTTCTAAGGGACAGGCACTCCTGCGAGCTTAGTGAGGCTGGCCGTATTTTCTACGGTGCGGCTGCCCAGATTCTCGCCGAGTACTCGTACGCCATGGACAAAATCGCACTACTTGCTCGCGAGCGTCCCATTCGCATTGACGGCGTTTTGTACGACCCATCGGTTGAAAGCATCATCGCCCTCACCACCGCCCTTCTCGACCAAACACCGCATCCCCAACTCGTATACGACCACCATGAGAATGCCTCTATGCTTGCCCTTCTTGATAGCGAGCAAATCGACCTGGTGATCGGACATGAGCGTGCTGAGGACATCGCGACCCGCGACCTCACCGTGGTGCCGCTGCTGAGAAGCCGCTTCTGCGCCGTAGTGACGACCGAGAGTCCTTTCGCCAAGCTTTCGAAAGTACGCGCGGAAGACCTGGAAGACCAGGTTCTATTGAAATTCGTGGATCCCTATGCCGCCCATGGATGGCGCAGCATCGAGGAGTATCTGATTCGCCATGGCATAAAGCCACGGCTGCGGTCCGTCATGGGCAGGCTTGCGGCGCATCAGGCAACACCGGTGGACAACGCGGTGTTCATTCAGCCGAGCAACACTCGTAACCTCAAGTTTTTGAGCGACACCGGACGTTACGCGGTCATTCCTTTTGAGGACGAAGATGCGATCTTCGAGCTTGACT
This sequence comes from Coriobacteriaceae bacterium, assembly GCA_019420325.1. Taxonomy (GTDB): domain Bacteria; phylum Actinomycetota; class Coriobacteriia; order Coriobacteriales; family UMGS124; genus UMGS124. The sequence continues at coordinate 32,201 of JAHZHK010000015.1, read as the reverse complement.
GCATCTACAGGCGCGAGGACGAGGAACGCCTTCGCTTTCTCGTAGACACCTTCGTCGAATCGCGCGACATCGTTGTCAGACACGGAGAGCGCGAGCAGTGACCAGGGCCCAACTCATCGTGGAGTAGCCGATTAGAGGCAGCGTCTCCCCGCCCTCAATCTCGCGCCATCCATCCCCGTTGGTTTGAACCGATGCCGCGGCAGCTTTACAATGCCTTTCAAATCCGACACTCAAGGAAACGGGGAGAGCGTCTACGAAACGACGCCGCAGGTGGCAGATTTGATGCGCGCCCTGCGTGAAGAAATCCCCGATGCGAAGGTGGACGGACGGCGATTCGACGCCGCACTGCCCACTCTTGTGATGGTGGAAGGTGGAGTCATTCCGGTGCCAAGTCGATACGCGTCCGACTCCGTGCCGCCACTCACGGCCATCCCCCTTGAGTGGCCGACCATGCGGTTTGGCGTCGTAAGCAACCCCGGGGCACCCGACGAGCTGCGCATATTCCTAAAGGCCGCCCACGATTGCCTGGACATGGGATCGTGCAAGTAGGGGTTCGGTCCGCCTCGGTCGCGAGGGGTTGAGATGTTTGGGCCAGAAGCGAGTAGCCCCCGCAGCATCAAAGCCCCGCTTGAACCAGACGGTCCAAGCGGGGCCTGAGTTCCGTTAACCTAAACGCGGGCGCAACGCCATCGGCGAAGGCGCAGAACCGGCTCTATGGCCTACAGACCGAGCGCAGTCTGGGCGGCAATGCGACCGAAGACAATGCACTCTGCGACATTGCCGCAGCCCTGGTACTTGTTGCCCCAGACCGAACCGAACTCTCCAGCAGAGTAGAGGCCCACGATCGGCTCGCCCCAGGGATCGAGGATCCTGCCCTTCGCATCGCGCACGGGGCCACCGTCCGTGTTAAGCATCATGGGAGCACACAGTTGTGCGTAGAACGGCGCAGCCTTCACGGAATTAAGCGTGGACTCAGGACGATAGAAGGCGAGGTCCGCGCCCTTTTCGCAAGAGTCATTCCATTGCGCGACGGTCGCGCTGAGCTCTTCGACAGGCACGTCGATGAGTTCGGCCAGCTCCTCAATGGTATCGGCGCACACCGCAATGCCATCAGCCACGGGATCTTCAGAAACATCTGCCGGAATAGCACCCGCGGCAAGGCCGTCAGCATCAAACACATACCAAGCGGTGTCGGGCATAGGCAGATGACGCCAGTAGCCACCGAACTGGGTCATACCGTGGCGATACCCAACATGTCCCTTTGCATCAGACATGTAGGCATAGCCATCGCTTTCGATGTTTGCCTTGCAAGCGTCCCAATCCTGATAGAAACGGCGGCCATTAATGCCCACGGTAATACCAAAACGCTTGTCGGAATTGATTGCAATCGAATTGTCGAGACTACGGCCGTTAAGCCAGAAAGCCGCTCCTCCGTGCATGTGCCAGAAACCCGCACCGGCGGCCTGACACATAAGAATGCCGTCACCCGTATTGCCAAGGCCAGCGGATGAAATGGCCGCGCCCACACCCATATAGCACTCAAGCATCTCGGCATTGTGCTCAAAACCACCAAGAGTCATGATGACGCCCTTGTTGGCCTTAATGCGCTTGTCCCCGGCAATGACGCCCACGACCGCGCCCGACTCATCCTTGACCAGCTTTTCAACAGGAGTCGCGGGTCGATACTCAACAACATCAGACATACCAGCCACAACGTCTTCCATCCAAGGCATGAAATGGATGGGCGCGTCTGGGTTAGTCGCACCCTTGCCGCCAAAGGACAGAACGCCAATGCTGTAGCTGCCTTCGCACTCGGGGTGTTCGGGCTCTCGTGCACCGAAGACGCCATCTACGCCGGGTTGAACAATAGTCAAGTCTGCTTCGCTCGCACCGAACGAATAAATCCATTCGGGAATCCACGTCATGCCTTCGGCATACGCATCGATGACATCGTCGGGCGTGCACCCCTGGGACATGTCCTTGATATAAGTCTTCATGGCCTCAGCGTCGTTCGTCCACAAGCAACGGCCAGCGCAATAGGGCGAACACCCTGCGGGTGCCTCGCACTTTTCAAGCAACAAAGCCGTGGCTCCCTCGCCCTCGGCGGCAACCGTCATAGCGGCAGCGTGACCAGCTATGCCGGCTCCTACAACCACAACATCAAATTCTTCGTCCCAAGCCGCTTCGTCGGCGCTAGCAACCCCAAAAGACCCTGCGGTTATGGTCGCCGCTGCTGCGCCGGCCGTCTTGATGAAGTTCCTACGGCTTGCATTGATTGCCATGACGGTTCTCCTGTTCTTTGAGTTTTGGGCGGCGTGGCCCATGCCACTATCGCCCCTGGCGGCATCGACTCTCCTCTTTTTCCTCGCTTTACGCCATTGCACGAACGTGCGGTCTTGACCGATTCAATTCCAGCAAGGAGGTTCACACCATCGTGCTATAGTAAGTGAGCTGGTGTTTTTTGAAATTGTCGGGGGTGCTCGAGTTGCAAGCCGTTCCCAAGGGGACACAGTTCCCATCCATCCTGGCAACAACCCTTCTGGGCGCCTTTGGAATCATGCAGTTTTGGACGAATTCGCATAGTTATGTGCTGCTGCCAGACTTCTGGTTCGTTCATCCCTCGCTCTCGCTCTCTCTGGCCTTGCTTCTCTTCGCGGCTTTCGGCGACGCGCGAGTCAGCCATATTCTGCCCAGGCTCTCTCTTCCCGCAGCTCTCGTAGGAACCGTGAGCGTATTGGGAATCGATGTATTTGGCGTGTTCAACCCGCCAGCATGGAGTGTCGTAGTGACATTCCTCGCCATAGGCGTTTCTGAGGCCGTTTTCTCGCTGGGCGGCCTTTTGCTTCTAGCCTCATTAACCGCACGGGGAGCATTCGGTTCAATCTGCCTCTCGTCCATTTCGTCTATCATAGCTGTGATGCTGATGTCCAGCTCGCCTGACATCGTGGGCTCAGCGATTGGACTGCTTGCCCCTATATGCTCCGGCCTTGCAATGCTCAAGGCTTTCCGTGACCAGCCCAAACCTCGAGCGTACGAGCCTCTTTTTCAGGAAGGCGTATCCGCCATCATAGGGCCTCTTATATGTCTCATAGCAATGAGGCTTGCATATTCAGCAGCAAATATTCTGTTAAAAGCCAAGTACGGCAGCTTTGTTTTCGGCCCGGAGCCCAGCCATCTGATTTCAATAGGCTCGAATCTCCTTGTCATCGGCTGGCTGGCGTTCTTGCTGTGGTGGGTCACGGCACGAAAGATGTCCATCGATTTCATGTTCCTCATCAAGGTGCCCTTCGCCTTGATGTGTCTCGTGCTGGCCTTTTTAGGCATCGTCGGGCCAAATCCCCTCCTTCAAGTTGCAACGGTCTCCGTTGCCTATTTCAGTTCAACATGCGCCACACTCCTTGCCGTTGATATCGCCCAACACGATAAGAAAAACCCCATCCGCAACGGATGTCTCGTCATAGCGGCCTCGGAACTGGCATACTATGTCGGAAGATGCCCTGTTTATGGTTTGACCTTCCTTGCATCCGTTACCCCGGAGCTGCCATTCAACTCGACGGCGATGTTCCTTCTCGTTGTCATGGCGCTTGCAACGGTGTTGGCAATCAACCCCCAATCCAAGGGCCTACGCATGGTCTTTCACGACATCAACAACAATTCCGTCTCTGAAAGCCACAGCGCAGCTGAGGTGGAACAGCTCTGTCTGGCTCTCGCAACGGCGAAGGGGCTCTCCCCGCGTGAAGAAGAGGTTATGGTTCTCATCGCCAAGGGATACAGCAAGCCTTACATCGCTGAAGCCCTTATGATTTCCGATAATACAGTCAGAAGCCATTCGCGACACATATACGAGAAACTCGGAATCCATAGCAGGCGCGAACTACAAGAGGCCATTGGGCTGCTATAGCGAACATGCAGAGCGTCTGCCCGGAGAAAGACTGCCGGACCTGCGCCAAAGCAAACGTATGCATGGAGAATATCGCCGACGACATCGAGGAGGGCACACGACAAGGTCGTATTTATAGGCAAACCAGGGAGCGCCCCGGGGCCGGCAAGGTATGCGGCCCGCTTCCCGGTCACGGCGGCAAGTCCCGCGATCACTTTCCGAGCATCTGCCCCCCAACGACCCAGTGCCAACCAGCGTCTCCCCGACGGACAGGCCCATCAGGATGCCGGAGACGAGGCCCCCGCGCGTCCGTCCCGCCGGTGACCCTGGACATGGCGCCGCAGGCGATGCCGAGGGCGATGAGGACGAGGCCGTGAAGGATGCCCTTCTGGCGCTCCAGCTCCTGCATGCGGCGACGCAAGTCTGCACCAGGCGCGCGGCAGCCCCCACCCGTCGTAGACCCGCACCAGGCGCGCGAGCCACGGGTTGAAATATTTAACGGTATTGCGGCCACCATCCCAGGAAAACGTTGTATATCTCAACCTATGGCTCGTCAGCCAGACTCGGATGCCCTCTCCAGCCGCAAGAACCAGAACATCCAGCCGATTGCCTGCACAACAAGCGCCTTGACCTGCGTGTCCAGCCGCGCCAGCCGCGCTCAGCACAAAAAATCGCCCCGCATGCAGGCCGTCAGGGGACGGCCGCATGCGGGGCGTTCAGGCAGGGGGATGCCTTCTATAGTGGGGCTCTTGTGCGGGGTCTACTCCGCGCCGGCGAGCTTGCGGCCGACGAGGTAGCCCTGGGTGAGGGCGCGGCCGTGGCTGTTGCCGGGGACGTTGATGGGGTAGTCGACGGCGTAGGAGTCGCCGCCGGCGTTGCCGATGGCGTACAGGCCGGGGATGGGGTTGCCCGCGGCGTCGAGGCACTGCAGGTTGGTGTCGATCTTGGCGCCGCCGACGACCTCGAGCAGGACCGCGCCGACCTTGGAGGCGTAGAACGGCGGCTCGTCGATGGGGTAAAGCAGCGCGGGGTTCTTGCAGAAGTCCTCGTCGACGCCCTCGGCGCACAGGGCGTTGTAGCGATCGACCGTGGCGGTCAGCTGCTCGGCAGGCACGCCGATCTTCTCAGCGAGCTCCTCGAGGGTGTCAGCCTTCTCGTAGGTGTAGCCCTCGTTGTCGATGAGCGACTGCGTGTAGTAGTCGATGGTGGTCTGGTAGTCGCTCTCGCCCTTGTAGCGGAACATATCCCAGAACATGCCGCCGCCGTAGGGGAAGGAGGCCATGAGGTCCTCGGGCCAGCTGGAGTCGAAAATGGACCATGCGCAGTCGTCGGCGGTGTGCTTCATGATCTGCAGCGAGCGGGCCTGGACCCAGGTGCCCTCGTTGAAGAAGCGCTCGCCCTTCTCGTTGACGTAGAGGAAGGGGCCCTCGAGCTGGTTCGAGCCGGGGTCGGCCCAGCGCTGGGGGTGCAGCATGGGCGGGAAGGGAGCGGACTGCATGGTGCCGCCGGCCCACAGGATCATCTTGTGGCCGTCGCCGGTGTTGGCTCCGACGGGCGTGTACACGCTCGGCACAGTGAGGGCCTCAGGGCAGTAGTAGCTGCACATCTCCTCGTCGCCAGCGATGTCGCCCGTGGCGATGACGACGCCCTTGGAGGCGACGATCTTCTTGTAACCGTCGGCGTCGGACACGACGGCGCCCGTCACCGCGCCGGACTCGTCCTGCAGCAGGTATTCGGCCTTGGTGTTGAAGCGGAACTCGGCGCCGTTCTCGATGGCCTCGAGGTGGCACACATCGGCCGCGACGAAGGAGCCGCCGGGGATGGTGAGGTCGCTCTCGTCGGTGCCGCCCATGCAGACATAGCCGGGCTCGTCGGGAAGCAGCGGGTTGCGGCTGTAGCCGTCCCAGATGCCCATGGAGCAGTGGTGCTTCTCGCCAGCCTCGCACAGCCAGTCAGCAGCCTCGCCGGAGCGAGCCATGTACTGGGCGATGAGGGCCTCGTTGCAGCGGTTGCCGCAGGTCTGCATCCAGCGGAACTCAGCGGAGGGGATGTCGGTCACGGTGCCGTCCTCGAAGGAGACGGACAGCTTGGAGTTGATGGTACCGGCGCCGGCGCCACGCTCGGAGACCTGGTCCATCTTCTCGACGACGATGACCTTCGCGCCGTTCTCAGCGGCGGCGCGGGCGGCGCAGCAACCGGACAGACCAGCGCCGATGATGAGGACCTCGGTCTCGGCCGTGTCGACAATCTGGTCGTCGGCAACAGGCTCGGGAGCGGTCATGAACGCGGGCTTCTCGGAAGTGAAGCCGAAGACGGTGGCCGAGTCGATAGAAGCGTCAGCGGTCACGACGCCAGCGGCGGCCTGCTTCTCAGTCTCGGCATGGGCGGTGCCGGCAACACCGGCAGCTGCCACGCCGGCGACTGCGGCAGCAGCGATTGCATTGCGGCGGGTCATCTCAAGTGCCATTGAAATCTCCTTCGCATCTCATACGATACCTGCGCCGGTTCCCCCTTGGACCCGACGACTGATTGCATAGTACGAAGGGGATGTGAAGCCAGCCCGGCATCACGGGCTTGAGGATTTGAAAACCTTCCATCCCAAGAAACACGGACTTTAGAAATCGAAAGCGTCCGTTTCTCTTGGAGCCGCAGCAGCCAAGAGAAACGCAGCACAACTCTGTGGCGGCACGCGTGCCCCGAACCGTCCGTCCGCTCCTTGTCCCGGGCCAACTCGCGCTTCGCCTTCCATGCGAGGTAAAATGCGCACATAAGGCCAGCACGGCGCCGCTTCAGCATCAAGGGGGATGCACAAGCATGGACACCAAAGCGTTCTCGTACTTCGCGACACTCCAGCGTCAACACAGCCTGGCGCGCGCCGCAAAAGACCTCGGAATCACTCCCCAGGGCCTGGGCGGGGCGATGCGCAGGCTCGAGCAGGAACTCGGCGTGCACCTGTGGAGCGGGGCGCCGGGCACCTCCCCCCTCACCGAGCACGGCAAGCTTTTCCTCACCTATGCCGAAGGGTTCGAGCGCGAGCTGGGCGAGCTGCGCCGGGGTCTCGACGCCATTACCGCACACGCGAGCAACGTCATTCGCCTGGGCTGCTCGGTGGGCCTTCTGGGGTACCTGGGGGAAGACGTCATCGAGACCTTCAACCGCAACTCGGCAAACTGCCAAGTAGTGGCCTGCGAGGAGTTGCCCGACGTGGAATGCGCCCGCCATCTGGCCGAGGGAGACTACAACTTTGCCCTGCTCGTAAACCCGGTGTCCGAGGCATTCGAGGCGACGCCACTCGTGGACGACTACCAGTTCTTCTGGGTCAACCGCACCGACCCCCTCGCGCACCGCGAAGACATCGCCCTGTCCGACCTGAAGGGGCGCACGGTGCTCATGATGGGCGATGACTACCAGAACACGGGCCTGCTCATCCAGATGCTCGCACAGCGTCACATCGACTGCGACATCCGCTTCACCGGCGAGATGATTCGCGTCTACGAGTACGCCCGCGCCGGAAAAGCGCTCGGACTCACCTGCCGCAACCACATCGAGGCGACCGCAGAGTCAGAAAAGACCGTGGGCATTCCGATAAAGGAACTGCCTTGGGGCTTCTCCATCTGCTGGCGACGCGACACCGTGCCCACCGAAGCCCAACAGTGGTTCCTCGCCTACATGCGCTCCCTGCGAAGGACATATAGATAGGAAGGCTGGTGGGGCGGGGGCTTCATTGCAAACTCAAAAAACAATTGCCCCATCTACCGGCAGATTGCAATAAGAACCCACGGCACGTTTATCCCTTCACGAATGGCAGGACCGCACCATAGGCCATCTCTCCACTTATCAGGCTTGCATTTTTTTCACTCAGGAATCTAGTGGCACTCTGAGCAGGTGACTTTCCCGCCAATCGAGGGGCAGAAGGCCGCCGGGGGTCAAAAGGCTGCAAACAATCCCATCAGACGGTATCGGGCAAACGACTTTTCCGTCGATTCGGTCCCTAAGGTTTCGTGGAAGTATGCGCAGTTTTTACGATAAGAGCAGCTCATCAGCAGTGTCGAACGAATCGACGCGACCATAGGCTTTGCGCGTCTGAATCTCGACACGGATGAACTCAGGCACGCTCTTGGTATAACGAACCCTGTAGTCCATCCCCCATCGCTACAGCCAGCCCTTTTCTGCCCGGATCAGGCGATCGGCCTCGCCCGCATCGATGAAATCGCCCTCGGAGAATTCCGCGATTTCGCACATGATGCCTTACCGCAGCGCCCACTTCCACGCAGGCACGATGGCAATCTGACCGGCTTCACTCGAAATCTCGCCCTGCTCACGCAAGGTAATGATGGTTCCCCTGTCGAGGTGGGCCAGGCGCATGCCCGCCTCCAGGGACGAGACCTCGCGCTTTCGCGTCTTCTCCAACGTCATGTCGACGGTAACCTGATACAGGTCGTACGGCTCCATGCCGAGCGCATCCCCCACAAGGAAGTCGACCTTTTCCCGTTTGGCCGACGGCACCGTGAGGGAGGTTATCGTCTCTGTGCGGCGGCCCGCGTTGCGACGACACAGCTCTATATAGACGGCCGTTTCCAGACGCTTTCCGATGTCCTGCTGGTTTGCACGAGACACCGCGTAGGCAATCCCGGGGTCCTCAGCATAAACCTTGGGCACGCAAGAAATCCCTGGCTTGAGCGCCGTAGAGTACTCGGGAAGGAAATGGATGAGGTACGCCTCCCTCAGCAGCTCGAGCAGGCGGTTCACCTTGTCCCAGTACGCCTTGTAGCCCGCGTCGGTCAGCTTGCCTACAAGCTCGTTGGCCGAGAGCTCGCAGCCGGTGTTGCGCACCGCGAACAGCGCCAGCTGCATCACCAGAGAGATATCCTCGCGACCCGAACGCTCGGCAACGTCTCGGGCAACGACGTCGCGAACATACCCCTGCAGCAGCTCCACCCTGTCCTCGGGAACCTGGCGTTGAATCCCGGGGAACCCTCCCCACACCAGGTAGTCATCGAACGCGGACTCGTAGCGGGTAGTCATCTGGGGTGAGAAGGCGTCCTGCCCCGGCTCGGGCAGCGGGATGTTGTGGAAGCGGCAGTACTCGGAAAAAGACAGCGGCCACATCTCATGGACGTGGGAACGTCCCCGAAAGCTCGTCGCTATACCCTCGGAGGACACCTTCGAGGACGAGCCTGTGATGACGAGAGTCACGTTCTCCTGCTCGGCGACACGCTGGCAGAAACCCTGCCAGTCGTCTGTCTCCTGAACCTCGTCGAGGAAGAGGTAGCATCCCTGCTCACGCGCCTCGGGAACCTGGCGCCAATACTCGTCTACCACGCGGTCCATGACATCGGGGTCCATTGGCCTGAGGCGCACATCGGAGAAGTCGAAGTAGAACATCCTCGATCGAGGCACGCCCTGATCGAGGATGTTTGCCATGAGTTGAAAGAGATAGAAGGTCTTCCCGCAACGACGCATGCCGTGATAATGTGCACGAGGTTGAAGCGCGCGGGAGCTGGAAGGTTGCGGATAATCTCATCGCGCAGAATCGGACGAACGATTTCCTCTTCGATTCGGCCCCTCACAAGCGAGGAGTAGTCAGCCGTCATCATTGGATGCCCTCCATCCTTCTAAAATATTTTGATAACTATAGTATATAACCTCTCAAAATTTTTTAGAAGTTTCGACGATTATCTCTTAAATTATTTGAGAGACGTTAAGCCCGGCACATGAAAGTCGTCTCGAGACCGGCGTCTTGCACCCATGCCTATGTTTGTAGCCAACACCAATTGCGCAATGACCCCAAAAACAAGCCTTGCCCCAGACGCGCGAGCTACGGGTTGAAAAATCTAACGGTTCGGCAGCCATTGCTCTTAAAAAACGTTGCATATCTCAACCTATTGCTCGCAAAACAAGCCTGAGCGAACCGTTCGCGATGGGAGCCGTCGGGACCTGGCCTTCAGGCGAGGAAGGGCCCTGCTCCTGCACAGCTCGGCCAGCAAAAGAAAAGCCTTCGGGTCAAGCCATGCGACACAGCTTGACCCGAAGGCTCGAATCGATCAATCAACCTGCCTTAGCACCTGCGCCCTGCCCCTACACCCGCACACAGACGTTCTGGCGCAGGGGTCGGCAGGCCATCATGCCACCGCCCAGGGCGACGGTGCGGAAGATGTCGTCCTTGGCGTCCTGGCGCCACGCGGTTCCGGCCAGGCTCGTGACGCGCGTGCCCTTGTAGGCGGTGGGGAACATCGGCGTCGACGTGCCGGTGAGCACGAACTCGCGCGCGTTGGGGCACATCGCGAGCAGGTCCTCGACCGTGCGGTTCACCACGGAGGTGCCGCTCGACACCGCGATGTCGCACGTGGGGAGGACCTCGGCCTGCAGGGCACACGGCGTGACGTCGGCGTGTCCCGCGAGCTTGCGGCCCCTGTCGAAGATGACCGTCTCGGCGACCTTGCCCTCGAACTGTCTGGCAACGGGAGCCATGTAGCCGACGAGCGCCAGCTTGTCGCCGGGCCGGATGCTCACGCCGAAGGGTGCCGCTGCGTCATCGTCGCAGAACATGAGCGGGACACTGTGGCTCGCCGCGTTGAGCACGGCGGCCCCCAGGCCGCGCTGCGCGTCGTCGGTTCCCTCGACTAAGAGCTTCGCCACCTCGTAGGCGTCCTTGCCGAGAGCCTGGCGGGCAAAGCCGAACGAGCCGCACCCCGAGGGCAGGCTGTCTCGCAGCATGTACGAGACGCCGACGTTCTCCCCGTCGAGCTCGGCCGCGAAAAGCGCGATTCCCAAGACGAGGTCGGTCACTGTCCTTCCCTCAAGGTACGGGCGCGCGGCTTCCAGAATCTTCTCCTGCAGCATGAAAGGCCTCCTAGAATCAGGCGTTCGGTCCCCTCGCCTCACGGCAGCTGACGTCTCGTCCCCTTATATCACGCATATCAGCCCATAACCAGGCCAAATGCAACCAAGTGAGGCAAACCTTGTGGCAGGCTCGCTTGCCACAATCACTTTCCGCCCATCGCCGCGCGCTCCAAGGCGTCCACTCGCAGGAGATACTGCTTCTGGGCTGCTCGGGCGAACCAATCTGGATGCTGTGCGTGCGACATGATGTCATCCACAACGGGGGCGAAAGAACGCAAGGTGTCGAAATCAAGCCAGGAGAAGTCGCGCACGAGGGCAAGCGGGCCTGCCTCCCCGTTGTCAAAGGCGCGCGCATCATAGGGAAAAAGTCCGTCGATAAGCTGCGCCTCAGTGCGTGCGGCATGATAAAAAGCCCGCCCGTTGTCGAAAATCGGCGCGACGCCCAGGGGCTTGCGAGAATCTGAGTCCAGCAAGATGCCGAGGTTGAACTCATGACGGTCATCGTTTGCGCCGAGAAAGTCAATCACCAGCTCCCGGTCAACCGCCGCGCGCGCGTTCTTCAACCCCAGACCCTCGAGAATACCAACATAAGCCTCATGGAGGCTCGCCTCGACTGGGGCGTCGAAATGGCGCACCACATCGTCGAGCGCGACAAACTCCGTGTCCTTATCGACAAAGCACTCGCACACGCTAACGGGCTGACCCGAAGGGTCCTCCCCAATCGAATACGGAACCCATGCACCATCTGGCAGCACGGCACGACACAGCTCGGATGTCAAAAGCTCGGCCCATGGCTCATGGCAATCGCTCGACGATGAGCCTTTGACGAGGAGATTCTTACCCTCTCGGCATTCCCAACGCTTGGCAAGCTGGCCAGAAGTCGCACTTCCCGGCCCCATGCGCACATGCACGCCGTCTTGAGCCGTCCAGCCAGGACGCCCATCGACATAGGGATTCTCAAAATAATTGATGTCCCCCCAAGCCAGAGCAAGCCCCTCCGGTCGAATCCAGTACTGATCGGAAAGGTTGAGGGCAAGCGTCTTGAAAAGCAGAGAAGCCGGGTCGGCACAGCCCGCACCGCGCAGGATGCAAGAAAGCCCCGCTCTGCCCGTGGGGATATAACGGTAAGAAATCCACCAGCTCAACTGCATGGGATCGACCGACCCGTCGGCAGCGCTGGCACCCCACGGTGCATTGGATGCGTCGTAAACCTCCAGGTCATGTACCGCACGACGACGCAAGTTATAGGTGAAGGAACACACAGCAGTGTCCTTGCGCATGAGCACATAGCGGTCTTGTGGGCTGACCTGAAACATGAAAGACCTTTCGCTCGGACACCGTCGGTCGAATTGTAGCCCATGGTTTTGGTTGTCCGGTTGGCAAACGAAGGACACTGATGGCCAACTCCCGTACATCAAGGCGAGCGTCCCATCGTCTTTTTGATTTCTGGACACCAAACCCGACTCTTTCATGTCTAAAAATCAAAGCCCACTGCAACAAAAACGGGCCTGCTCGCCAGGATTTGGCAGGCAGGCCCATTCCACTCTCCGCTCACTTCCCTACCTGCGGCCGCTGGCGGGGGAGAAGCAGTCGAACATGAGCAGCGAGGTGCCGAAGAGCTGGCCCGATCCGCGCTCGACGAGGGTGCGCACGCCCTCGGGGTCCACGACGACGCTGCCGGCCAGACACTCAACGCCCAGGTCGAAGAAGACAGGCGAGGGCACCACGCTGGGACCGACGAGCACCGTGTGGGGCTTGTTTCCCATGCGCGCCAGCTCAAGCAGGCGGGTCATGGTCTTGTTCGTGAACGTGACACCCGTCATGAACAGGTAGTCCTGCTCGGGAATCATGTACTCGCAGGCCGGGTCGGGCGTGTCGAGGTTGTCGGTGCAGTTGCGCTCGAGCACGGTGAGGATGCCGCCGCGGGCCTTGGCGATGCGCTCCACGTGGGGGAAGTGGCCCACCACGGTCACGCGCTTGCCGGGCATCTCCTCGGCATACATGGCGAAGGCGTCCGCGCGACGCTCGATGCCCTCGGGCAGCTCGCCTATGTCGTCGAACACCGCACCGTACGGTTCGATGAGCTCGCGACGCGAGTACCAGGCGTTGAGGGCCGCCACGCCCAGCGTCGCCTCGGCAAAGCTCCACGACTTGGACAGGGCCGCAACCTCGCGCAGGGAACGGCCCACAAGCGGCGCCTTGTCGATGGCGCGGCTGCCGCCCGTGCACGTCATGGCGACGCCCATACCGCACTCGGCCTCGACATATGACCAGTTCGCACCCAGGCACAAGCGCGTCACCAGCACGTCCTCGGGCACGCCTTCGATAAGGGCGTCGTAAAGGTACCAGCGGTTGGGTGAATTGACATCAATCATCGCATGTCTCCAAATCGCTCGCTACAGGTTCCAGGAGATGAATGCCCACTCGTTGCGGTGGCGATAGTCGCGCAGCACAACGGGGTTGCCCTCCTCGTCGACGCCCATGCTGTAATGCTTGGCGATATGGGCGTCGAGCAGGGCCTCTTCCTCAGGCGTGAAGGGGCCGTCCTCGCGCTCGTAGTTCGCGCGCACCTCTTCGATGGTCTCGCCAAAAACAGGTCTGTCGTGCAGGATGTAGGACAGCTCGGGCAGACGGCCCATCTCAAGCAGGAGGTTCACGATGAAGGTCGCCTCGGACTGGTTGGGCTCGGGTCGGCCGATGGCCTTGAGCATCTCGTGGTCGTGGCCAGGCGAGAAGCTCGTGGAGACGGCGATGCACACACGACGGCGCGTGTGGGCTTCCATCTTGAGCAGCGTCTCGCGCAAGTCGCGCGAAAAGAGCGAACGCGACGCGAAGAAGACGTCGGCCACGGGCAGGTCTTCCCAAGAGTCAAGCCAGCTCACCTTACGGATGTCGAGGTTGTCGATGACGCCGTCGGCCTCGGCCTGCTCGCGAAGCTTGCCGAGCATGCCGCTCGAAAGGTCGCACGCCACCACGTTGACGCCCTCGTTGGCGAGGGGCAGCGCAAGCGACCCCGTGCCGCAGCCCATGTCGATGACCGTCTCACCGGGGCGCACACCGGCGCGGCCGAGGAAGTCGTTGGCGTAGCCGCTGCGGGCGCACGTGGCCGAGAACTTCTGGGAACGCTTGTCCCAGTATGCCTCATTCTCGAGGCCCTCCTCGCACTTGGCGCGCTGCTTCCAGAGCTCGTTCCAGTCAAGTCCGCTTTCTGCCTGCATGTTTTATCCCCTCAGTTCGATCTCGATCATGTCCCCCACCTGCGGCGGCACATGGCCGCACCCATTTGCAAGCGGGTAATAGCCGGCGGCCGTCTCGCCCAGCACAACGCCGGGCTTGAACTTGAGCGGCGTTGCCTCGATGATGCCGTCCTCGGCCTGCGTCAGCACGATGTGCCTGATGGAGTGGAACGGCGTGGTGCGCTCAAAGGCGGGGCGAAGCTCGCCGGCGCGCCTGTCCTTCTCCTTGGGCGCCGAGAACAGGTCGGCGCGGTCACGTGCTGCGGCGTCGTGGACCTGCCGTACCACAGGTCGATGACGGGCTTCAGGTAGAAGTCGGTCGTGAAGGTCGCGCCCAGGGCGGGACCGCTGATGCCCACGATGGGCGTGCCGTCCACCACGGCGTAGCTGGAATGATGGCCCGGGCCGTGAGAGACCTCGTGGTTGATGACGCGGCCGATCTTGTCGAGGATCTCCATCGCCCAGTCGTCGGAACCCTTGGAGGAGCCAGCGTTGAGCACCACGATGTCGGCCTCGGCGCAGGCACGGTGAATGGCGTCCTCAATCATGTCGGGCTTGTCGGGCACGATGGGGTACACCTTGCACTCGCCGCCCCACGCCAGGGTCTTGCCCTTGATGACGAGGCTGTTCGACTCGATGTTCTTGCCGCGGCCCACCTCTTCGCCGGGAGCAACGAGCTCGTTGCCCGTGGGGATGAACACGACCTTCGGCTTTGCGAGGACCTCGCACTCGGTGAGGCCCGCGCCGGCAAGCGCGGAGGCGATGGCGGGCGTCACGAACGTGCCCGCCGTCAGGATGACGTCGCCGGCATGCATGCGGCTGCCGGCGGGAGAGGTGCCGGCATAGCGGGCACTCGGTGCGTGCAGGATGGCCTCAAGCGTCTGGTTATCGTCACTTACCCGGGCGTTCTCGATGCACACTGCCGTGTCAAAGCCCTCGGGCATGCCGACGCCGGTGTTTGCGAACTGCCACTCGACGCCGCGGGTCCAACCGGAGATGTCGGGAACCTCGCCGGGCTCGAGACCCTCGAAGTCGCTCCAACGAAGCGCCACCGAGTCCATGTTGCAGGTCAGGCAATTGGGCAGCGTCACCTGTGCGAGGGCGTCTGCGGCGAGCGTCCGCCCAAACGACTCGTCCACCGGCACCGTCTCGTGCGCAGGATGGAAGTCGCAGGCAGCGAGTATCGCCGCCACCGCGTCCTCGCGGTCAAGCTCGATGTGCTTAGAATGATCCCTCATGCATGTCCTCCCAACAGTGGCCCCCGGCCACGCCCTTGCGTCCTATCAAAAAAATGCGGGGCCCGTCGGCCGCAGGCCCCGCATGTCATTCATTCGTCTACCAGGGATTACTTGTTTTCCCTGAAGCTGATCTCATGCTGGTTGCACAGCTCCTCGACCTGCTCGGCCGTGAGGTCCACGTTGTAGAACAGGCGGAAGAAGTCCACCAGGTCGGCCTCGAGGTCAAGATCGATCTCGGGGTAGATGAGCTTGGCGAACCACTCGATGCCCATGAGGCGCATCATGCTCGGCGGACGGTCGAACCAGTTGAAGGGCACGGCGGGCGTGTTGTACACGTGGCCGTTCTTCACGGCCTGGATGTCCTGCCAAACGGGGTTGTCGAGGATGTCCTCGGCGAGCACGAAGCCCGTGTGGCACAGGATCATCTCGGGATCCCAGCCGATGACCTGCTCGATGGAGACGGGGGTCATACCCTGGCCGGACTGCATCTCAACGTCGGCGATGTTGATGGCGTGGCAGTAGTCGATGACCTCGGTGTGATGCGAGCCGGTGGGCTCGGTGGACAGGCCGTCGGCACCCTCGGCATAGTAGATGGTGGGGTACTCGTCCTCGGGGATGGCGTCGAGGAGCTCAGTCATGTGCTTGAGGTGCTCCTCATAGAAGTCACCCAGCTCAGCGCCGCGCTCGGCCTCGCAGACCCACTCACCCAGCGTGCGGTACACGTCGGCGGTGGCCTCAAGGGCGTTAGGAACGCAAATCACCGGGATGCCGGTCTGGGTCTGGATCTGATCGGGCGTCTCATCCTTGGCAAGGCTCTTGGAAACGCCCATGTAGATGATGACATCGGGGGCAAGGGAGATGATGTCCTCGATGTTTGCCGTACACTTCTGGCCCATCCAGCCGCCGATGGCGGGGAGCTTGGCCAGCGACTCGGGCAGGTAGGCCAGGGCGGCGTCGGTGGGCTGGTTCACCCAGGCGATGAGCTTGGTGGGGGCGAGGGTGACGACCCAGGCCTCGCCGGTGGGAACGGCGCAGTACACGGAGTCAACCTGCGTGGGGATGGTCACCTTGCGCCCGGCATAGTCCTCGATCTCGCGGGTGTCACCGGTGGCCTCGGCAAGGGCGGGGGTGCGGCCCGAGAGTGCGGCGCCGGCGGCGCCGGCAAGGGCGAAGGCACCCAGGGAAGCGAGCATCTGACGCCTGGTGAGCTTGCAATACATATGCGACATCCTTTCGTTTGCGTGGAACCTCAACTAGCAGGAGCAGGCCGAACGAGGCCCGCAGCCTCCTTCGCAACCGGCGTGCCTATGGCAGCGGCACGACCCGGCAGTGAATTCGATAATGGGAATACAGCCCGTGAGCAGGCCTTTGTCGTAGGTGTCGCGCTGCACGATGCGCACGTCCACCCCATAGGTCCGCCGCAGCGACTCCTCCGTCACGACCTCCTCGGGCGGACCCACCGCGATGCCGGTGCGCGTCACGAGGCCCACCTTGGTCGCGCAGAGAAACGCGTGGTCGGGGAAGTGCGTGGTCATGACCACTGAAAGCCCCTCATCCACCAAGCGCGACACCTGGTTGAGCACGCGAACCTGGTTGCCGTAGTCGAGCGCCGCGGTGGGCTCGTCCATGACGAGCATCTCGGGTTTCTGTGCAAGCGCACGGGCGATGAGCGTCATCTGGCGCTCGCCGCCGCTGATCTCTGTGTAGAGCTTGTCAACCAGGTGCGCCACGCCCAGGCGCTCGAGGCACTCGTAGGCAACCTGCTCGTCATGGGCAGAGGGGCTCGCCGTCATTCCGATGCGCGAGAGGCGCCCCATGGTGACGACGTCGATGACCGGGTAGGCAAAGGGCGGCGTGTGGCTCTGCGGCACGTAGCCGATTTTCTGCGCGAGTTTGCCGGCGCCCAGCTCAAACGAAACGTCCGTGAGCACCTTGGTCTTCTTGTAACCGCAGGTAATGTCTTTGAGCTCGAATTTGTTCATGCAATCACGCCCAGGTCTTGCGGCCGCGCATAAGCAGATAGATGAAGAAGGGGGCGCCTATGACCGCCGTGAGCACCGAAAGCGGCAGCTCAACGGCCAGCAGGCACCGGCAGAGGTCGTCGATGATGAGCAGGTAGACCGCCCCCAGAAGGGTGGATGTGGCAGCAGCACCTTGTAGTTGGGGCCCACGATCATGCGCGTCAGGTGCGGGATGACCAGGCCCACCCAGCCCACCATGCCCACCATGGCCACGGCCGAGGAGGTCACGAGCGTGGCGCACACGATAAAGAGCAGGCGGATGAAGCGCGTGTTGGCGCCCAGCGAGCGCGCCTCCTCGTCGCCGAACGACAGGGCGTTGAGCTGGTAGCGGAAGAGGATCATGGGAATGACGCCCACGAGAGTGGGAATCACGAGCTTGGGCAGGTCGGCGAGCCGGGTGGTGGCGAGGCTGCCCATGAGCCAGAACGTGATGGCGGGGAGCCTGTCGTTGGGGTCGGCGGCAAACTTGCTCATGGTGATGACGGCCTGGAAGAGCGCCGCCACAACCATGCCGGTGAGCACGAGGCACAGCGTCATCGAGCCGCCCCGGCTCACTACCGCACTGATCGCGTAGGTGAGGCACACCGCGGTAATGCCGCCGAGAAAGGCCGCCAGCTGCACTTCCAGGTTGCTGCCGTTGGCCAAAAGGGCCAGGCAGGCGCCGCAACCGGCACCCGCGCTCGCGCCCAAAAGGTCGGGGGAAACCATGGGGTTCTTGAACAGGCCCTGGTAGCTGGCACCAGCGGAGGCAAGCGCCGCGCCGATGAAAAGGGCCGCGACGATGCGCGGCAGGCGCACCTGCATGATAACGGTGTTGTTGACGGCGGCCGTCTCGATGTTGGTGCCGAACACCGCGTTGGAAATGACCGCGAGAACGTCGGGGACGCTTACGTAGTAGTGGCCGAGGGTAAACGACCCGAGTATCGTAATGACGCCGATGACGCCAATGATTGTCAAAGCCAGTTTCGTGTGCCCATAAGCGCGGCGGCGCTTTGCGCTGGCTTGACGCTGTGGTGCGGCCGGGCAACCTTGTTCGGCTACATCTTCGGTTGAATCCACATGCCCTCCCAATAAGACCGTTGAATCCGGGCAATCGTGGCAGAGCACCGTCCATATGTCGGTTGCATATGCAACCCAGCCACCCGACAAATGGTTATCGCCGCGATACAATGGGGCGCTCGGCACACCAAGACGAGAGAAGCAATGAGAGCCTACCCAACCGATCGCGTCGCGACCTACTTCAGGCGCAGCGCCCCCACCATCGCAATCGTTGCCGTGAGCGGCGTTGTATACAACGCGGGCCTCGCGCTGGGCCCCTATCTGGAGGGGCAGATGGTCCAGCATCTGCTCGACATAGTGCAGGGCACAGGCACCCTCCAGGGCATGCTGGCCCTGGCGGCGATCTATCTCGCAGTGATTGTGCTGGTACAGGGCATGCGCGCGGTGAAGCGCTTTTACGTGCGGCGCTTTGCAAACGACACCGCCCGCTCCATGCGCGGCACCCTCTACAACAACATCGTCCATAGCCCGCGCGCCGACCTCGCCGCAACCAGTGCTGGCTCCCTCATGACCAAGGCCGTCTCGGACGTGGACGCCGCGGTGGAGGGCATGCGCAAGGTCACGACGGAAGTCTTCGACACGGGCGTCGCCATGGTGGCCTACCTGTGCCTGCTGCTCACGCTCGACTGGAGGCTTGCGCTTCTGAGCTGCCTCTTTACCCCGCCCGCCTACTGGTTGGCGGGTCGCCTCAAAACGCGCGTGTACCACGCCAACCAGCTCTCGAAGGCAAGTGCGGGCAAACTGAGCGACGCCACGATCGACCAGGTGGAAAACGCCCTGCTGTACCGCCGATACGGCCTTTCGGGTACGCGCGCGCAAGGCTACGAGGAGCGCCTCGACGACTACGAGCGCTGTGCCACCCAGGCCGGTATCTGGGAAAACGTCATGATGCCCGTGTACAAGGCCGTCTCCATGGCGGGATGCGTCCTCATCGTGTGGCTGGGCGCCCGCAACGTGGCGGGAACGGGCTGGACCGCCTGGGACATCGCCTCGTTCACGGCGTTTTTGTCATGCTTCGCGCGTTTTGCGACAAAGGCGTCGCACTGCGCCAAACTCTTCAACGCCGTACAGAAGGCCCAGGTATCCTGGGCGCGCATAAAACCCCTGCTCAAGCCGCGAATCGAGTGGGAAGAGGCGACTGCGCTCGACCTGCGTGCGCCCCGCGGGCTGCACCTGCGCGACGCAGGCCTGGCATATCGCGGCGAAGGGGCGTTCGCCCTGCGCGGCGTGAGCCTCGATGCGGCGCCCGGGCAAATCGTGGGCGTCACCGGACCGGTTGCGGGCGGCAAGTCCACGCTGGGCAAGATGTTCCTGTGCGAGCAGGCCTACGAGGGCAGCATTCGCCTGGGCGAGACCGAGCTGGGCACGATGTCTGCCTGGGAGCTCAGCCAGTCGGTGGGATACCTAGGCCACGACCCCGAGCTTCTGAGCGACACCGTGCGGGCCAACATCTGCCTGGGCGAGGACGTGGACGCGGAAGGCGCATTGCGCCTGGTGCAGCTCGACGAGGAGGTTGCCGCGATGCCCCAGGGCGCAAACACGCTCGTGGGCGCGGGCGGGGTGCGCCTGTCCGGCGGCCAGCAGGCACGTTTGGCGCTTGCGCGCACACTCGCCCGCAAGCGTTCCCTCTACGTGCTCGACGACCCCTTCTCCGCCGTGGACAAGACAACCGAGCAAGCGATCATGGCGGGGCTGCGCGAGCAGGCGGCGGGAGGCGTCGTGATTCTCATCTCGCATCGCCTGACGCTCTTTCCCGAGCTTGACCAGGTCGTTTGGGTCGAAGGTGGCCACGCGACCGTCTCCACGCACGCAGGGCTCATGCAAGACTGCCCCGCATACCGCGCTTTCTACACGAAGCAAGCCGGGGAGGTGGCCCGCGATGACGACCGCTAAGCGCCCCCCTGCGACGGACACCCTACGCAGCATCCTCGCGGAAGTCGCACGGTCAAACAAGCTGCTCACAGCCGCGCTTGTGGTTGTCATTGCGGCCGACATCCTGCTCACCTTGGTGCCGCCCCTCGTCTTGGAGGGCATCGTGAACGGCCTCACTGCGGGGCAAGAGATCTCGCTGGCAGTGGCGCTGCTCTACTTCGGCGCCGTCGCCGGGTCGAGCGCGATGGACGCGCTCAAGTCGGCCTCGGTCACCGTCGCGGGCCAAAAGGTGACGCACGGCCTGCGCAGCGCGATGGCGCGCAAGCTCGACCGCTTGCCTGCGGGGTATTTCACGCGCCACACGGGCGGCGCCGTCAGCTCACTTTTCGTCAACGACGTGGACACGGTGCGCGCCCTTTTTGACGAGGGCATCGTGAGCATGGCAATCGACGTATGCAAGGTCGTGGGAATCATCGCGGTCATCTTCACGCGCAGCGTCGGCCTGGGCGTGTTGCTGCTGGTAGTTACGCCGTTCTTGTTCCTGCTCACACGGGCGTTTCAGCGCCACATGCTCGCCGCCCAACTTGCGAACCGCGAGGCCGTGGCCAACATGAACGCCCAGGTGCCCGAAACCGTGCGCGTGATGCGCACCGTGCGCAACCTGGGACGGGAGCGCTTCATGGAGGAGCGCTACGACACATGCGTGCGCGACTGCTTCGCGAGCATGGAGCGTGTGAACCTGTACGACTCCGTCTACTCCCCCATCGTGGTCACCTGCGGCTCACTCGTCATCGCGGCCGTGATGGTGCTGGCAAGCCTGGGCGGCGGCGTGCAGGAGTTCTTCGGCATGTCGGTGGGCACGGCGGCCGCGGTGGTCGCCTACGTGGGCAAGGTGTTCGAACCGCTGGGTGCCATCGGCATGGAAATCGAGAGCATCCAACAGGCCATCGCCGGCGTGAGGCGCGTGAAGGCCTTCCTCGGAGAGGAGGAGCGCACCGAGGCCAACCTAGCCCCGCAGGAGCAGGCGCTCCTGGCGGTGGAGCTGGCAGGGGTGGACTTTGGCTATGAGGACGGACGGGCCGTCCTCGAGGGCTTCTCGCTTGACGTCGAGCCCGGCGAGATGGTAACGCTGGTAGGCAGGACCGGCGCCGGCAAGAGCACGGTGTTCAAGCTTATCCTGGGTGACTACGAGCCCTGGGCAGGCGAGGCGCGCGTGTGGGGGGTCAACGCCGCACAGCTTGCCCCGCAAGCGCACAGGCGCTTCGTGGGCCACGTCGACCAGGCGTTCAGGCCCGTGCCGGGCACAGTTGCCGACCAGATCACGCTGGGCGACCCAACCGTCTCGCATGACGAGATGACACAGGCAGCGCAGCTCGCGGGCATCGCAGGCGCGCTCGAGGCCCTGCCGCAGGGCTACGACACGCCCTACGCCGAGGGACTCCTCTCCCAAGGGCAGACCCAACTGCTCTCCATCGCACGCGCCGTGGCTGCCAACCCAAAGCTTCTGCTTCTCGATGAGATCACCGCCAACCTGGACTCGGGCACCGAACAGCAGGTCATGGAGGCGCTGCGCCGCGCCAGCCAAAACCGAGCGGTGCTCTCCATCTCTCACCGCCTCTACGAGCAGTCGGGTCAAGGACGTATTGTCCAGATTTAGGCGGCTGTTCAGTTTCTACACGCGATACCGTTACCATAGGGCAGTTATGTAAACTTCCTCGAGGAGCACCGCATGAAGACCCGTCTGACCGCACCCGAACTCGTGACGCTTGCGTCCATGCTGTTCGGCCTGTTCTTTGGAGCAGGCAACCTCATCTTCCCGCTGATTCTGGGCGCCACCGCAGGACAGGACCTCGGTGCCGCAATGGCGGGCATGATCGTGACCGCCGTGGGCCTGCCTCTCATGGGCATCGTCGCCATCGGCGTCTCGCGCAGCGAGGGCCTCTTCGACCTGGCGAGCAAGGTCTCGAAGCGCTATGCGTTCTTCTTCACCTGCGCCCTCTACCTCACCATCGGCCCCCTGTTTGCCATCCCGCGTTGCGCGGCCACCTCGTTCTCCATTGCGCTGCCGCAGTTCGCCGGCCAGGGCATGCTGCCCCAGGCGCTGTTCTCGCTCGCGTTCTTCCTTTTCGTGCTGTTCTTCTCGCTCAAGCCCACCAAGCTCATGGATGTGCTGGGCAAGTTCCTCAACCCGTTCTTCCTAGTACTGCTGGGCATCATCCTCGTGGTGGCCCTGTTCAACCCCCTGCAGGCCGTCTCGAGCGTGCCTGTCTCGGGCTCCTGTGCCGACGGCGCGTTCTTCGCTGGCTTCCTGCAGGGCTACGACACGCTCGACGCCCTCGCCTCGCTTGCCTTCGGCATCATCGTCGTGCAGTCCATCCGCTCCAAGGGCGTGACCGACCCCGCCGCCGTGGGTGCCAACACCGTGCGCGCCGGCGCCTTCGCTATGACGGGCATGGCCCTCATCTACATCGCCATCGCTGTTGTGGGCGCCCAGAGCTACGGCCTGTACGCCGACCGCCTGGCCGAGGCGGGCTTCACCGGCGGCGACGCCTTCGCTATCATCGCCCAGCACTACTTCGGCGGCCCCGGCCAAATCCTTTTGGGCGCGACCGTCACCCTGTGCTGCCTCAAGACCGCAATCGGCCTGGTGACCTCGTGCTCCGAGACTTTCGTCGAGGTCCTGCCGTTCAAGATTTCCTACAAGGCCTATGCCATCGCCTTCACCGTCATTTCGTTCGTCATCTCCAACGTCGGCCTTGCGCAGATCATCTCGCTGTCGGCACCCGTACTCTACTTCCTGTATCCCTTGGCAATCGTGCTCATCCTGCTGGGTCTCTTCAACAAGTTCGTCAAGGA
The DNA here is from genome assembly GCA_019420325.1 of Coriobacteriaceae bacterium. Classification (GTDB taxonomy): domain Bacteria; phylum Actinomycetota; class Coriobacteriia; order Coriobacteriales; family UMGS124; genus UMGS124. The sequence goes on along the minus strand of JAHZHK010000015.1, from coordinate 9,196 downwards.
CAAGCCGAGCGTGTACCGCTGGACCATCGGCCTCACCGTGGTCGCCGCCGTTGCTGACTTCATCAGGGCAAGCGGTATCGCCAGTCTGGAGCCCGTCGTAGACTTCATCGCCGGGTGGCTGCCCTTCTACACGATGGGCCTGGGCTGGATTGCCCCCGCCGCAATCGGCCTGGTCATCGGCCTGATGCTCTCTCGCAAGGCCCCCAAGGACATACAGGCCGCGTAGGCCCGCAGCCATACAAAACCACGAGGACCCTGCCGCAGCCTTCCAATTCGGAAGCGCGTTTGCGCAAGCGCGACAACATACACTGCACTGCCGTGCCTGCGCTTCGTCTGCTCGATATAGCCATCGTGGGCAGGCGGTGCCATCCGTTCGCCACCGCACAAGCACCCGCTCACCACCAACCAGCGAGGACCCCGCCGCAGCCCTCAAAAGACGCGACGGGGTCCTTGTCACATTCTCTATAAAACCGATGAACGGGTAGGCCGCGCGGCACTTCGCCATTGCAGCACCGCAGGCAGAAACCGTATTCGATGAGACCGATCGGATGTAAGCATCGTTTCCTATCGTTCTGGATAGAAGACAACGTCACCCGTGCTGACCCCGTCTCCGTAGCCACCATACAATGTTTGCCGTATGGTCACCGATTCCAATGCATCAGTGTTGATGAAGAAAGTCGTAAGCGCACGACCAGAATGATGGTCTTCCGGCATCGTTGCGAAAAAGAGATTGTAGGTCATAAGGCTGTGTCCATCCAGCTCCTCAAGCTCCTCAAGCGCAACAAGCTCGGCACCATCGTTCATCATAAACACCGTCTTATCCAAATTCGCCTCATCGTACTCTTGCGAGACGGCGTGCCCGTCCACGATGTATCCGAACGGGGAAACCGAGACCACGAACTCGCTTTCATCTGAGGTACATTGAATGGTCTCCACCCGCTTCTCGGGAGGCTCCACAACGATGACGCCCTCGTCCTTCTCATGGCCCACCATCACGCTCATGCTCCAGGTCAGCCTCGTCAAATCCTTCCCGTCAGGGTTTGCATCAAAGTGCAGAAGCAGATGCAGCTCTGTTGACGTTGTGAACTCTTCGTTGACCTCTGGCCTGTAGTTTGTAAACCTGCCTTCTTCCCAAACGAGACCGACGCTCCTAAATTCCGAATCCTCGGACAAGGCAGGTGCGCCGTACTCATCGGCTCCAGTCTCTGTCGTATATTTGAACCCTTTTGGGCATGTGATAACAAACCAGGCAATACCCAGGTCGTTCTCATCCATGGCGTAACTTTCAAGCGTCATCGTATAGTCGCCGACCGTGACTGACTCATTGACCTGTTGCACGCAATCGCCCAAAAGGCCCTCGACAACTGCGGAGTCAGTCTCATACCACGTACGCCCGGCCTGCGGAGCCGTAAAGGAATCGCTGCCGTCTTTTGAATAGAACGTTTCTTCGTGGGCCTCGACGTCCTCATGGCCCTTTGAACCGAAGCCAACCGTGAAGAAGTTCGTCTCGATGGCGGCATATGCCGCCGTACCCAAGGCCGCCGCCGACGCCAGCGCCGCCGCAATCGCAAACCTTCTTGACACGCGCGGCCCACCAGCGTGTCCGCCCGACACAATGGCCGCTTCCCCCGTCCTCGGATTGACCTGCGGCATTGCTTGCTCCTCGGAATCCCGCTTTTCCCGACGTGCAGACGCAAGCACCCCTTGTCGCACGTTCTCAGGCAACTTGACGCTCTTCGCCAAGTTGCGAGCGGCATCAAGCTCAGAGCGCCTCATACGCCCCACCTCTTTCGCTTGGTTCAGCCGTGTCCTCAAGCACGTCGCGCATCTGCTTGCGAGCACGCGCGAGCCTTACCCTCACCGTGCCCTGCCTGCATTCCATGATGTCTGCAATTTCCCGCACCGAATGCTCCTCGATGTAAAAGAGCACTGCCGTTGCGCGAAGCGATTCTGGCAAGCGTTTCAATGCCTGCCATACCTGGGTTCTTTCAAGCACCCGCAGAGCCGCGTCCTCCGGACCCGCTTCCATGCCGCCGATGTCGGGCTCCCCTTCGGGCATCGCCTGCACCTTGCGCTTCCAGGGCGACCGGTACACGTCGGCGCAGCGATTGACGGTCGCCCGCAAAAGCCACACCCGCAAGTGGTCGTCATCATGAAAGCTCTTACCGCAGGTCAAAAGGCTTACGAACACATCCTGTGCCACATCCTGGGCGTCCTCACGGGAACGCGTTTGCGCAAGCGCGACAACATACACCGCGCTGCCGTGCCTGCGCATCGCCTGCTCGATCTCTTCTTCGGTTCTCATTGTTCGGCTTTCCATAAACCCGTCACCTCCTTACCCTATACACGGGTCCGGCGGGCAAAAGGTTACATGAGACGCGAAAGTTCGGAATGGTTCACACAAGTTTCGAACGCCATCCCCAGCTAGCACTCAACCAGCACGGCCAGGCACCCCGCGTCGATGCCGAGCACCTCGCGCATGCAAAAGCGGGGCCGGTCACCCATGGCAACCGACCCCGCTTCTTAGCTCCTGGACAATGCGCATTCGCACTGGCGTGCGCTGCGGCTGCGTTCCTTACAACGACGCCAGGTAATCACCAACGACATAGCCCTGCGTGATGGCGAAACCGATGGACACGCCGGCAATGGGCGTGAAGTACGCCGGCCCAAAACGACGGCCACAGTTGTTGCCCGCGGCATAGAGACCGGGAATCGGCTTGTAGTTAGTATCAAGAACATTGGAGTGACCGTCGGTGATAAGGCCACCGTGTGACACCATCATCATGCCCACCATGAACATGCTCGTAGCCTGGGCGTAGTAAGGAGGCTCGAGCTTCCACATGACACGCGGGTCGCGGCCGAAGTCCTCATCAACACCCTTTTCTGCCAGGTCGTTGAAGCGCTCGACGCTTTTGACGAAGTTCTCGGCCACCTCACCCTCAAGACCCAGGTAGCCAGCCAGCGTGGCGAGATCGTCAGCGCAGTACACGCCGTTGTAGCCCTCGGCACCGGCATTAAGGGCGCCCTCGAGCTTTTCGGCGACGGAATCCTTGGCCTCCTGGTCCGACCAATCGAACGCAGTGTGGCAGGGCAAACCGTAGGAAAGATGGTCGATGCAATTGCTGTCGAAAACGCAGTACTTCACAACGTGCTGGTCGCGAGCGCCGGGACGACCGGCAATCTCGGGGCCGCCAAAGAACTCGTTGCAGTAACGCTCGGCATTCTCGTTGAGCCAAATCGGCACGCCGCCGTTGCCCAGAATGCCCGAGGGGCACACGTAGTCGCCGCCCAGCGTGGCAATGGGACCAGGCTCGAGCTTACCGCCCGCCCAATAACCCATCTGAATGCCGCGACCAGTGCGGCCGCCCATACCACCGAGGCTCTCACCGTCGGCGAGCAGGCCGGCCATGCAGGGGAGCAGCTCCTCGCGCATGACCTCGTTGCCAGAAAAGTCACCGGCGCACAGGATGACGGCAACGTTGGCGTTGTACTTCACGAACTGGTCATCGCCGTTCTTGGCGTACAGGCCCACGACCTTGCCCGACTCATCCTGGATGAGCTGGTCTGCATCCATGCCAAAGTCCAGCGTCGCGCCGCCGTCCTTCAGATTCTGAATCTGAATCTTGTAGGCTTCGGTCATGTTCATGTTGCAGTTCTTACCGCGAAGGTTGAGGCAGCCATACCAGAAATGCTGCTTGCCAATCTCCTCGGGGAAGTTGGGGTAGGGCTCGCCATCCCAGAAATAGATTGAGAAGTTCTGCTTCTCCTCGTCGGAGTACACGTTGCAGAAGTCATCAATGGCCTCGCCGCCGCGCTGGGCGAACTGCATAACAAGAGCAGGCTGAGCCATGTTGGCCGAGACGATCATCCAGTTGTTGTAGAACTCGATGGGGTCGGCGTCCGGCACCCCGAAGCTGCGGTTCATATCCGAGTTGATGTGACCGATGTCGTTGCCGAGCATAGAGAAGGATTCCTCCTCCTGCTTCTCAACGGCAATGACGCTGCGACCAAGCTCCATGAGCCTACGGGCGCAGTTGGTGCCGGCGTGTCCAAGACCCACAACGACGAAGTCTGCGGTCTTCTCCTCGACAACCTCGTCGGCCGTGGGAACAGCGTGCGGGGCACGCCAATCGGCGTCGTAGTCCTCCACGGCGCCGCCCATCATGGGAGGCATCCCGCCGCCTTCGCCGCCCTCGGCAGGCGCGCCGCCCTCAGCAGGTGCAACCTCCTCGGCGATCGCCGTCGACGCCATGCCCGCCAAGGCGACGGCTCCGCCGGCCGCGGCCGCGTTCTTAAGGAAGTTCCTACGTGTGCACTGCATGTTGACCCCTTTCATCGTGCCTGATAGTCGTCACGTGCGCTTAGGCCAGGCAGAGTTTTCGACACCCTCGTCGCCGCGCCAGCCTATCGTTGGGCAACGTACACGATTGCTAGCCACGCAAGGAACCCCTGTGGCAAAACTGGTGCCATAGGGGGCGAATCGGGCGAATTTAGCCTACTGTGGCTGGGGTTGTTTCACCCACGCATCAGCCATGGGGCATGGGCTCGACAGGCAGGGGAACAAGAAGGTTGAGCGTAAATATGCCGTCGCGAGCAGAGAAGGTGGCCTCCCCGCCATACGACTCCACGACACGTCGGATGTTCTTCATCCCGTAACCGTGCGGCCCATCATCAACCACGCCATCGGCGACAGCGGGCCCCTTGTCTGCGTTTGTCGCATGGCCTCCATCCAGCCGCCCTTTTGTGCTCAGGAGCACCCCATCGGCAATCTTTGGCTCCACGGCATAGCGGTTCACAAACGAAAACGCCACCATGTCGTTTACCGGCGCCACCTTCACTTTAATCTCGCGCAACTCGGGGTCCTCAACAAGCTCAGCCGCTTCGATGGCGTTATCGAGGGCGTTTCCAAACAACGTGCATAGGTCAAGCGACCCCATAAAGCCAAGCGTTCTGGCATCGATAAATGGAACGAATCGAATATCGCGCTCATTGCAAGCCAACACTTTGTCAGACACAATAACGTCCACGATGGGACTCCCCGTGTCGACAAACACCGAGCATCGCTCCAGGTCGCGCTCCAAGTCGCGTCGCTCGCTTTCGCCCACCGGCACAGTCGCCCCATTGCCATTCCCGTCGATGACCGACGCGAAGTGTCGCATGTCATGATACTTGCGGTTCACAAGGTCAATCGTTTCCCGCTTGATGAGGTATTGCTGTGCCTGCTTGGCCATGAGTTCGCGCATCTCGAGCACCTCGCCACGCGTGATCTGGGCGTTCAAGACGTTCTTAAGCCCCACCACCACCGAGATTGTAGGGAGCAGGCTCAGCAAGATGAGCACGAGCTCCCCTTGGAAATGCTCGATTGCGCCGCCGTTGTACGAGGTGATGTACAGGCCGCTGCGAACGTAAAGGTAGGACACCATAGGAATGAGAACGAGCGACGTCTGCGCCGCCGTCAGTTTGTACTCGCTCGGGACGGTCAACTTGCGCACGAGCGCGACGAGTCCCAAAAGCGTCCCGGAGATGACCGCCACGCTCGCAGCCTGTGCTCCCGCACCCGCCCGAGACCATGCCCCCTCGCCAACCACCGCGTCGAAGGATTCATGCAGAACATTTACCCCCAGCAGCACCGCAAAGTCATACATGAGGAAGAACACGCAGCCGAGGTACACACATTCTTGGGGGCTGGCTGCTCGCGCAACGCGGAAGTAAGCCCCGGCAAGCACGATGATTACGAGTGCCGTGGGCAGCACCGTCCATCGAAGATAGGCGACTCCCCCCAACGCAAAGAGCAAGACCGCGCATGCAACGGTCCGGACGACCCCCAAGCGACCGCCCTCTCCACATGCCCGCGGTTCAAGCGTTCGCCCAAGCAAGACAGCAGCGCATGCGATAGCGACCGCTATCACAATCATCGAGACATCCGAGTAACACACCATGCGCTACTCCTTCCCATCCGCCCTCGGCTTCTTACAAAATCCTGCCCACATAGTCCGTAAGCGCAACGACGAACCGTTGTCGGCGATACCGCGACACGGGAAGCGTCGTCCCTGCGACAACGGCCTCGGTCTGGCTTACATGCTCGACAAAGTGCATATTCACGAGGAAGCTTTGGTGGATTCCGGAAAACCCGTACGGTTCCAGCCGTTCTTCCAGGTCGCGCATCGGACCGTTGCAGCAGTACGTTTCACCCGAAAGGCAGTGCACGCGCAATCGCTTCCCTTCGGTTTCCACGTATGTGATGGTCTCGACATCAACGAGTCGACTCGCCTTGTCAAACGCCAACCGCACGAAATGCGGTCTCTCCTTCTCCGCCGCCGCAACAGCCTTACGTATGGTCTCCTCGAAGCTTGCGTAGCGCAGCGGTTTTACGAGAAAGTCGAGCGCACGCACCTTGTATCCCTCGATGGCGAACTGGTACAAGTTCGTGACGAAGACGATAACAGCGCGCTCGTCTACTATCCGGATACGAAACGCCACCTCTACGCCGCTCGGTTTTCCCTCTCCCAGCTCGATGTCAAGGAGGACGATGTCGAAGCTGGCGGGCGGTGCAGCAAGGAACTCTTCCGGATCCGAGAATGAACTGACCCGCAGCCCGCCCGACACCTCCGGCGCAAACCGCTCGATATACCCCTCAAGGGTCTCAAGATCCCGCTCGTCGTCCTCGACAATGGCAACTGAATACACGGCGCCCCCTGACACCCAGCCAACGCCCAAAATCCGCCTTTCACGGGGCACACCATAGCATCTCGGACCGCCGACGCGCCGCTCGTTGGTCCCACGCGAGCGGATTTGGCGTCTTTAAGGGAATATCTGGCAGTTTCGAAACAGAGGGACGCATCATCTCGCAACTATACTTGTTCGACTGGTTTACATGGCAAACATGTCTGGACGGCCGGCGCATCTTGACCGTCCATGCGGGCAATTGGTTGGTGACCCTGGTCGAAACATCCAAGGAGAAGGGGTTTGCGATGGTTGACGAGTTGAGACCCGCACAGGGTGCACAAGCCGGGATGGCGATAGAATCTTTGACCGGCGCACCCCTGGTCGTAGGCGCACGCGTACCGTTCTGCGCAATGACGTGCTCCCACTGCGCCGAACCCCTCACTCGCTCAGTTAGCGCGGCCGCCGCGCGCGACGCCAGGTTTACCAACGCGGAAATCCCCGGAGGCCCCATCGTCCGCAATGCCTATCCCGATGCACTGCGCCGAGAGTTCGCGTCTATCTTGCCCGATCTCGCCGGTCGCCCCATCGCAGCGATGCGCATCTGGGGCGGCATGCCCAACCTCTGCCCCGCCGAACCTCTCGCCCGGCTCGTTAAAGACGTATGTGCTGCCGCCGCAGCTGAGACGCCGGGCGAGGTGACGGCCAACAAACCCGCGCGCATCGCGAATGGGACGAGAAAGCCCCAGGTCACCCTGCGAACGATTCCCGGAGGCGTGAGCGTTGACGCCGCCTCTTCGTTCAAAGCGGCGGGAGTCGACCGATTCGAGTTCGGTGTCGAGACGTGCGACACCTTCGAGTGGTATGCGCTCGGCCGCCCCACGGCCCTTTCCTCAATCGACCAGTCCCTTGCCATCCTGCACAGCTTCGGGTTCTCCGATTTCGGCGCGTCGGTAATGTTCGGCATTCCCGGTCAAACCGAGCGCAGTGCTGTCGAAACCCTGTCATCTCTGGCAGACATGGGCTTGTCGTTCTTCCGACTGCATCGCCTGCCCCTTGTCCCCGGCACCCGGCTCCACCGGCACTTCGTTCTACATGAGAGTGTCCTCGAGCTGCCGCGCCACGACCAAACTCTTCCCACCGATGAGCAGACCCTCGGACTGCATGCCGCAATGACAGGCTGGCTGCTAGCTCACGGCTACTCTGAGTGTGCCCCGGAATCTGGCGTTTTCGCACTGCCTGGCCATGAGGACCGCTACGAGCAGGCGCTTGCTACCGGCCTCGACCATGTCGAGCTCGGCTGTGGCGGCGTCTCTGTGCTAGATGACCTGCGCACGGTCAACGTCACCGATCCAGTTGCCTACACCCGCCGTTCTCCCGACCCCGCTGGTATCGTCGCCACCGTCGAGGATCTTTCGCTTACGAAAGCGTAGGACCCGCAGACAGCCCGCGGCCCCACTGTTCTGGGACGCTGCGAGAACGTCCAAACCACGCTCGTCACGGCAACCCAACTCTCGGGGGTCTTAGGGAACGTGGGAGGCGTATCAACAGCAGTCCGCCAAAAAAGAGCCGAACGCAGGCAAAATGCTTGCGTCCGGCTCTTCATGTTCGGCGTGTTGCACTGTCACATGGTGACACGCCGCACCCTTGCAGCATCTGGGAAAGCGGTGATTAAGTCCACTCGGCCTCATCGAACACGTTTTCTACCTGCGGTGCTGCAATGGCGAAGTGCCGCATGACCTACTTGTTCATCGGTTTCCCCATTAGTGAGCGGCAGCCTTTACAGCGTCGAGAACCTCGCGGCCCCAGGCGGCGTCGACAACGGGGGTGCGGTGCTTGTCGAACTGGGTGCGCACCTCCACGTCGTTGGCCAGGGTGCGGTAGGCAGCGTAAGGCACCTGGATGCCCGCACCAGGGGTGTTGTCCTTGTCGAAGAGCAGGACCTCGATGGCCTTCTCGCCACCCTCGCGCTCTACCAGGGCGTTGAACTGGACATCGACGAAGCCGCGCTCGGGATAGCGGCTGTTGAGCTCCTCGAGGAGGCTCGCCTTGAGCACCTCGATCACCTTGTCATTGAGGCCCGCGCCCCACACGGCGGCCTTCTCAACGAGGCCGTAGCGCTCGGGGGCAATGCGCACCTCGAACTCCCCTTTGCCCAGCGTCGACAGCTCCACACCGCGGAACTTGATGACGAGCTGGGTAAAGGCACGCTTGAGCTCCTCGGGCTCGCCTTCACCAGCAGGATAAAACGCGGCGACGTGACGATCACGGTCGATGTAGAAGAGCGGGTAGTCCAAAGGGACAATCGCGCCGCATTTCGAACAGGTGTGGACGAAGATCTGACCCGATGCCAACTGGGCGGCACGCTCGGGGTTACAGGTCGCCTCGATGCGCTCCCACACGTCGACCTGGTCGGCCGCACCGCACGAGGGGCACACCACGGCGTCTTGTACGACCTTGGACTGGATGACTTCACGCTCTGAGCAGCTCATGGCAACGGGCTCCTTTAAAAGTTGGTTTTGGTGGAACCATG
>JAHZHK010000149.1 GCA_019420325.1 Coriobacteriaceae bacterium | reverse complement strand
AGGCCGCCCAGCATGGGCTGCTGTTGAGCCGCCTGCTGCTCCAGGGGTGCGCGGATGGACTCCATCGAGTAGGTCGAGAAGCCCATGCCTTGGATTTCTTTCTCCACGTCGGCCACGTGCGAGATGTCGTCGACCTTAACGATGGCCTGGCTGTAGGTGAGAGCGGGCGTCTTGCCGCTGACCTGCGCGAGAATCGCCTGTACATCGGCCACGTCCATGACGATGCCCTGACTCGTCTCGTCGCCCTTCGAGTAGTCCTCGGCCAGCTTTCCCACGGGATGCAGGGTAAAGCGCATCTTCTCGTTGCCATTTGAGTCGAGCGCGGCGAGCGTGAGGTTGCCTACCGAGAGGATGTCAAAGAAGGGGTCGGGCGCCAGGCTCTCGTCGGGCATGTCGCCGGTGCCGTCCCAGTTGTAGAGATAGGAATAGCGGTCGACGTACTGGCTGCCCTCGGCGCGGTAGGTGTCGGAGAAGTTGTAGGCGAGCCACTGGCCCACAAGTACATCTATCGCGCCGCCCGTTGTTGCCTTGGACATGCCGCTGGTAGATGGCTTGAGCTGCTCGCCCTCGATGGGTTCGTATCCCACGCTGTCGAGCGCCGACGCGTTCATGCCCACGATGGTGGCCCAGCTGCACACGTACCTGTCGCCGGTGCCAGCATAGAGCGTGAACATCGTGTCGTCGCTGTCCAGGGACAGGGACATCTTGGGGCTCACGGCGGCGACGCCCTCGATTGCCTCCATCTGTGCGACGGCCTCGTCGTTGAGCTTGATGCCGTCGTCGGATGACGAGTACGCATACGGCGCATTCACCTGGATCACGCTGAGGTCGCCCATCTGCGCGAGCGTCTGGCTCATCTGCTCGGAGAGTCCCAGGCCGATGGAGACCATGATGACAATGGAGCAGGTGCCCACGAGGACGCCCAGCGAGGTGAGGACGGTGCGGGCGCGTCTGCGCTTGAGGTTCTGCAGGCACATGCCTGCGATGTCGGAGGCCCGCACGGGCTAGGGCCTCATGTGCGAAGAGGCGCCACTGGGGTCGTTTGCCCTGGTGGAGGCGTTGCCGGTTGTGCCAGGCTGCACGGTGCCGGGCTGGCCTGTGCCGGGTTGGCTGCCGCTTGTCTGATTCAGCTCGCCGGGCACATGGGGTTGGCTGGCGCCGTTGCCGCGCACGATGGTGTCCTGGCCGCGGGGGATGACGGGCACATGCTCGTTGAGTGGAGGCACCGTGGTACCCCAGTCGCCCCAGTCGTCATCGTCTTCCCAGCTCTGGTTTGCCTTGCGCTTCTTGCTCCCGCGGCGCACGGCAACGACGACCAGGGTGACGGCAGCAAGCGCGGCAACCACGATGCCAATGATTGCAGGCACGGGGAGACCCTGCTGGGCGCCGTCTCCCTCAAAGTCATCGTCCATGCCGCCGCCGAAGAGTGCCTGCAGCTCCTCGTCGCTCATGTTGGCATACGGGTCGTCCATGACGTCTACCTGCAGGGGAAACGTCTTGGTCACCGTGTCGTCGTTGGCGTTCTCGTACTCCACGGTGAGCGTGAGGTTGAGCGTGCCGCCCTGCGTGGGTGTGAAGGCAAGGCCGATGGTGCCGCTCTTGCCCGACTCGAGGTTGCCCACGTTCTGCACGGGCATCTCGGTGTGGATGCCCTCGCCGGAGATGCTCACGGCCACGTTGGACACGGCAGACTTGCCCTTGTTGACGTAGGAAATGGTGACGGTGGCCTCTTCTCCCACCGAGGCGTAGTCGGGCGCAACGGGGTTCGCGAGCTCAAAGCGGTCGGGCTGGAAGACCGGCACCGTGAGTTTGACCTCGGTGTTTGCGCTCTTGCGCTCGTTGTTTTCCACGTATTCGTACTTGAAGCCGATGGTCACGGTGCCAGGCACGGCTTTGTCGCCGGAGATGGCTTTGAGGTTGAGCGTCTGCTGCTGCAGCTCGCCCGCGCCCAGGTAGGCCGAGTAGAACGTGTTCGTGCCGCCGTTGATAGTGAACTGGTCGCCCGTGTCCACCGACACCACGAGGTTTTCCACGGTGAGGGAGGTGCTCGTGTTGGTGAAGGCAAACGTGAGCGGGAACGTGCTGCCTGCGGCCACCGCGCCCGTGCCGTCGCCGTAGGAGAAGTTGCTCACGATGACGTTGGGCACGGGTTTGTCGGGGGTACCGGCCGTTGTGGTCTGCTGGATTGAGCCGCCCATGCCGTCGGAGTAGTCAGGCGCGCCTGTGCCGCCGCCCCAGTCTGCGCCCCCATCGCCGCCCCAGTCACCGGAACCGTCGCCGCTTCCGTCGCCCGGGGTTGTGCCGCCGTCGCCCGTGTCGCCCTGGTCGGGGTTGTCGCCTGTGCCGGGGGTGGGCGCAGTGCAGGGAATGGGCACACTGTCGGTCGCGCTCGCCTGGGTGAGGGCGCCGTCGCGCATGTAGTTGAAGCGCGTCTCTACGCCGAGTGACTGTGCAGCATTGGCACTGCCGTCGAGTGCGGCAACGGTGATCTTGACGGTCTGCTTGCCGTGCGGCTCGATGTCGGGCAGGGCAAGCGTGGAGGAGTTGCCTACAAGCACGAGTCCCGAGGAGGTCGAGAACGAGGTGACGGGCTGGATGAGTGCGGTGTCGCCCGTGTTCTCGAACGTCACCTCCACCTCAGCCTGCTGGCCGGGAGCCAGGGCGGGGATGTCGGCGCGGCTGGCAATGAGCGTGGGCGCAGGCGAGGGGGCGGGCGCCGGGTTGGGATCGGGATTGTCGGGCACGGGGTTTACGACGATGCCGCCCTGCTCGCCGCCAGAGGTGCCCGGCTGCTCGCTGATGATGGGCACGTCGCCTTCTGCCAGGGCGCGGTGTGCGTTGAGGGCAAAAGGTGTAGCCGAGCACGCCACGGCCAAGGCCACACCGGACAGAGCGACTGCAAGTCGATGCATGGTTCGGCGCGTGCGCACGGCTGTGATGGCGGGTATGACGAGGGACATTCTTACTCCTTGATTGCGGCGTCGCATTGCGCGCGGCCGGTTGGTTCGCTGGTGGCGGAGGTTGCAGGGACTTCTACGCCAGCGTTGGGGTCGGGTCGGCCGGCGTCCCCGTCGCGGGCGTCGGCGGCCGCGCTCGGCGACTCGGCAGTCTGGGGGTCGATGTCGGGCCCGGACCGATCGTTACCGCAGCTTGGCTGCCCAGTGGGGGCGTCTGGCTGATTGCTGCCCCTGGTTGACGGCTCAGCGGGGGCGGCAGAATGCTCCACGCGCTCGTCGCTCACGATGAGACCGTCGATGAGCGTGACGATGCGGTCGGCATAGGCCGCCATGTTGGGGTCGTGCGTCACGAGCACGATGGTCTGGCCGTGGGCGCGCGCAAAACCGCAGATCATCTGCATGACCTCGGCCGTTGTCTTCGAGTCGAGGTTGCCGGTGGGTTCGTCGGCGAACATCACGCGCGGCCGCGTTACGAAGGCGCGCGCGATGCCTACGCGCTGCTGCTGGCCGCCCGACATCTGGCTGGGGAAATGGTCGGCTCGACTGCCCAGGCCCACGCGGGCGAGCATCTTGCGGGCCAGCGCTTCGCGCTTGCGCTTGGACATGCCGCGGAAGGCGAGGGGCAACGCCACGTTTTCGGTGGCGGTCAGTGCGGGCAGGAGGTTGTAGGCCTGGAAGATGAACCCCAGGTACTTCTGGCGAAAAGCCGCAAGCTCGTTTTCGTCCATGCGTGAGATGGGCGCACCTGCAATGTAGACGCAGCCCCGCGTTGGTTTCTCAAGGCCTGCGAGCTGGTTGAGCAGCGTGGACTTGCCTGAGCCCGAGGTGCCGAAGATACAGCAGACCTCGCCGGCCATGATGTCCAGGTCGATGCGCTTGAGCGCCACCACGGTATCGTCTGCCAGACGGTATTCTTTGCGCAAGCCGCGCACCTGGATGACAGGGCTCTTGCTGGCGTTGTCCATGCTCACCTCCCCAACCTTCTCGACGGTATCCCCCATGCCTGCCCTTTGGGCAATGCCGCCCATTATAAGAGAACCCCGCCCACCCCTGTCGGCGTTTTACGGGTTGTTGGTGACATCACCGTAAGGTTGTGGATTGGTTGGAGAGGTGCGGTGGGCGCAGGTGAATCTGGGGGATGGTTTCTGCCATGGAAGACGTTGGGTATCGCTGACGTTTCGAGCCCGCGGGCTGTCTGGGCAAGCGGGCCTGTTTTGCGAGCGGCTTTGGGTGCTACCGACCTCTCGTTGACTGCGGTTTGCTGGGATGGATGAAATCTATCGAGCTTGGTTTCGGAAGCCGCCTTAATGAAATCCCGACTCGCAATTACCCCTGCGCCGCCTCGGCGCGTACGGTCATCCTGTTGGCGCCTGCGTAGCGCACGGTCACCTGGATGCCTTCGGCGTTGGTGCCCGAGAACGACTCGTCGCCTCGTTTGTAGTTCTGGTCGAAGCCGGCGGCGAGGAGCTCGTCGACGTAGGCGGCGTAGTCGTCGAGGGTGGTCTGCCCTATGGTCGCTTGCCAGGCGGACGAGCTGTCGGTCGTGACTTTGCCTATGTGCGAGGCAGGTGCGGGCAGGCTTTCCGCCAGGCCGAATGTGGGCCAGGTGAGCTCGTCGAGCATCGTCGCCCCATTCAGGCTTACGTCCATCACGGATTTGCTTGTGTATAGGTGCAGGCTCAGCCTGTTGCCCTCGGCGTCGTAGGCGTAATAGGAGTAGTCGCCAATCCACTCGGGTTCGACGTCGAAGCCCTTTGCCTGGCAGGCTTCGACGTAGGCCGAATAGGCCTCCTCGTTGCAGCCACGCACCTCGAAGCTCAGGTAGGAGTCGTCGTTGAAGGGCATCGTGCCCCAGCTGCTTGCGGGCTCTGGCAGCAGCGTCGCCAGTCCCGTCGTGGGCCAGGTGAACGTCGCGCTCTCGTATTGCGCCTGCTCTGTCCGCTTCATGTCTGTTATGCCGATGGTGGCGACGACGATGAAGGCGGCAAGTGCCACTACCAGGAACGCGAGGCACCCGTGCTTCTTGCGGGCTGGTTTGTCGGGTTGAGAGGACCGGCTCTCCGGCTCCTTCTCTGCGGGCAGCGGGGCGATGGTCTTGTCGCTTGTTCCGTCCTGCCTGGCGCCGGTCTGGTCGTGCACGTCGCGCTTGCCTTCGTCCCAGGTACCAGCTGTATGCTGCTTTATCTTGATTGGCCGCCCAAGTGCGCGGGCGAGGTCGGCTGCCGACTGGTAACGCGCGCTGGGTTCAAAAGCGCGGGCTTTCTCGATGGCGGCTCGCGTTGATGGCGTGATGCCGTTCGCCTGGGCAAGCGCCTCGTCGTACTCTTTTTCGCCGGGATGCACCCCACACAGCATGAAGCCCAGCAGGCGCCCAATGGAGTAGACGTCGGAGCGTGCGTCGGTTTGGGCGAAACCGTACTGCTCGGGCGAGGCGTATCCCCAGGTACCGAGCGAAGTGGTGTCGCGTGTGGCTTGGGCGTTGCGTGTGCGGGCGATACCCAGGTCGATGAGGTGCGCTCCGTCGGCAGCCACGATGATGTTGGCTGGCGTGATGTCGCGGTGGATGACGCCCGCGGTGTGCAGGGTTTCGGCTGCCTCGCAGATTTGAGCCGCCAGCTCAACGGCCATGTTCTCGTCTAGCTGGCCCTTTGTCTGCACAAGGCTTTCGAGCGACTCGCCGGGCATGTAGTCGTACACCACCACGAAGCGGTCGGGCAGCTCGTAGGTCGTCTCTACATGGGGGAGGCGTGCGCAATCACATTCGGGCAAGATGGACCAAACGCGGCGATTTGCCAGCTCAAGGGGGATTTTCTTGCGAACGAACGGCCCGGCCCCGTCGATGGTCACAAGCTCGGTGGTGCCGTTGGGCTTTTCGGCGAGCACGCGCTCGACGTGGTAGCTGTCGTCTATGCACATGGCGTGCAGAACTTGCTCGTCGTTCACGTGGTCTCTCCCTTCCCATCTCGGCAAAACCAATATTCTAACCTTGTGGGAGGGGTGGTTCCTCAGTTGGCAACTGAATTATGCAGATGTGGCCTGGTTCTTCAGCAGGGCCGCTGGTGTCTCTGGAGGCGCGTTGGCCCTACTGGAGCCGGTCGGTGCCGAGCAGCGTTTTCTCGCCGAGGCGGTAGAGTTCGTCGTCGGTTTCGGCGCGCGTCAGGCCATGCTCGATGCACCAGATGAGCACGGCATCGCGGCGGCGCTTGCACCACAGCTCGCCGGCCCCAGCCAAGCGCAAGATGCGCTGTGTTTCGCGCAGATTGGCTTTCAGGCCTAGGAAAGCAATGAACAAGTAGCCC
>JAHZHK010000148.1 GCA_019420325.1 Coriobacteriaceae bacterium | reverse complement strand
CGACGCCGGGAGGTATGGGTCTGCGCCCCATCGTGCTTGAGCTGCGCATGCCGTTTTCTCCGGAAGCAGGCGGCAGCGTCGCGCCGGGCATGCTCGACCCGCGCATGGTGGACGGCCATGCCTATGTGGAGGCGCTCGCCCGCGAGGCGCTTGCCAGCGCCCCCGACTATGCCGACTGCCAGGTGCAGGCCGTGGCGCTTACCGACGGCATGGCGGCCCACGTTGCCGACGATGCGCTGGGGGCGCTTTTGCGCGGCGTACGGCAGAGCTTCAACCTCGCACCGGACGCTGAGATTGCGCTTCGGGTCCGGCCCGGCATGGTGGCGGCCGCCTCGATGGATGCTTTCCGCATCGGGCATGTGAACCGCATCGTGGTGGATTACGCCACGAGCTTGCTTGGGGAGTGGCGGGCTTTGGGCCGCGCGCTCGATCCGGGAGCCATGGACGTGACGCGTGCGGTTTTCGGCCCGCAGACGGAGCGCGGCCGCGGCATCCGCTCGGGCGGGCGCGAGACGGACCTTGCGTTTGAGCTGCTCGTGGGCATTCCTGGGCAGACGCCCGTATCGGCGCGTGCAAGCGTGGAAGCGGCTTTGGCCTATGGTGCAAGCGAGGTGCGCCTGGAGGATTGCGAGCCCACAGCGAACCTCACCGTGCCTGCATCTGCCGCAACCCGCACCCTTAGTACCGAGGAGGCAGGGCGGGTTCGCGAAGCTATGCATGAGACCCTTGCCGCTGCTGGCTTTGTCGAATATCTCCCTGAGCGCTGGGCCCTGCCTGGTCATGAGAGTCGCTACGAGACTCTCATGGCAACAGGCGCCACGGAGACACTCGGCTTCGGTCTGGGCGCCCGCACGCTCTTTGACGGCGTCGAGGCTCGCAATACGTCCGAGCTCTCCATGTACCTGCGCTTTTCTGATGACCCCGAGAGGGACGCTGCGGCATGTCCGCCCGGATGCCGCAGCGCCTTTGATGCGGAGACTTGCTTGATACAATACTCGTCCGTGGTGGCCATTGCTTGGGGATAATTCACGGTAGCTTTTCAATCCGTTTGACCATCGGGGTCGTCGACTGCCATGGCTCCTCCCGCTTTGATGCTGTAAATAGCCGTCATGGAGGGGCCGCAGTGCATCCTTGCCACTTTGCCTGAGGGGCTTTGCCGTTTCTCTAGTGCATCCTCTCCTCGAGAAGCGCTCGGATGGTCGTGTATTTCTTCTCGGGGATTGGCAAGATTGTTCCGTCGTGCAGTTCAACTTGAAAACGCGAAACATTTGAGATAAAAGCCGGGTTTACCAGGTAACTTGCATGGCAGCGCACGAGCAAGTCTTGGTAGAGCTTGGCAATTGTCGAGAGCGACTCGGTGGCTTCGTAGGTACCGCTGGAGGTATGGACCAGCGTGTGGCGGCCGTGACTCTCTGCATAGATGATGCGCTCGTGGTCGAGATACATCGTCGTGCGCCCTTTTGCGCGCAAGCAGACCCTGCCTGAGGCGGGAGCCCCTTCGTAGTGCATCTCCGTCCCAAAGGTCTCGTCATAATGCAGGGGATAAATGGTGTCGCGCTCATCATATGCGATGGCGTTTGAGATATGGCACAGCAGAATGCGTGGCGTCTCCTTGCAGCCTACCCAGCTGAGGTGGATTCGCTGGCTTACGCGGCCGGTTGCTCCATTTGGCCAGAAGGTGTCGACGAGGAACATCATGACCACCTCGAAGACCGAGGGGCTTCCGGTGGGAAGCACAGTGACGCTGAGGTCGTGTACCGCAAACGTTAGATTGTTTTTCTCGGCATAGAAGGTATTCCTGAGCGCCTCCTGCGTCTGAATAATTTGGCCTTCGCCGGGGCCAATCCAAAGCACGTTTGGGTGGCATGCATCCAGGAAAGGTTCGATATCGTTGTTGTAGTACGCGAGCAGCACCCTTGCCGACAGTTTCGCGATGTCTTCGCTACGCATGCTGACCCTCCCTGCGCCTCTTGTTGGTGCAATGATAGCCCTATGGGGAGGTCAGGTATGCCTCTTTGTCATATGGTATTGGGTTTAAGATACACGTCGTTTGTCAAACCGTGGGCGGGGGATGTTTCATGGAAGCAGTGCCGAAGTATAAAAAAGCTCATTTCCAGGAGCTTGCGGCTGAGATGTCTCAGCTGTTCGACGTGGTGCGCTTGGTTGACCCCATCAGCATGATGGCATACACCATTGAAGGTGGCGAGCTTCGTGCTCAGCCTGACAGATGCTTCCACGTGTGGAATAAGACCGCCCGCTGTGAGAACTGCCTGTCGGCGCGGTGCTTCATGGAGCGCGAACGGTACTCAAAATTCGAGTTCATCGGTAACGACATCTATCATGTGGTGGCCCAACCCGTGGAGGTTGACGGCAGCCGATACGTGTTGGAGGTCGTCACGGCCTCGAACGATAATGTGCTGCTCTCGGCGTTCGGCAACAACGAGTTTGTCGATCGCGTCACCACGTTCAATCGCAAGATGTACACCGACGACCTCACAGGGCTTTCCAACAGGCGTTATCTTGATGAGCGCCTGAACATCCTCATCAACCGTTCGGTTCTCGATGGCACACCGCTCTCTGTGGTGATGCTCGACATCGATGACTTCAAGGACATCAACGACGGCCTGGGGCATCTTGCGGGCGACAAAGTGCTTTCGCGGGTGGCCGAGGCCTTGCGTGAGGCCCTGGCGCCTACAACCGAGGACATTCTGGCGCGCTATGGCGGCGACGAGTTTGTTGCCGCATTGCGAAATGTAAACGAGGCAGAGCTTGAGTGCCGACTGCGGTCGATTCCGCCTATCGATGTCGACGGGGGCATGAGGGTTACCCTCAGTGTCGGTGCGTACTACCAGGAGAAGGTCGAGAACTTGGACGCGCAGACTCTTATCCAGCGTGCCGACCGCGCCATGTACGATGCGAAAGCCACGGGCAAGAACAGCTTCGCCGTGGAGAGGTGACGGTCTGTCACCCAACTCTGGGCACTACGACCAAGGGTGCTATTGGTTTACGAGCGCCAACAGTTTTTTCCTGCTGTATATACCCACGATCGCGCTTCCTGTTTGAATGTCTTCAAACGGTTCGGACGTCTGTCCTTGCTCTTCTCAGCTCGCCTTTGCACCGCTCTAACCTCAGGTCGACGTTGTGGGCAGAGAGTTATTTTGCGTTTCTGTTCGGCAGGAAGCACAGGACATGAATTGTCAAAGGAGCTTGTTGCCACAAAAGCAAACTTGTAAACTAACTTGTAATCTTTGGCATCCACTGATAAACTCACTTGTTAAGTTTACAAGTCGAGGTTGGGATGCGCGATGCTTGACTTTGCGAATATGGATGATGAGGGGTTCGCGCGGTTGATTGCTTCCATGCGCATAGCGGGGACCGACAGAGTCTCGTGCGAGGTCAAAACGGCGCGTGGGGGTTTGCCTCGCGACATAGGCTCCACCATCTCGGCCTTTGCCAATGGAGCGGGC
The DNA here is from genome assembly GCA_019420325.1 of Coriobacteriaceae bacterium. GTDB lineage: Bacteria > Actinomycetota > Coriobacteriia > Coriobacteriales > UMGS124 > UMGS124. The sequence goes on along the minus strand of JAHZHK010000148.1, from coordinate 2,948 downwards.
GGTCTCATTGTCTGTGGCTTGAGCGAAAAGGATGGCTTTATCCCTGTCGAGGGGTTTGATGCTGTCCGCATCCAAGACATGCTCGCTGCATGGTGCGGCGAGCGTATGACTCCTCCGGTTCGTGCGATTATCGATGCGCGGCAGTTCGAAGGAAAAGCCGTTGTGACGGCATATATTCCCGAGATGAGGCCCAAAGACAAGCCGTGCTACGTAAGCGTCTCAGGCAGGTACGCGGGGTCGTATATCCGTATGGCAGATGGGGATTGCCGTCTCTCGTCGTATGAGGTCGACCGCTTCATGGACGAGCATGAGCAGCCCCGCTATGACGCGCGCGCTGTTGGGGATGCGTCGTTTGCCGATTTGGACCCCCGGCTGGTGGCCGGTGTTCTTGCGCGTGAGAGGGCCGTGCATTCGCGAAACTTCGCCCATCTCGATGATGAAACGGCGCTGACAAAGCTTCGCGTGCTTACAAAGAACGAGGCGGGGGAGCTGTGTCCGACGTTGGCAGGTCTTGTGGCCCTGGGCGCCTACCCCCAGGAGTTTTTCCCTCGCCTTTGCGTGGTATTTACGCGCTATCCAGGCAATTCCAAGGCTCAACCCACATCAGACGGGCGACGTTTTTTGGACATGGCCACGTGTGTGGGATCGATACCGGCAATGGTTCAAGACGTGTTGGGTGCGGTTGGGCGCAATATGCGTACAGGGGCGCGAATCGAGGGGGCGTTTCGCACCGATGTGCCAGACTACCCGCTTGTTGCGGTGCGAGAGGCCGTGGTGAACGCACTTATGCACCGCGATTATTCCGACGAGGCGCTCGGGACGTCCGTGGCTGTCGACATGTACGACGACCGGATTGAAGTGAGAAATGCAGGCGGACTGTACGGCTGTGTAACAATCCGCTCGCTTGAAGACGCCCCTATAGCGTCCGCCCGCAACCAGTTCTTGTCGGCCTTGCTGGAAAACACGCCTTTGGAGGGCGGTGGATTTGTAGCGGAGAACCGAGGCACCGGCTATCAGAGCATCTGCCTGGCACTCCAAGAGGCGGGCATGCCTGCACCGGAGCCGCATGATTCGCCTTCTGCTTTTACGTTGGTTATGCGCCGTCGTAAGGAGGGCGGCCTGTCCGCCGGCGCGCTCCGTCTGACCGGTGTGCCCTCGGGCTCTGCCTGCGGGGGTATTCGCGAGGATGCTGTTGCTTGCGCCAAGGGCTTTGTGAAGCAGGACGAGGTGATCATGAGACTCGACGACTTTATCGTCGAGGTCATTACTATACGCGGCACGGCGAGCATGGCTGAGCTTATGGAGGAGTCTGGCCGGTCGCGTCCCACGGTTCTTAAAGTCGTCCAGGGTCTTGTCGCCCAAGGGGTCATACGGCCCACTCAGAAGAAGAACAGCCCCTATCAGCGATATGGGTTGGCGTAGTAGGGTCTTGGGGGCATGCTTGGCGATGTTTGCAGAAGGGGGGCTCGCTTCGAGGCCCCGCTAGTAAGTTGAGAATTTGTGGGGATGTTTCCGGACGTTCGACAGGGACGCGTGTCGACGGGGTAGGTTAATTCAATACGCCTGCTTCGGCATGGCGCCTCTCACATGCATCGTTGGAAGGACAAGCCCAGCCCATGCTTAGCCGATTCTCTGTCAAGCGGCCCTACATCATCGTTGTGGCCGTTATCGTCTCCCTTATTTTGGGCGGCGTGTCCCTCTCCAAGATGAAGACTGACCTGTACCCCGAGATGGACCTGCCCTATCTGGCGGTTATCACCACCGACCCCGGTGCGACCGCCGAGGAGGTGGAGTCCGAAATTACGGATGTGCTCGAGGGCAGCCTCGCCACGGTGAACGGCGTGTCGAACGTTACCTCAAAGAGCTCGGACAACTACTCCATGATCTTCCTGGAGTTTGAGGACGGCACCGACATGGACTCGGCGCTCGTCAAGGTTTCCTCGGCGGTGAACGAGGTCTCCTCGCAGCTGCCCGACGACGCGGGCAGCCCCAATTACATGGAGATCAGCTCCGACATGATGGCCACGGTCTACTTGGGCGTGCGCGATGACTCCAAGGACATCTACGAGCTCACCTCGTATGTCGAAGACAAAATTGTTCCCGAGTTCGAGCGTATCGACGGTGTCGCTGACGTCTCGGTTTCCGGTGCGGTGGAGCAGTCGGTGGAGGTGCGCCTCAACCAAAAGAAGATCGACGCCGTCAACGACAAGCTTGCAGCACATGTTGACGACTCTCTGGCCGATGCCAAGCAACAGCTCGACGATGGCGACGCTCAGCTCGCGCAAGCCCAGTCCGACCTTAACACCCAGCGTGACCAGCTTGATCAGGCAGGTGGACGCGACGTCAATCCCGACGCCTACGCGCAGATCGATGCCGCCCAGGCCCAGCTCGACGAGCAGGCGGCCCAGCTCAAGGCTTCCCGCGATCAATTCAACGAGCAGCGCGACCAGGCGCTTGCCCAGGCTAACGTCGACGCCCTGGTTGACAAGTCAACGCTGGCCCAGGTTATCTCTGCCCAGAACTTCGCTATGCCTGCCGGTTATGTGAGCGACGCCAACGACGACCAGTGGCTCGTGCGCGTGGGCGAGGGCTTCACCTCGGCAGACGAGCTCTCCGACCTTGTTCTTGCCGACATCGACGGCGTGGGCGAGGTCAAGCTTTCTGATGTGGCCGACGTTACGCTTATCGACAATGCGGGCGAATCCTACATGCGCCTCAACGACGGCAAGGGACTTCTGCTTTCGGTGTACAAGAGCTCGACCGCCTCAACCTCCGACGTGTCGAAGGCTTGCGCCACGCGCATTGCCGAACTCGAGAAGGACAACTCCAGCCTCGAGATCGATGCCCTGTACGACCAGGGCTCCTACATCGAGCTGTTCATCAGCAACATCCTCCAGTCGCTGGTTATGGGCGCGGGCCTGGCCGTCGTGGTCCTTGCTCTGTTCCTC
>JAHZHK010000147.1 GCA_019420325.1 Coriobacteriaceae bacterium | reverse complement strand
AGTCCCGGGGTAAACGTGTGGATGCGCTCGGGCACCACGCGGAGAAGCTCGCGCATTGCCACTTTTGGCTTGTCGATGATATGCGACACGATTTGGTCGAGCTCGCCGCGTGTGACGGGGGATCCAGGCTGCTGGGGCGCCAACCACGCGTTGCGAACCTTGCGCATGGCGCGCGCCGTGCCGCCGATGCATGAGGCACATTCGGCGCTCTGCTCGCCGAGCGCCTTGCGCACGCGCTTGGAGATTGCCTCGCGGATGTCTTTGGCCTCGCGTGCGGTGGGCAGAAGGCCGTCGACGTACTTTTCAAAGAGGGAGAGCGAACCCATGGGGACGCTCGTGGCGTCTTTTGCCTGGCCGTCCTCAAAGATGAGAACTTCGCTGGAGCCTCCGCCCACGTCGATCTGCACTCCCGAGGTGGCGCCGGAGTGCCACATGGCGCCCGCGAAACCCAGACGTGCCTCCTCGACGCCGCTCAGAAGTTCCACCTGCACGCCGCACAGCTCGTCGACCTTGTCGAGGACTTCCTGGCAGTTGGAGGAGTTGCGGATGGCGGCGGTGGCAAAGCAGGAGAGGCGGTCGAGCTCGGTGAACCGAGACGCCGCCCTGCGATATTCCTTGAGGGTGCTGATGAGCGCGTCAACGCCGGCCTCGTCGAGCCTGCCGCTCTGCGGGTCGATGTGGCTTGCCAGCCCAAGTTGATTCTTCAACTTAAAGAACGGCCGGAACTCGTTCGTTTGGACGTCGCAGTCATACACGGTCATCCTCACCGAGTTCGAACCTATGTCGACGATGCCTTCTAGCATACGCGCCTGCCTTCCGGGGCGTTTCATTCTGTGCCGATAAAACCCCTTTGATTGTAGACCTAGAGTTGTTCAGTGCCTGTTATATATGTGCAAAATTGCGGCAAAGGGTTTTGGCATGTTTTCAGGGTTCGGCCGCTGTGGTGGACGTTGGCTGCTGAATATCTGTTGCCTGGCCAGCGTGGCGTGCATCTCGGTGCGGCCCCATGTAGAGTAGAAGGTTGCATATCCGGCCGCCCGGCGCGCCACGCGCCGTGTGCGCCTATGTGAGGAGGCAACGTTTGACAGACGAAAAACAGCCCGAGCGGGCCGATGTCGCTGATGGCCCTGTGGCAAAGGGCGAGGCGCCGGCCGAGCATGACGGCGACGTCGTCAAGCCCGGACTGCCCGTAAGCCGTAGGACGTTCGTCATAGGCGGTTGCGCCCTTGCGGCTGTGCTGGCGACGGGGGTGGGCGTCGCGTCGTGCGCGTCGTGCAACGCCCGTGCCACCGGTCAGCTTACGGGTGCGGCCAACAAGGCGGCGGGCGGCTTCATGGACGCCGTGTCGCAGACGGGTCGCGACGTGCAGGCCCGCGCTGTGGCAGGGGAGGGGCTTGTGCGCGGTACCGTGTGCATCGACGCAGGCCATGGCGGCGGCTGCGACCTTACCCTTACCCCCATCGGCCCTGGTTCCAGCGAGATGCAGTACGTCGAGCCGGGTGGCACCCAAGGTGTTGTGACGGGCGTCGAGGAAGCCGACGTCACGCTCGCTGTGGCATTGCTGCTGCGCGACAAGCTGCGCGACGAGGGGATCACGGTCGTCATGGTGCGTGAGGACAACTCCCGCACGTATTCGAGTGAGGAGCGCGCCCAGGTCGCCAACGACTGCGGGGCCGACATCTTTATCCGCCTGCATTGCGACGGCGCCGACGACTCCGGTCCCCGCGGGTTCACCACACTCGTGCCGGGCTACAACGAGTGGACGACGAGCATCGCAGACGCAAGCGCCTATGCGGCCAGCATCATGCACCCTGTCATCATCTCCGAGACGGGTGCCCAAGACGATGGGATTGTGGAGAGGACCGATTTGGCGGGTTTCAACTTCTGCCAGGTCCCCGTGGTGCTTTTCGAGATGGGCTTCATGTCCAACCCCGAGGAAGACCAGCTCCTTTGCAGCCCCGAGTACCAGGAGACGTTGGCACATGCCATCTGTGACGCCGCGGTCGCCTATCTTGCGGCCGTGTCGGAATAGCGTGTGCGCCGCCCGTCACACCCCGCGCTTTGCTATGATGTGACCGTGGCGTCCGACCGATTTTACGAAGTAACGACGAATCACAAAAGGTAGGAGGCAAACGATGAAATGTTCAGTTTGCGGTACCGAATGCTCTGAGTCCACGAAGTTCTGCCCCACGTGCGGCACCCCTCTTCAGCCTGAGCCCCAGTATGCGGGGCAGACCCAGGTCATGCCTGGTCAGCAGGGGTATGAGGATCCCATGGCCTATCGCCAGCCCTCGCAGGAGTTTGCGGCGCAGCCTGCGCGCCAGTCATATGAGCCCACGCGCCAGATGCCACCGTTCCAGCAGCCTTCTGGGCAGTTCCCGCGTACCGGTGCGAGCCAGGAGTTCGCCGCTGTGCCCGCTACGCCCGCCATGCCCGGCCGCAGCGTCGACATGAGCGCCGCCACCAAGTCGCCCAAGTGGCCCATCGTGCTCATCGCGGTGCTGCTTGTGCTCATTGTGGCGCTTGTGCTCATCATCCTGCACCCTTGGGATACCGGCGCCCAACCCGGCACGGCTACGGTCGACGGCGGCAACGTCGTGGTGACCTCCAACGGCGACCAGTCCCAGCAGGGCGGCACCGAGCAGGGCACGGTTGCGGGCGACACTTCCGCCCCGGTGAGCGACCAGCAGACGGCCGCTCCCGCCGCCGATGCGTTCACGCAGCTCACGACCGCTTACAACCAGCTTGACGGGTTCCACGGCCAGATTAGCTCTATCGCGACGGAGTTTTCCGACAACCTGGGCGTCAGCGACCTGTCTGACTTGCGCAACCGCGCGGCTGACCTCCAGGCGCAGATCAGCTCTGCCCGCGCGACGCTGCAGGCCGTTGCCGTCGACGCCAACTCTGCCTACGCTCAGACCAAGGCTGCCATCGACAACCTGTACAACGACCTCGAGATGCGCATCTCCGTGCTTGTCGAGGCCTGCGACGCCGATATCGCCGGCAATGACGTCTCCGACATCCTGAGCCGCGACAACGGCCCCGCCGACGACCACGGCCACACGAACAAGTACCTCATCGACTACGAGCAGAACTACGAGGCAGCTCGCCCCGTTCAGGCATAGCAAAAGGCCGCAAGACTCATCTGAGGTACTGTAGTTTCTATAATGCCCTGTGAGAAGGGCCGGTCGCAACGTACAATTGCCGACTGGCCCTTCTTTTAAGAGGGGCATGCCAACGCACCATACGCACATTTCCTTCCAGGGCACGAGGAGCATTACCGTTGGATATCACGACCTTCAACAGGGCAAAACAGGCATATGACGCCAAGGACTGGGAGAGCGCAGTCATTCTCTTCTCGCAGTGCGGCACCGGTCCGGGCACCGGCGAGGCTTGCCATCTGTGCGGCAACGCCCTCATGCGCATCGGTCGTGTGCAGGAGGCCACGCAGGCCTATCGTGCTGCCCTGGCGGATTCCTCTTACGGCAACCAGGGCGCTGTGTACACGAACCTCGGCAAGGCGCAGATGGCCCTCGGTGACCTGCGCGGCACCATCGACTCGCTGCGCCATGCCCTGACCGACCAGAACTACCGTGGCGCCTACAAGGCTCACATGGCGCTTGGCGAGGCGTACTCCAAGCTCGGTGACTCGCGCAACGCCGGCACCGCGTATCGTCAGGCGGCCCTGGATCCCAACAACCCCGAACCTGCCAAGGCCCTCATCAACCTCGGCGTGAGCTTTATGCAGATGCGCCGTCCGGCAGATGCCGCCGAGGCCTATCGCACGGCCGTCGACTTTGCGTCGAACCCTCAGGAGCGCTCGCTCATCTTCGCAAACCTCGGCCAGGCTTACGTTGCGACGAACCGCATGGTCGAGGCGGTGTCCGCTTTCCAGAACGCCACCTCTACCGGCTATCAGCTCTCCGCTGCGGCCCAGGTCGATTTCAGCCGTGCCACGCAGGCCGTCCAGGCAATGGGCACCAACACCGGCGGTTACTCTGCGGGCATGGTCGATCCCACCTATGACCCGGCCGGCATGTCCGGCGATCTGCTCCCCAGCGCCGAGGACTCGGGCTTCTTCAACATCTCCGAGGCTGACATCGTGGCCGACCAGCGTCGTCGTGAGGCCTACGATCAGGTGAAGCCGCACCGTGGGCTCAAGCGCGCGCTTGTCGTTATTCTGATTGTGGTTGTTGTGCTCGGCGCCTGTGCCGGTGCCTATGCGGCAGGCCTGGGCATTCCTTCCCGTGAGGGCGTCATCTCCGACGTGTTTGCCGCCGCTGCAGACGGTGACAGCGCATCCGGCCTTTGGGCTTCGAGCGTTGACGACACCGCCCGCAACCAGGTCATGAGTTCCATCGAGGGCAACGGTACCGCCGAGGTCATCGGCATGGACGCAACGATGAGCGACTGCGTTGCCATTGTGCAGACCGCGCTTCCCCAGGGCGGCAAGATCACCTACCGTGTGAGCCTCGTGCGCCAGGGCATTGGTTGGAAGGTCTCCAACGTCGAGCGCGTCATCCTCTCCGAGACCGACAACACCTATGTCGACGCGTTCAACGGCGAGAAGGTCGTCTCCGAGGAGCAGACCGAGGCCGGCCAGCAGACCGACCAGGCTGCCGCGCCCGCCGACCAGCCCGCCGAGGGCGAGCAGGCTCCCGCCGAGGGCGAGCAGGCCTAGCAAAAAGGTCTCCTTCTGCGCTTGATGCGCAGTGTGAGTTGCATTAGCAGACAACGAGTGAAAGGCACGACAATGATCGAGAAGACTTACATCATGATTAAGCCCGACGCTGTGGCCAACCGCCACATCGGCGAGATCGTCAACCGCATCGAGCGCTCCGGTCTCACCATCGAGCGCATGGTGCTCGAGATGGTCACCCCCGAGCAGGCCGAGGCCAACTACGCCGAGCACAAGGGCAAGCCTTTCTACGAGGGCCTCGTGTCCTACATCACCTCCGGCCCCGTCGTCAAGATGGTCATCTCCGGCGAGAACGCCGTTGCCAACATGCGTCGCCTCATGGGCGCCACCGACTGCGCCAAGGCTGAGCCCGGCACCATCCGTGGCGACTTCGGCCTCTCCGTTGACCGCAACGTCATCCATGGCTCCGACTCTCCCGCATCTGCCGAGCGCGAGATTGGCATCTTCTTCCAGGCCTAAGCTCGCTTGGCATTTGACTTTCTGACAAGTTGAAGTCTTGCAAGCCCATCCCGCCTAGCGGGATGGGCCTACTTTTCGATTGGTGCGCGCATGTCGTTTCTAGACAACATCCTGGGCCGCAACGGTGCAGGCCTGGCAATAGACCTAGGTACCGCGAACACGCTTGTTGCCACGCGCGAGGCGGGGATTCTCATCAACGAACCCTCAGTTGTCGCCATCGACCGTGACAAGAATCGTGTCCTGGCGGTTGGCGCCGATGCGAAGCGCATGCTCGGCCGCACCCCTGGAAACATCGAGGCCATCAAGCCGATGAGGGATGGCGTCATCGCCGACTTCGACGTGACCGAGGCTATGCTTCGCTATTTCATCGGCAAGGCCTGCGGCGAGAAGAAGGGCCTGCTTGCCCCGCGTCCTCGTGTTGTCATCGGCATTCCCAGCGGCGTCACGTCCGTTGAGAAGCGCGCTGTCTTCGAAGCCGCGCTGCAGGCGGGCGCCTCGCAGGCGTTCCTCATCGAGGAACCCATGGCCGCAGCCATCGGCGCCGAGCTTCCCGTCGAGGAACCGACCGGCTCTCTTGTCGTCGACATCGGCGGCGGCACGGCTGAGGTCGCGGTCATTTCGATGGGCGGCATTGTCGTCTCCCGTTCGGTTCGCGTGGGCGGCAACGCCTTCGACCGCGCCATCCTTGAGATGGTGAGGGACACCTACGGCCTCAACATCGGTGAGCGCACTGCCGAAATCATCAAAATCAAGGTCGGCTCAGCCGCACCCCTCGACCGTGAACTCGATGTCGAGGTCAACGGCCGCGACACGGTGACCGGCATGCCCAAGACCGTGCGCATCGAGTCCGAGGAAGTGCGTCGCGCCATCCAAGACCCCATCAAGGCCATCGTCAAGGTCGTGCGCGAAGTGCTTGACGCGACTCCGCCCGACATTGCCAGCGACATCATGTACTACGGCATCCTTCTGTCTGGCGGCGGCGGAATGCTGCGCGGCCTGGACCGTCGCCTGCGCGAGGAAACGGGCGTGCCCGTCAATGTCTCGCCCACGGCTCTGGAGAACGTCGTCAAGGGCTGCATGGCGGTGCTCGACGCCAATGCCCTTTCGGGCTCGTATACGCAGGCATCGGCCTAAGTGCATCTAAGGGGGCGCTGTGACCAAACTTCCCAGCCTTGGGGCTGATGCACGCGGGGGGAAGGCGGCCTTCCGGGCGCTCGTGGTGTGCACGTGTCTATCCGCCCTGCTGATGACGGTGTATTCCCAAGAGGGATCAAATGGCCCCGTCCATAT
>JAHZHK010000146.1 GCA_019420325.1 Coriobacteriaceae bacterium | reverse complement strand
ACGATTCCCGGCCCGGCCGGACCCATCCCGTACACCACAATTTGGCACGCGATCCGCGAGGTTGACGCTCTCCAATGGAAAGCCGAACGGCCGGCAGGCTCTACGCCCCACCCAGCAGCACGTCGGTATAGATGCTGGGAGCGGCTTCGACCATCTCGCGGCCAAAGTCGTCGGCAGCGTAGATGCGCACCTGCTTTACGCCCATGCGGTCGGCCAGCGTGCGTTCGCAACGCTCGAAGCTGCCCACATGCAGCCCCCGGGTGCCCAGGCCCGCCATAGCACGCGCCGCGTGGGCATCACGCTCGCCCATCTTTGCCTGCTTGTCCACCGTGACCTTGGTGAGATCGAAGTAGTCGGCTCGAGGGAAAAGACCGTTCGCAAACCCAACGAAAAACACCTGGTCAAAGTCGATATCGGCCAGGGCCGTATAAGAAGCAACCGTCACACCGGCCCGGGCGGGCACACCCGAGAAAAACTGCAGGCGATCGAGCTCGGCCACCATCTGCGCAGCGTCGGCGTCGGGGCCCAGCGCAAGCAGCGGGCGCACCGAAGCCGGTAGCGGCACGTCGGGACCGGCAAGCGTCTCGACCAGATACGCCAGCAACCTTGGGCCGCGCAATTCACGCACCTCGGCGAACAGGGGTTTGAGGTCGGAATCGAGGTCGATGCCGTAAGCTGCAAGGTCGCCGTGCACGTCGCCATGCGCACTCAACTTCGCAGCGCCCCCGCCGCGTGCGCCCCGCGTGTCTCCGCAGGTAGCGCCCTCGCCGCATGTGCTCGTTGCCTCTTGCGCGCTCACCTCGGCACGCTTGCTCGCCGCCACAGTGCAGCCCTCGCCTATATGCATGCCGCACACGCGGCGGCGCATTTCGGCAAACTGGTTACTGCGGGCAAGGTAGTCGCCAAAACCAAACCAGCTCCTCCATGCCATGCCGTCATGCTCATCCGCAAGGAGGCGCAGGAGAGTGACCGTGCGAAGGCCCAAGCACCTGTCGAGCTCGCGAATGTCGCCATGCAGCTTGGGCGCTCCGAGCCAGGCATTCGCCTGCAGACCACGCGCCTGAAGGGCACGCGCCATCTGCTGGGTCCACCAGGGATGGAAGGTGACCACGGCAATATCCTCGGCATTCATGCCAGCCTCGACGGCCGCCACAATGGCATCGGCCGTACCTTCGACCTCATCAGCAGGGGTCTTCCATGAACGCGCGTCGCACACCTTGTCGCCCGCAACGCCCTGCGTATCCACTTCCACGACCTTGGCCGCAGGATTCAGGCGCACAAAGTCCTCGACACCCGCCGGGTACGCATAGCTTTCAAACACGTCGACACCCATGTCCGGGCCAACCCCTGCAACAAGCTCCTCACCAGCCACAAGCTGACAGAGCAGTTGCGAGGCACGGCTCAGGCTTTGATAGCCGTACACGAACACATGCTTGCGCACAAACCTTTCGCGCACCCGCCCCTCCATGCGCAGCGCCTTGGTCGCAAGGTTGCTCACCTGCGGCTCCATCATGGCGCCCAGGTACTGCAGCTCACAGGTAAGGAACTCGAACGTGTCAATCTCCTCAACGGTGAAGAGCCACTCGGGGTCCTCGTCAGCAAGCTCGGTCCAGCCACGGTAGAAAAACTTGAGCATCTCGCGCAGGCGCTTGGGGCGGGCGCCGAGCGTCTTGACGTCCTCCATCAGGAAGTCCGTCTCATATGCGCTGAGAAGGCGCGCGCGGCCCAAGGAGAACGACATCCCCGTTGCGGCGGCGCTGTCGGGGTCAGCCAGCACGGCACACGCAAGCTCGCGGCACGTAAGGACACGCACCTCGCCAGTGCCCTCCGCCCAACCAGCACCCGCAGCCTCGCCGACACCCTCTGCCCGCACAGCGGCCAGCTCTGCCTGCATGCGCGCGGCACTCGTTGGGTCGGCGCACAACACCAGGACATCTTGCGACTTGGCACCTCCCGCAAGCACAGCCTGCACGCGCTGCACGAGCTCGCCCATCACAACACCCGCACCGCCTTTTACCAGGCATGCTTTGCCATTGCGCACAAACACCGGGCTCTGCGCCCCACCCATGCCCCACCAGCGGCGGCTTTCAAGTTGCTTATCTTTCATTTCCTCTTGCCTCCCCCGGCTAGACGCAGGTCCTGCGACCCGGCGCTACTCCTACTCCTGCTCCTGCGACACCACGACACTGTTCAAAAACTCGCGATCCTGCGCAAGCAGGCCGCGGGTCAAAAGCGCAAGCCCCTGGTACAGGTCGGTTTGGGCAATGCGCTCCATGTCATTGGCAAGGAACGGCGTCCAGGAGAGAAGGTGACGCAGCAGAAACGCGCGCTGCTTATCGAGCAGCTCCAGGGCGTTCTCGTCCTCGCCAGCCTCCAGGGCCTGGCGGGCACGGCGGGCCATCATCTGCATGTACTCAAGCTCCAACGCGATATGGTCCTCGGGGTCCTCCCAGCCCGCATCGACGGCAAAGCCGCTCTCGCGGTACACTTCGACAATCTCGTCGCGTGCCTCCTGCATGAGCAGGCGCTTCTCGGAGGTATACACGCTCTCGAAGGGATAGGCGGCAGCGTAAGCGTTGTTGCCATGGCCGATGAACACGCGGGCGTAATCGCGCGCCAAGTCGAGCAGGGCGTCGTCGCGGTGGCTCGCGCAATACAGCGCGATGCAGCGGTACCCTGCGTCCACGTCGTCGTTGCCCGTTGCCGCAGGAAACGCCGCCTCGCAAAGTCCCTTGTAAAAGTCCTCGTCCATCTCAACCTTGTACAGGCGGCTCAGCAGGCCATACATGTTCTCGCGCTGCTCATTGAGACCCACGAGCATCGCACGGTCCTGCTCGCTCAGCGCCGCGTCCGCGTCGGTTCCCACAGAGGCCTCATCCATCATGCTCTTCTCTTCCTCAGCCATGTCCCTCTCCCTCTCCCATCTTCAAACGAAGCTCGCCAGACGATTCGGCAAGCTTGCCTACTTCTGCCCCAGGCTCTGCAGCAGCTTGCGCCCCACCTCGGTGATCTTCCAGGCGCCGTCCCACTCAATGGCGTCGTTGCGATCGAGGTAGTCCATGAAGAACTGCGCCGTCTTCTTGGGGTATTCGAGCACGGGGTTGGTGTTGACCTGCATCTTGATCTCGTTGATGGAGGCACCGTCACCCTCGCACATGCCCAGGATTTCGGTGAACACCTCGGTGTAGTCCCTCTGCTCGTTCATGATCTGAGTGAGCGCGTCGAGCGGATCATTGGACTCGATTGCCTCAAGGCCCTCGGGCGTCGTCTTCCACATGGCCTCGGGGGGCTGGGTCGGACGCAGGTACGTCTTGCCGTCCTGCTCGACCTCCTCGAGCTTGGGTTCGACCTTCCCATAAGGCTGACCGTCAAGCGTGAGCTTCTCAAGCGCGCCGGCCTCTTCGAGCATGGTGCGGAAGCTTGCAGCGTTGAACACACAGTGCCTCTTGGCGCGCAGCCCCTCCACGACCTTCTCGATGTCCTCGGCACGCTGCGGCTCGCGGCACACCTGCATGATGTTGATCAGCCAGCGCTTGAACGGCGGCATATCCTCAAAGAGCTGCTCGATGCGCTCACGGGCGGGAATCTCCTGAGCGGCGGGCTTCTGCGCGGCGGCTGCCTCTTCGGGCGTGCCGATGTAGCCGAACGTCTCGGCCCTCTCGTCAGCGTCCTTCTCCTCCTCGACGTCGAGGGGATCGTATTCGCGCCCCTCCTCGAACATCGCGAGTTCGTCGGCGTCAAGCATGTCATCCATACGCTCAGTCATAGTTCATCCCTTTTTCCGTGAGACCCAGTGGGGCGCGCCGCAAAGGCGCGCCCCACCGGCATGGGTGGCGGCATGCGTGTTTTCGTCATGTCGCACGCACGCCGCCCTGAGGGCCCATCGTGGCCGGGCACGCTTGCACGCACCCGGCCACCTCATTCTTACTTACTATGCACATCTGCGCTTATGCGCTTCTATGCTTTACAACACAAGGTCGAACATATCGTTCGTACGCCCCATTACACCAGGGGCTTTGCCTCTTCGCGAGACTTGGTGGGAGCCGTGGGGTCGAAGAAGAACTCCGGGTTGGTCTGCCACTTCACGCCACGAAGGATGTAGGCAAAGCTCGGGTCGTTGCCCGAGTCGTTCAGGTGGTACACCTCGGCGTCGTCGTAGGCGTTGATCGCGTCGACGAGCTTGGCGCGGCTGCCCACGTTGGCGTCGTAGTCCACGGGGTTGAGCTTCTTGAAGTCGTCGCCCGAGGAAACGTCGAGAGGAGCCGGGCCCTCGAAGGACTCGATGCCCTCGTCGAGGTCGCCGAAGTAGCGGGCGCGACCGCCGCACTGCGCAACGCAGCTGGGCAGCAGGCCCTCATCGACGCGGTCGGCGCACATGTTGCACTTCTGCACCACGTTGAGGTCGGCGTCGAGGTAGCGCACACCATAGGGGCAGGCGCTCACGCAGGCCTGGCAGCCGATGCACTGCTCGGCGTCGACGACGACGATGCCGTCCTCGCGCTTGTAGGTGGCGCCGGTGGGGCACACGTTCACGCACTCGGGGTTGGCGCAGTGCTGGCACGACAGCGGCAGGAAGTACATCTCAACATTGGGGAACTGGCCGCCATCCTCCTTGGGCACCGGGCCCATGCGAACGACCTTGTTCCAGTAGCTGCCAATCGGCACCTCGTTCTGGACCTTGCAGGCAACCGAGCAGGCGAGGCAGCCCACGCAACGGTTCAGGTCCGTTATGATCGCTTTGCGGCTCATAGCTGCACACCGTTCCTCTCAGCGTAGTTCTTCTGGCTCTCCTCGTTGTCGTACACGGGCAGCCATTCCTTCAGACGCGGGTCGTCCGAGGTGTAGATCATCTCGGTGCCGTCAACATCGCAGGGCACGGGGTTGCCGTTGGGCGAGTTCTCAGCCGTTGCCTTGTAGATGTTCACGTTGTAGGCACGCGCGTAGCTCGAACCGCAGATGGGGTCGCGCAGGTCCTTGTTCACGAGCGTGTTCACGTTCACGAGCTCGAGGCCCTTCGTGGCGCCGTGGAACTCGGGCATCCACCACTGGTGCTCGCAGTTGATGGTGCCGGGACGGATGCCGTAGTACAGGTCCGCAACCTGGCGGATCTTGTGGCGAGGCGTCTCGATCCACACCCAGTCGCCCTGCTCGATGCCCAGCTCAGCGGCGTCGGCGGGGTTGATCTCCACGCGAGGCACGGGCCACTGCTCGCGGCACCAGGGAAGCTGACGGTGCTCGGAGTGGAAGTACACCGGGATGCGGCGGCCGGTGGTCATGATGAAGGGGTACTCGGTGACGTACTCGGGGTTGGCAACGGGGCCCTCGGGCGGCTCGGTGTAGGTCGGCAGGGTGAACGGGCCGATCTTGTCGAACTGGTCGCCGCTCTTGGAGTCAGGCATCGAGTAATGGTCGATGTCCTGGCCGTAGAAGGGATGCTCGGGGGTGTGCACGGTCTCGAGCTTGGTGCACCAAATCTCCTGCTTCTTGGTGGGGGTGCCCAGGCCGGGGGCGCCGAACGTCACGCCGCCACCGCCGATGTTCTGCGAGCTCACCCTGATGCCGGTCTCATAGCGGCGATAGGTGCCCCAGGTGTCAGGCTGCAGCTTCTTGCAGTCCTGCATGCCCTGCTCCTGGAAGTAGCTCTTGAACTTCTCCCAGGGAGAGTCGCCGGGGTAGTCGGCAATGAGGTCGGCGTAGCGAGCAACAGCGGCGTCGAGGTCCTTGATGGAGTCGGGCCACTTCTCCTCGTCGGTTTCCGCACCCGGATGCCACGGGATGCCGCAGGCCTTGGCCAGCTGGATGATGACGTCGACATCGAACCACGTCTCGCCGAGAGGCTCGACCGTCTTGCAGTGGCAACCCTCGTGGCCGCCGCAGCCCTGCGAGGTACGCACGCAGTCGACCTCGAGCCAGTGGCGAACGGGCAGCAGGATGTCGGCGAGCTGAGAGGTGGGCGTGTGCCACAGGTCCAGGTCGAGGAAGAAGTCGAGCTGCTTCAGGCCCTCCCAGGCGTACAGGGCGTTGGACATGTTCATGAGGTCGCCGGACTGGCAGATGCCCATGTAGATGGGGTACTGGGCGCGCTCAGAGCGGTTGCAGCAGTCCCAAATGGCCGTGGAGTCGCCCCAGATGCCCAGGTCGGGAAGCATAGGGATGTCGTTCACGCCGGCGATGTTGGCCCACTTGTCCGCAGCCTCGGGGCCGGCGAACGGGAAGATGGAGATCTCGGCACCCATGTCGAACTCTTCCATGCCGATGGGGCCCTGGGTCTGGCCGCGGTTGCCACCGGGGGTGTCGAAGTTGCCCGTCAGGCCAACGATGGCGTCGATGGCACGAGAGCACTGCACCGAGTTGCAGGAGTGCTCGATGGCGAGCATGTACTGGATGCCGCCATTGCCGTAACCCGTCTCGGGATGAAGCGGAGTGGCGTAGGTCGTGGCAGCCTCGACGATGAGGTCAGCGTCGACGCCCGTGATCTCGGCCACGGTGTCGGGGTCGTAGTTGTTCACGGGGGCGCAGA
>JAHZHK010000145.1 GCA_019420325.1 Coriobacteriaceae bacterium | reverse complement strand
TCGGCATCGACATCGACACCGTCGAGGGCATGCAGTTCGACAAGGGCTACATCTCGCCCTACTTCGCCACGGACAACGAGCGCATGGAGGCCAACTTCAAGGACCCCTACATCCTCGTGACCGACCAGAAGATCTCCAACGTTCAGGACATCGTGCCGCTGCTCGAGGACGTCATGCGTTCCGGCAAGCCGCTCGTGATTATTGCTGAGGACGTCGACGGCGAGGCTCTGGCCACCCTCATCCTCAACAAGCTGCGTGGCTCGCTGAACATCGCCGCCGTCAAGGCCCCCGGCTACGGCGACCGTCGTAAGCGCATGCTCGAGGACATCGCCGCCCTCACCGCTGCTACGCCCATCATGAGCGACCTTGGCTCCAAGCTCGCCGACGCTACGATTGACGACCTCGGCCGCGCCAAGTCGGTCAAGATCACGAAGGACAACACCACCATCGTCGACGGTGCCGGCGACAAGGCCGCCATTGATGCCCGCGTTGCTCAGATTAAGGGCGAGATGGAGAACACTAAGTCCGACTTCGACCGTGAGAAGCTCCAGGAGCGTCTGGCCAAGCTCTCCGGCGGCGTCGCCGTCATCAAGGTCGGTGCTGCTACCGAGTCCGAGATGAAGGAGATCAAGCACCGCATCGAGGACGCCCTGCAGGCTACTCGCGCTGCTGTTGAGGAGGGCATTGTCGCCGGCGGTGGCGTTGCGTTCATGGACGCCCTGCGCGGCCTCGACGAGCTGAAGCTCGATGACGCCGACGAGCAGATCGGTGTGAACATCGTCAAGAAGGCCCTGGCTGCGCCCGTGGCCACCATCGCGGCCAACGCCGGCTACGAGGGCCAGGTCGTCGTGGAGAAGGTCCGCAACATGGAGGCCGGCTGCGGTCTGGACTCCGCAAGCGGCAAGTGGGGCAATATGATCGAGATGGGCGTGCTTGACCCGGTCAAGGTTTCCCGCGTTACGCTGCAGAACGCTGCCTCCATCGCCGGCCTCATCCTCATCACCGAGGCCACGGTGACCGACATCCCCAAGGACACCACCATCGAGGACGCCATTAGCGCAGCTGCTGCCCAGGGCGGCCAGGGCGGCATGTACTAACAAGTCCCCGGAAGCGCTGTGGCCGCGTTCCCCGAAGGCTCATGTACGCCCAGTACACATCGCCTTCGGGCGCCTTGCCACAGCGCTTCCGTGCAACTGCAGCTTGCGCTCAGGCTCATGTACGCCCAGTAGGCCAAAGGCCCGCACCGCGCACATCGCCATCGCGCGCCTTGTTGCAGCGGATTCTATGAGTACATCCCGAAGCGCTGTGGCCGCGTTCCGCAAGGGTTCGAGTACGCCCAGTAGGCCAAAGGCCCGCAGCGCGCACTTCACCCTTGCGCGTCTTGCCACAGCGGTTCCGTGCAACTGCCGCTTGGTTTGAATCGGTAGTTTTTGCGGATGCCCCCTGCGAGGTTCTCGCGGGGGGCATTTTGGTTTATGGCTAGAAGCATTGCATAGTTGCTACGGCAGCGTCGCCCGGAGGCCCCCGGTTCCTCTGGGCGCTTTGCCGCAGCAGCTCTGTTCTTCAACGCAGCCGGTGTGGCTGCCTCGGGGCGCACAAGCAGATTGGAGCACATGTGGAGTCCGTCTTGCCCGTTGTTCTCATGCTCGCCGCCGTTCTCGTTTCGAGCGTCGTGGCGCAGATCTTCCCGAAGGCACCTGCCTCGCTTGTGCAGATCGCGCTCGGTGTTGCGCTCGCCATGAGTCCGGCGCCGGTCACCATCTCGCTTGACCCAGACTTCTTCCTCATCTTTTTCATTGCGCCCTTGCTCTATTGGGACGCCATAGAGGCGGACAAGAAGGCTTTGTGGCGCCAGCGCAGACCCGTGCTTGCGTTGGCGTTAGGGCTCGTCTTGCTCATCGTGCTTGTCGTGGGCTTCTTCACGCATGCGCTTGTGCCTTCTATCCCGCTTGCGGCCGCATTTGCCCTGGGTGCGGCCTTGGGTCCTACCGACGCGGTCGCCGTTACCACGCTGGGTAAGCGTCTCTCCATCGACAAGAACCATAAAATGCTCCTGCAGGGTGAGTGCCTGCTCAACGACGCGTCGGGCGTCGTGTCGTTCCAGTTCGCCATTGCGGCGCTCGTCACAGGCACCTTCTCTGTGGTTGACGCGGGGCTGTCGCTTGCCTGGAGCTTTGTGGGCGGCATCGTGCTGGGTGCGCTTCTTGCCGCAATCAAGGGCTTCATCATCAACTTTGTGCGTCGCACCGGTCTGGAGGACGTGACGTTCCATGTGCTCGTGCAGGTGCTCACGCCCTTTGCCTTTTACTTTATAGCCGAGGAGCTGGGTGTCTCGGGCATCTTGGCGGTCGTGGCTGCTGGCATCGTGGACTCCTTCAACACGAGGGCTTTGATGCCCAGCACGGCGCGACTCAACATCGTGAGCACAAGCGTTTGGAAGGTCGTCTCCTTTGCGCTCAACGGTATGTGCTTCGTGTTGCTGGGCACGCTCTTGCCCAACACCACTGCGCGCACCTGGGCTAGCAGCTATCCCAATGAAACCCTCATTCTCGACGTCGCGCTCATCACCGTTGTGCTCATTGCGGTTCGCTTCGTGTGGTGCTTAGGGATGGAGCGCGTGGCGGTTCGCGAGGACGGCAAGCGTCACAAGATTGACGGCAAAGCGGCTAAGGACGCCCTTCTGCTCACACTCGCTGGCCCCAAGGGCGCTGTGACGCTGTCTATCTGCCTCACCATCCCGCGCGTTGTGGGCACCGGCGAGGTCCTGCAGTGCCGCGAGCTGCTCATCTTCCTGGGGGCTGGCGTCATTCTCATAACGCTTTTGCTTGCCAACTTTGTGGTTCCGCTGCTTGTGCCCAAAAAGGAGCCTCAGCTCACGCGCATTGAAGAGACGCAGGGCCGCGTGCAGGTGCTGCGCAATGTCATCCGCGAGCTGTCGCATGACGAGGCAATCGTTGACAAGCGCGCGCTGCGCCGCGTCATCGCGACCTACGAGCCGCGCATCGACCGCATCAAGAAGGTCTCCTCGCTTGAGGACAAGGCAGAGGACAGCCTGCATGAGCGTGCCGTGGCATGGGAGGCGGTGCGCGTGAACAAGGCTATTCGTGACCACGAGGTCGCGCCTGTTGTGGGCTACGGCTATCTGTGGGAGCTTGAGCGCAAGCTTTCGCGCATCCACCACAAGGGAGAGATACGCTGGCTGTTGCGCAACGCCTCAGGCTGGTTCGGAGTGCTGCTCCAGACCGGTTCCCAAGATTGGGGGCTGGGGGAAGATGCGCGTGAGAAGCGCCGCCGCGCCCGCGACTCCCTGCGCCTGTCGTGTGCCGAGTACGTGCTCTCAGAGCTTGCTGAGGTTGAGCCTGACGATGGCTTCGACGAGGAGGCTATTGTCCATCTGACGTTGGAGTACCAGCGTATTGTTGCTGCGGTGCGTTCAAGTGGCCAGTCGGCGCGCTCGCGCCTGGGTGCGTCCATGGTGCCCACCGACGCCATCATGCGCCGTGCACTTCTGATCGAGCGCGAACAAATTCGAATAGCCTTCGACAATGAGCTCATTTCACGCGAGACCGTGCGTTCGATGCGCGATAATGTTGCGGCGATTGAGTTTGGGTTGCAGCAATAGGGATTTTGCCGTTGGATTGGGGGACCCAGCTCCCATGCGCTTGCGCCTGCTCTTTCTGAAAGGGGCCTCAGGTATCTGGCAGGTCTTTGTGGGTTGCTTGATTCACGCATGTTTCAGCCGTTTAGGGTAAACCTGCAGTAGTCAAAAAACGACGGTCCCTTTGAGGGCCTGGGAGTAGGAAGGACACAGCCTATGAGTACCTTCAACAAGAACAACGAACCGATTGTCGAGCTCGCTCCTGAAAGCGCCCGCACTCGTGCGCGCATGGGCCTGTCCGGCAGGATCGTTGCCGGCGCACTTGTATTGTCGATTGGCCTTGCGGGCGGCGCGTTCATGACGAGCGCCGCTTCTTCCAACCTTGCTGTTGCTGACGAGGGCTCCGCGGTTGCCGCCGCGCCCGCTGACGAAAACGCCGCGACTGCGGCCGGCGCTGCCCAGACCGATCCCACGCTTGCCGAGACCGTGGCCGAAAAGGTCCTGCCTTCGGTGGGCAGCGTTTATGCTCTGGTGGGCATGCAGGGCTCGGTAGGTGTGTCGAGTGGTTCGTGCGTCGCACTTGACACCGAGGGACACATCCTCACGAACTACCATGTCATCGAGGGGTACGACAACGTCGACGACCAGGATGAGCCCGTCATTCAGGTTGTCATGGGCGACGTGGCCTATGACGCAACCATTGTGGGCACCGACCCTACGAGCGACATTGCCGTGCTCAAGATTGACCCGGGCGACGAGCAGCTGACCCCCATCGAGTTTGGTGACTCCGATGCCCTCAAGGTGGGTTCGTGGGTCATGACGGTAGGCAGCCCCATGGGCGAGGACACCTCGGTTTCCACGGGCATCGTCTCGGGTATCAACCGCGCTACCACCATTCAGCTGACCGACACCACCGCGTATTATGTGGGTGCCATTCAGTCCGACGCCATGATCAACGAGGGCTCCTCGGGCGGTGCCATGGTTAACTCCAACGGCGAGCTTGTGGGCATGACCACCTACAACGCCTCCAGTACTGGCGACTGGGCGGGCATGAGCTATGCCATTCCCTCCAACTACATCAAGGACGTCGTCGACCAGCTCTTGAGCGATGGCGTGGCGAGCCACCCGCAGCTTGGCATGCACGTGTCCAACATGAACGACTACTACGCCTATTACAGCCAGGTCGCATCGTCCAACACCACGTCCTCGACGCTTGTTGGCGCCTACGTGCAGGACGTCATGAAGGGCTCGGGTGCCGAGGAGGCCGGCATCCAGGCCGGTGACGTCATCACCGCGTGCGACGGTGAGCAGGTTTACTCCGCCAACGACCTTATTATCCAGGTGCGTTCGCACAAGATCGGTGACACGGTGACCCTCACGGTCGAGCGCGATGGCGAGGAACAGGAGTTCGAGGTCACGCTGGGCAATGATACCGACTACACTGAGGAAGAGGCCTCCGACGTCACCGAACAGGACGGCAGCGGCAAGGTCAAGAGCATCATCGACTACCTGTTTGGCAGCGCTGATGGCGAGTCTTCCAGCGATGCCGAGGGCCCCTCTGGTGTGTTCTCCGGCCAGGATTCTTATGACGGCGCGTATGGCTCCGGTTCTGACGAGGGCTATGGCCCCGATTACGGCTATGGCCAGGGCTATGGATATGGCGCCGGCGATGGTTACGGCTATGGCCAGGGCTATGGCTACGCGATGCCCGGCTGGGGCTACGGTTTCTTCTATGCTCCCGGCTACGGCTATGGTTACGACATGTCGGGCCAGGTGCAGGGCCAGTCTGCTGCTGAGGCAGCGGTAAACGCCTAAGCGTCTCGCCGAGGCAAAAACCCGGTGGCTCTTTGCCAATCAAGTCCTTCGTAAGGCCCGCGGGATTCCCTGCGGGCCTTTTTGTGTCTTGCGTATGCGCAGCATGTGCTTCTGGCGGGCGCGCTTTCGCCTGGGCCTGTTGAACGCTCAGCGAATGCTGTGTTAACGGATGTTTACGGAAATGTCTGAGAAATCTTGCCGCCCTACTGTGACAGTGGCTCAAAGGCCATTCAACGTGTCGCTCTCACCGGAAAGGACGGGATGCATGAAGAAGATAGAGGCAATCGTTCGCCCTGAGGCCGTCGAAGAAGTAAAGAGCGCCCTGTTCGCTGCAAACGTCGAAGGCATGACGATCTCACAGGTGCAGGGAGCTGGCAACCAGCATGGCTGGACTGAGTACTATCGGGGAACCGAGGTGCTCGTGCGCATGCGGGCCAAGGTCAAGATAGAGATCGTCCTACCTGACGAACGCGTCGATACGGTTGCCGATATCATCCTGGCGGCCGCCCGTACCGGCAAGGAAGGGGAGGTGGGCGATGGCAAGATCTTCATCTACCCCGTGGAAGAGGCCATTCGCATCCACACCGGCGAGCGTGGGGTCGAGGCGATTCTCACGAGCAAGGTCGAGCAGGACGCGGTGACGGCCTAGTTTTGTACATCTAGTGGTGAAAGGCATTTCTTCGAGAAAGTACTTGCCTTCCATCTCGTCTTCCTGCAGAATACTCTCCTGCAGCACGTGGTGGGAGTAGCTCAGTTGGCAGAGCGTCGGATTGTGGCTCCGAAGGTCGAGGGTTCGAGCCCCTTCTTCCACCCGAAAAGGTCTTCTTGCGAAGACCTTTTTTCGTTGGCATGTGCAGACAGTTCAATTGGCCGACACGGAACATGCGATACGAATCCGTCGGGCGACATCGCCTCCGCGCTCCGGTTCCCGGGGCTGCATCATAAAAAAACCGGACGCCTCGCGGCATCCGGTTCTCTTTATATTCCGGCAGCAAATTACTTGCGGTAGATCTTCGTGTAGCCGTAGATAGCCTCGTCGCCGAGTTCCTCCTCGATGCGGAGCAGCTGGTTGTACTTGGCCATACGATCCGAACGCGATGCCGAACCGGTCTTGA
>JAHZHK010000144.1:3825-6568 GCA_019420325.1 Coriobacteriaceae bacterium | reverse complement strand
TGCCAGCCGGTAAGGCGGGCGGCGAGGCGAGCGTTCTGGCCCTCCTTGCCGATGGCCAGGGAGAGCTGGTCGTCGGGAACGATGACCGTGGCGTACTGGTTCTCGGTGTCGGCCAGCACGCGGGTCACCTTTGCGGGCGACAGGGCGTTGGCAACGTACTTCGCCGGGTCCTTGTCCCACAGAACGACGTCAATGCGCTCGCCACGAAGCTCGGAGACAACGGTGCGCACACGGGTGCCCTTGGGGCCGACGCAGGCGCCCACGGGGTCGAGGTGCTGCTCGAGAGAGGCAACGGCGACCTTGGAGCGGGTGCCAGGCTCGCGGGAAACAGCCTTGACCTCGACGATTCCGTCGTAAACCTCGGGAACCTCAAGCTCGAAGAGGCGACGGATGAGGTCGGGGTGGGTACGGGAAACGATGATGGCGGGACGGTTGTGCTCGCCACGGGAAGCGGTGCCGTTCTGGACGGCCTTGGGGTCGCGCACACCGACGATGACGGCGCGGACACGCTGGTTGTGCTGGTAGTACTCACCGTTGGGGCGCTCGTTCATCTCGTCGGGGAAACGACGGCGGTCAAAGTGGGGAAGCTCGGCCTCGACGCCCTCGCGAATCTTGAGGATGGTGAAGTCATTGGTCACCTGGAGCACGGTGCCGGTGATGAGCTCGCCAACGCGCTTGGAGAACTCCTCGTAGATGGCCTCACGGGCAGCCATGCGCACAATGGAGTTGATCTCGGCCTTGGCATGCTGGGCAGCAGTGCGGCTCGTGTCGGCGGGAGTGACGTCGATCTCCTCCCACTCCTGGTAGTTGCCCTCTTCATCCATGGAGTCGTCGACGGGCTCAAGGCGGTAGACCCAAACCTTGCCGGTCTGGCGGTCGATGGTGACCTTTGCGCCCCAGTCGAGGTGCAGAAGGTCGGCGTAGCTCTTGGCGAGCGACTGCTCAAGACGGTCGAGCAGGTACAGCTCATCGATGTGCTTCTCCTGGGCAAGCGCGATGAGGGCTTCCATCATTTCCGAGGCCATGGGGCGTTTCCTTTCAAACAAAGATGCTTGTTCGTACCGAATGGTTAAAGAGAGCGGGTGGGGTTACTCAGCGTCGTCCTCATCGGAGACGTCTTCAATCTCCACGTCGCCGGCTTGGGCTGCAGCGGCCTTGGCCTGCTTGGCGGCCTTCTTGGCGGCGGCCATGATGGCGTCGAAGTCAGGCTTGATGTGGCAGCGCTTCATATTGTCAAGCGCGAGGGCGCATTCTTGGCCGTCGACCTCAACGAGGACGTTGCCTTCAGCGAAACCCTTGAGGGTGCCGGTCCACGACTTGCGGCCCTCAACGGGAGTCTTGGCGTCGAACACGACCGTTTCGCCGGCGAAGCGAGTGAAATCGGCCTCCTTGCGCAGAGGACGATCGACACCGGGAGAAGAAACCTCGAGCTCATAGGCGCCCGCGAAGGGGTCGAGCCCCTCAACGACCTCGGACACCCATGCAGTCTGGGCGCACACGGTGTCCATGTCGATGGTGTCACCCTCAAGGTTGTCAATGCGCACACGCAGCGTGGGGTGGGAGGCAGGGCCTGCCACCTCGACGTCTACGATGTCGAGGCCACGCTCGGCAGCATGGGCCTCCAGGGCCTCAAGAACCAGCTCATCGGCTTTTACGGCAGCCATGTCGCTCCTCCCTCCCCCAGCGGGGGCATAAAAAAGGAAGCGGGCCAAGGGCCCGCTTCCTCAACATAGGTAAGCAGATTAAGTACAACTGCAATATACCCACCCACAAGTGCGCAAAACCTCTATGAGAAGTACCCCATGCGAACTTGCAGGCAAAGAGCACCAGGGCTGGGTGTTCGCCTGGGCGCAGTTCCGCAGTGAAACCGAGAAGGCCCGATATGGCAATCGCCGTATCGGGCCTTTGAGTGTTTCGGTACGAGGACTGTTTGAGCACCAGACGAACACCCAGCCCGCCGGGAGCCCAGCAGCTTACTTCGCCACGATATTGACCAGCTTGCCGGGAATGGCGACGACCTTGATCACGGTCTTGCCCTCGACCCACTTGGCGGCAGCCTCAAGGCCGACCTTACCGAGCTCGTCGGCGTCCATCTCGCGGGGAACGTCCACGTGCACGCGGACCTTGCCGCACACCTGGACGGCGACCTCGACCACGTCGGCCTTGGCGGCCTCGGGGTCGTACTCGGGCCAAGCGGCGTTGTAGACCGAGCCCGTCTCGTGCAGCTGCTCGTGCCAGAGCTCCTCGGCCCAGTGGGGGCAGATGGGAGCCAGGCAGCGCACAATGTCGCTGGCAGCCAGGAAGCACAGGGCCTCGTTGCGATCGGCGGCACCGACAGCCTTGAGGTAGTCGTCAGCGGCGTTCACCATCTCCATGACAGCCGAGATGGCGGTGTTGAACTGCGTGCGGTCGAAGTCCTCGGTGCACTTCATGACCGTGCGGTTGAGCTCACGATAGAGCGTCTTGGAGGCCTCGTCGGCAAGCGCGCCCTCGACATCGCCCTTGGCGGCCGTCTGGGCAAGCTGGCACACGGTGCGCCAGGAACGCTTGAGGAAGCGGTTGCAGCCCGCAACGGCCTTGGGATCCCAGTCGAAGTCCTTCTCGGGAGGAGCGATGAAGAGGATGGACAGGCGCATGGTGTCGGCGCCATAGGGCTCGATGACCGAGCTGGGCGGTACGACGTTGCCCTTGGACTTGCTCATCGTCTCGCCGTTCTCGTCCTTCACCATACCCTGGCACAGCA
>JAHZHK010000144.1:0-3815 GCA_019420325.1 Coriobacteriaceae bacterium | reverse complement strand
GGCTCGTCGATGTCGCACAGGCCCAGGTCGCGGCAGACCTTGGTCCAGAAACGCGAGTAGAGCAGGTGGAGAATGGCGTGCTCGATGCCGCCGATGTAGTTGTCGACGCTCATCCAGTGGTCGGCACGGTCCTTGTCGAAGGGCAGCTCCGTGTTGTGCGGGTCGATGTAGCGCAGGTAATACCAGCTCGAGCACGTGAAGGTATCCATCGTGTCGGTCTCGCGACGGGCAGGCTTGCCGCAGCAGGGGCAGGTCGTCTCGTAGAACGACTTGCACTCAGCGAGCGTCTCGCCGGCAGCAAGGTCAAGGTTCTCGGGCAGACGCACCGGGAGCTGGTCGGCGGGAACGGGCACGATGCCGCAGTCCTCGCAGTACACCATGGGGATGGGGTTGCCCCAATAGCGCTGGCGGGAGATGAGCCAGTCACGCAGGCGGAAGTTCACCTTGCGACGACCCGCACCCATGGCCTCGAGGTCGGCCACGATGGCAGCCTCGCCCTCGGAGTGCTTGCCGCCCACCATGCCGGTGTACTTGCCAGACTGCACGAGGAAGCCCTCAGCCGTCATGGCCGTCTCCCAATCGACGCCCGTCACGACGCGCTCACGCTCGTCCTTGAGCTGGGCGTAGAGGGGGTCGTCCTCCCCCACGATGATGGGGACGATAGGCAGGTCGTACTTCTTGGCGAACTCGAAGTCGCGCTGGTCGCCGCAGGGAACTGCCATGACGGCGCCCGTGCCATAGTCGGAGATGACGTAGTCGGCGACCCAGACGGGCACCTTGACGCCGTTGATGGGGTTCACCACATAGCGGCCGGTGAAGGCGCCGTGCTTCTCGAGCTCGCCTTGGGCACGCTCGACTGCGGTGATCTTCTCGGCACCCTCGACGACCTCGCGGACAGCAGCCTCGTACTCGGTGCCCGCGACGAGGTCCATAAGGCCCTTGTACTCGGGGGCGAGCAGGAAGAAGGAGCAACCGAAAAGCGTGTCAGCACGCGTGGTGAAGACCGTGATCTTCTCATCAGTGGGCTCGCCCGCGGCATCGCAGAGCGTGAACTCAACCTCGGCACCCTCAGAGCGGCCAATCCAGTTGGCCTGCATCTGCTTGACGCGCTCGGGCCAGCCCGTCAGCGTGTCGAGGTCGTCGAGCAGCTCCTGGGCATAGTCGGTGATCTTGAGGTACCACTGCTCGAGGTCGCGCTTCTCCGGCACGCTGCCGCAACGCCAGCACTTGCCGTCGGTCACCTGCTCGTTGGCAAGAACGGTGTTGCACTTGGGGCACCAGTTGACCGGGTTCTTCTTGCGGTAGGCAAGGCCGCGCTCCCACATCTTCTCGAACATCCACTGGCCCCAACGGTAGTACTCGGGGTCGCAGGTACGCACAAGGCGATCGTAATCGTAGGAGAAGCCCATGCGGCGCATGGTAGCCAGGGCGTTGTCCATGTTGGAATACGTCCACTTGGCAGCCTGGGTGTTGTGCTTGATGGCCGCGTTCTCAGCCGGCAGGCCGAAGGCGTCGAAGCCCATGGGATGCAGGACGTCGAAGCCGCGCATACGGGCCTGGCGCGCCATGGCGTCGCCGATGGTGTAGTTGCGCGCATGGCCCATGTGAAGGTCGCCCGAAGGATACGGGAACATCTCAAGGACGTACTTCTTAGGCTTGGCGGGATCCTCATCGGTCTTGAAGAGGTCCTCGTCAGCCCAAGCTTTCTGCCACTTGGTCTCGATGGCGGCGGCGTCGTACGCCGGGATGCCGTCCTGAGGGGCGGCCGTGGTGTTGTCGCACTCAGTGCACATGCGCTTTGCCTTTCATGCCGAAAGGCGCGGCGAGATTTGCATCTCGTCGCGCCTTAGATTGATCAATCGATGAAGCCGACGCTAGTTGGCGTACGTGCCGTTGCTTGCGGAAACAACCGTCTGGTTGGGGTTCTTGAGCAGGACGTCGTGAGCGCCGCCCTCGACAAGGCTCGTGGCGGAGATCAGCGTGATCTTGGCCTTCTCCTGAAGCTCGGGGATAGTGAGAGCGCCGCAGTTGCACATCGTGGACTTCACCTTGGCAAGCGACCCGGCGACGCCGTCCTTCAGGGAGCCGGCGTAGGGCACGTAGGAGTCAACGCCCTCGACGAAAGACATCGTCTTCTTGTTGCCGCCCAGGTCGTAACGCTGCCAGTTGCGGGCACGGGCCGAACCCTCGCCCCAGTACTCCTTCATGTAGGCGCCGTTGACCATGACGCGACGACTCGGGGACTCGTCGAAACGGGCGAAGTAGCGGCCCAGCATCATAAAGTCGGCACCCATGGCCAGAGCCAGGGTCATGTGGTAGTCGTGCACGATACCGCCGTCGGAGCACACGGGCACGTAGATGCCGGTCTCCTCGAAGTAGCGGTCGCGCTCTGCGCACACGTCGATAAGAGCGGAAGCCTGGCCGCGGCCGATGCCCTTCTGCTCACGGGTGATGCAGATGGAGCCACCGCCAATGCCGACCTTCACGAAGTCAGCGCCGGCCTCAGCAAGGAAGCGGAAGCCCTCGGCGTCAACGACGTTACCGGCACCGACGCAGATGTCATAGCCGTAGTTGGCGCGAATCCACTCGAGGGTGCGCTTCTGCCACTCGGAGTAGCCCTCGGAGGAGTCGATGCACAGGGCGTCGACGCCAGCCTCGATGAGCAGCGGCACGCGCTCAGCGTAGTCGCGGGTGTTGATGCCAGCGCCCACCATGTAGGACTTCTGCTGGTCGAGAAGCTCGTTGGGGTTGGACTTGTGGCCGTCGTAGTCCTTGCGGAACACGAGGTACTTGAGGTTGCCCTCGGCGTCAACGAGAGGCAGGGAGTTGAGTTTGCGCTCCCAGATGATGTCGTTGGCCTCGGAGAGGGTAATGGTGTCGGGGGCGCACACGAGGTTCTCGGCGGAAGTCATGAACT
The DNA here is from genome assembly GCA_019420325.1 of Coriobacteriaceae bacterium. GTDB lineage: Bacteria > Actinomycetota > Coriobacteriia > Coriobacteriales > UMGS124 > UMGS124. The sequence goes on along the minus strand of JAHZHK010000144.1, from coordinate 898 downwards.
CGGAGACCTTCGTGGCAGGATCCATACGGGAGACGCGATAATCGCGGCTCGTCACAATACCGAGGAGCTTGCCCTCAGGGTTGCCGTCGACGGTGACGGGCATGGTGGAGTGGCCGGTCTTCTCAAGAAGGGCCAGGACGTCGGCCAGGGTGTTGTCGGGCGTCAGCGTGGAGTCGCTGCGAACAAAGCCGGCCTTATAGGTCTTGACGTCGCGAACCATCTGAGCCTCGTCCTCAGGGGTCTGCGAGCCATAGATGAACGACATGCCACCCTCAGTTGCGAGAGCAACGGCAAGCTTGGGACCAGAGACGGCCTGCATGATGGCCGAGATCATGGGGATGTTGAGCGAGATGCGGGGCTCCTCGCCGCGACGGAAGCGCGTCAGAGGGGTACGCAGGCTGACCCTCTCAGGCGTGTGCTCGGAGCCGCTGTAACCAGGCACCAGCAAATACTCGCTAAACGTATGTGCCGCCTCAGGGTAGTAGTAGGCCATTCCCAGATCCTTTCTTGACGTCAGAACACTGTTTGGCATGTCACGCTTAAAGGTTACATGATATTGCACGAGCGAGGTTTACATGTCGACTTTAGCTGCATTTAACCATCGCACTTGAAACCGACACGTAGGCCGGACTCCCCTACTGTGCCTGAATCTCAGAGAGCGATTTCGAGATGGTGTGACGTTTGGGCACCCAATCGACCTTCTTGACGGCCGCGACCAAGGCGAGGGGCACATAGGAGAGCATGAACACCGGGAACGTGAAGAGGTTCGTGAAACGGTGCAGCGGCGTCATATGCATCTTCTTGCCCTCGGTCGCCGTGGTAAGAAGGGCCAGAAGGAAAAACGTCAGGTAGAAGGTCACAAACGTGGCGCAAAACGACCCCAGGCACATCCTGACCT
>JAHZHK010000143.1:3098-6604 GCA_019420325.1 Coriobacteriaceae bacterium | reverse complement strand
CGCTGGCGCGGGAGGGATTGCGGCCGGGGGCTACTTGTTCATTGCTTTCCTAGGCGACGCCGTGTACGTCTATACGTCCGAAAACATCCACCGCTACCTGGGCAACCGGAAGGATGTGGTGGTCTTCGACGAGCTGGACGGCCTACCGATTGAGATGGGTGTGGGCGTGACGTGCCGCGTCAACGAGCCCAACGCCAATGTTTTGGCGTTCATGGAGCGGCTGGAGCAGTGGGCGCAGGAGTGAGGGGCAACCCACGCCCCCCCAACTATTCCGTATGGGCATGCCGCCCCTCTAAATCGGCATTTCTAGTATGGCTTTGGAAATCGGTACTTTTAGCGCAGGGCCTCGCAGCGTGCGGGGACCTGCGCTTTTTGATTCCCTGTTTGGAGAGGAGCACCTTATGAGGAAGAGTGTTGTTGTGACCGTTGTCGCCTGCGCATTGGTCGGCTGTCTGAACTCGGCGGCTGCGTTTGCCGCAGAAGGCGGCACGACGTGGTCGATGGATTCCAGTTGCGGCGCGTGCCACACCAAGGAGGCGGCCACACAGGAGGCGGCCATTGAGGAAAAGGCTGGACCTGCCGAGGCCAAAGACGGAGCCATCGCTACTGATGAGACTGTCGACGACACTACGCCGTTGGCGGCGGCCCACGCCGCGCTTTCCTGCACGAGCTGCCACTCCGATGCGAAAGCCCTCGAGAAGGTGCACGACGGCGCAACGGCCGACGATCGCATGCCCAAGCGCTTGCGTAAGGCAAAAATCAGCACGGAGCTGTGCATCTCATGCCACGGGAGTTACGAGGAACTTGCGGCGGCCACCCAAGAGGAGCAAGCTCTTACCGACGGCGTTGGCAGGACGGTGAACCCCCACGACCTGCCGGCGGTGGAGGAACACGAGAAGATCGACTGCCTCGACTGCCATTCCATGCACAAAGAGCAATCGTCAACGACAGCAGCCATGAACACCTGCACTGGGTGCCACCACACCGGCACATTCGAATGCGGTACATGCCACTAAGCCGATATTGACTGCGAGACTTTCTCGTGCATCAAAAAGGCCCCAGCCTGACGGGAGATTTTCCATCAGACTGGGGCCTTTGGCACTTCCTGCCCCTCTGCGCCCTAGACTCGCTCTCCCCGCTCGTTTCGTCGGTCGATGAACGCCTTCGCAAACTTTTGGGCGTCGGGGCAGGCAGGGTCATTGCGCCAAAGCAAGATGTCGGGCATGCGAAGCGGCCTTCCGTCCAGTCGTTCCCAACAGGTGATCTCCTCTGGATTGAGTCGCTGGCGAACCCAATGGGTCGGCATGAGCGCGACCGATGCATCGTCGGCCAAGGCCATGCTCATCGCGCCTTCATCCCAGGCGTACAGGGGGTTGAGCGGTATGGTCGACAGATCGAGGCCCGTTAGTCGCCTCACGCTTTCCTTCCAGCGCTCGAAGTTAAGCGGGGCGGTGGTAACGCACAGCTCATGGCCTTCGAGATCGGAGCTGCCAAGCTCCCCGATACCAGAGAGCGTCGACGTGTTTGAGGCTGTGAAGCAATAGGGAATCTCACCAAGAACCTCGTAGCCCAGATTGTTTTGGCATGCGACGGTTTCGAGCCAATCGGTATCAAAATACTCCCCCACGAGCACGACATCAGCTTCGCCCTGGATGAGCTCACGGACTGGATCCCCATATTCCTGCACCACTTTGAACTGCGGCACCGCTATGTTTTTGAGAATCGAGAGCTCGCAAGGGAACAGAAGACGCTGCACGACGAATTTCACGCTGCAGGCGTCTTGTTCGATGATGCGCGCGCAGTCCCTCATCATCACGTCATAGGAGTGCAGGACGCTCTCGACTTTTCCTAAAAAAATTATGCCGAGCTTGGTAAGGGCGAGCCCCCCGTTGGGCGACTGCTTGAACAGGTCGGCACCCAACTCGGACTCGATGGCTTTGATATGGGCGCTGAGCGCGGCCGGGGACAGAAACAGATCCCGGGCAGACTCTCGAAGGGCGAGGGTTTTTGCCGTATGAACAAACTCGCGCATGTACTCGGTCTTCACCTTGCACGCCCCTTTGCTGCCGCGTGATCGAACGGCGTTTGCAAAAACCGAACACCCACCGTGCTTACAAACAGTCTCAACAAAGCAAGGAGGCGTCCAAAAAACTGAAATAAGAACTCAGTTAAACACTCCTACCATAGTAGCAGGACCAGCGCCCCCGTGCCTAGCCGTCCGGGGGCGCATGCTATACAGGAGGAGAGGAATATGGGGGAAGCGATAGGGCACAATGCCCCGACTCGTAGGTCGTTCGTGGCGGGAACCGCCCTGGCAGCCGTCGCCGCGGCAAGCTTAGCGAACAAGGGTGAAGTATTCGCCACGACTAAGTCCGTTGCCGCCGAGCCAGAAGAGCAGGTGGTCTGGAACGCCTGCTCAGGTTGCGGCGTGGGAAAGTGCCCGCTGCAGTTCCACGTGTTAGACGGATCGATCACTTATATCGAGGGAGATACCACCGGCAACAAAGAGTTCGGGGGCGAGGAGCTGCGTGCGTGCCTGCGCGGCCGTTCGCAGCGTCGCTGGATCAACCATCCCGACCGCCTCACCCAGCCGTTCAAGCGTGTAGAGGGCGCCAAGCGCGGCGAGGGACTGTTCGAACCTATCAGCTGGGAGGAGGCCATCGATCTTTTTGCCGAAAAGCTCGGCCATGTGATCGACACCTACGGCAATGAAGCGGTTTTCAGAGTTTCCGCTGACGGTACCGCGAACAGCGGCGGAGGCCTCTTCACGCGCCTGATGAACCTTTTGGGCGGAAGCCTGGGTTCCTACGGCACCGACTCCCAGACCCAAGCCGACTTCGGCGCCGGCTATATGCTGCACGGGACGTACATCCCGCAGCTTTCTTCGGCATGGGAGGGCAGCGAGAGCTCCCATATGCGCGACGCCGACCTCATCGTGCTCTTTGGCTCAAGCGCCGCCACGAGTCGCCTGAGCGGCGGTAACTGGATGTACGACATCGTTCGCGCACGTGAGAACGGAGCCCGCTTCATCAATGTCGACATCCGCCAGGGAAGTGAGGAGGCAGGCCGCGGTGAGGAGTGGTTGCCCATCCGACCAGGCACCGATGCCGCCCTGGCCAGCGCCTTGTGCTATGTGTTCATCACCGAGGGCATCGCCGACGAGGAGGCCCTGCGGCGCTACTGCCAGGGCTATGACGAGGAGAGCATGCCCGAGAGCGCCAAGGGCAAACACCTCTCCTATAAGGACTACATCATGGGGACCGGCTATGACGGCGTCCCCAAGACGCCGGAATGGGCTTCTCCCATAACGCAGATTCCTGTGAATAAGATTTATGAGCTCGCCCACGACATCGCCAGCGCCAAGGCCGCCTTCATCGGCGCTGGATGCGGCGTGCAACGGCGCACAAACGGCGAGAACGCCACGCGTGCCATCATGATGATTCCCATCGTGTCGGGTCAGTTCGGACTTCCGGCAGATTAACCACCTGCTGCCAGAAAGTGCCGCC
>JAHZHK010000143.1:0-3088 GCA_019420325.1 Coriobacteriaceae bacterium | reverse complement strand
CAACGGACTCAACAAGGGCACCGCCCCCGCCGGTCCTTGGATCGGTAGCTACAGTGCAGGCGAAAACCCCATCAAAGTGCAGATTCCCATCACCAAGCGCATCGAGGTCATCGAGCGAGGCGAGGAGTTTACCGCCCTGCGCGACGGCCTCATTGGCGGCGACCGCCTGCACACCAGCGCGAAGTTCATCTACGCCCGCGGTACAAACATGCTTGTCAACCAGAACTCCGACGTCAACTGGGCGGCATCGGTGCTCGAGGACGAGACCAAGGCTGAGTTTATCGTGGGCTCGGACTTTTTCATGACCTCGTCGATGAAATACTGTGACTTGGTGCTTCCCGAAATCATGAACTACGAGCAGATGCACTTTGCGAGCACGCTCTACGCGGGACACATGAGCTTCATGTTCGGCTCAAAGGTGCAGGAGCCGCCCACAGGCTGCCGCCGGGAGTTCGACTGGCTCTCCGACGTTGCCGAGCGCTTTGGCGTGCGCGAGGAGTTCACCGAGGGAATGGACCTCGACGATAAGGTGAAGCAGGCCTATCAGGGTGCATATGACTCGGGTTATTATCCCGGAATCCCCACACTCGAGGAGGGCATGGCCCAGGGTTGGTGGTACCAGAAGGTGGAGTCCAAGCCGGCTCTCTCGGCGTTCAGGGCCGACCCCGAGGGAAGCCCCCTCGATTCCCCGTCGGGAAAGATCGAGGTTTACTCCGAGCCTATCGCACACTTTGCCGAGACCTGGGAACTCGACGACCCCCGCGACGTCATCAGTCCCATCCCCATGTACAACCCCGGCTATGAGAGCTGGGAAGATGCCGACGATCAGTATCCGCTGCTGCTTTCGACCTGGAAGGCCAAGAACCGCTACCAGTCCAAGTGGAACCAGATTGAGCTCTTGAACCAGGCCAACCGCCATCAGCTGTGGATTAACCCCAGGGACGCCGCCGAGCGCGGCATCGAGAGCGGCGACATGGTGCGCGTGTTCAACGACCGCGGGGAGCTGCACATCGAGGCGCGCGTGACGCCTCGCATCATTCCCGGGGCGATTGCCATGGAGCACGGAAAAATGCGCGAGCTCGATGACACGGGCGTAGATGTGGGCGGTTGCATCAACACGCTGGTGAGCCACCACTGGTCGCCGCTCGCCAAACACAACCCGTCCAACTCGGTTCTCGCCCAGGTCGAGAAGCTGTAAGGGAGAAAGACGATGTCGCGGTACGCATTCTTTTTTGACAGCACGCGCTGCACGGGCTGCAAGACTTGCGAGCTCGCATGCAAGGACTATAAGGACTTGGGCACCGAACACACACTGCGCCGCATCTTTGACTATGAGGGCGGCGATTGGACGGAAGGGGAGGACGGCACATGGACCACGACGTCCTACGTCTACCACGTATCGGTGGCGTGCAACCACTGCGACGCCCCCGCTTGCATAGAAGCCTGTCCCACGGGCGCCATGCACAGGAACCCTACGACCGATCTCGTACTTGTCGATGCTGAAACATGCATAGGATGCGGCTCCTGTGCCGACGCCTGCTCTTACGGTGCCCCCTACATTGACGAGGTCCTGGGGTGCAGCGTGAAGTGCGACGGTTGCGCCGATCGCGTGGCCGCCGGCAAGCAGCCTATCTGTGTGGAAGCATGCCCCATGCGCGCTTTGGAGTTCGGCGAGGCGGACGTTATGGGCGCCCAGGGTGAACAGGCGGCCTTGGCCCCATTGCCCGAACCTTTTACCGGACCCAACTTCTTCATCAAGGCCGGACCGCACGCCCAACCCTGGGATGGCGGAGACGGCCACGTGGCAAATCCGCTCGAGGTTGTGTAAAGGCGAAGGCTGTCCACTGTTTTTCGGTACCGTGCGACGGCAGGCAAATCGTGGATGAAATGAAGGGGTCCAGATGGGCCCCATGGACATAGTCCCCATTCCGTCGCAACCGCGTTTGCCCCACGACAAGGGTGCCGAACCGAACCTGGACGTACCGATGGCAAACGCCCCCACAGCTGCCGACCACGGTCGCACCAAGACTGCGGTCCAACATTCGTTGTGCCCCACAAGCAGGCGCGTGACAAACGCCTGCGACGATGCGGGATTCATGGGCCCGACGGGGGCGCTTGCCTCAGCGGGCGAACGTCATGACAAGGCAGACCGCCCCGCACTCGGCTGATCCCATCCGCATGACCAGGGGTGCACGGCTGGCTGTCTGGCCTCCGCCGCGCGGCCTGCATGGCTCACGGCAGCGGGCCCCACGGCGTTCTCGCAGGTGGTGCCCGCAAAGAACCGAGCTGCGCCGTCACAGTGCAGGCAAAAAACGCCGCCCCGGAGGGGAACTCCCCCAGGGCGGCGTGCAGTTTCATCCGCAGGCGAGACGGTTGGCCCGAGCCTTTGCCAGGTCCTACTTCTCTGCCAGTTCGTGGGCGATGTGCCAGGCGAACGACAGCGTCCTGCCCATGTGCAGCCCCGTGAAGCGGGACGGGTAGACGTGGGCGTAGGTGCCGCCGCAGTCGTTGCCGTTGGCGAACAGGCCGCCGATGGCGTCGCCTTGCTCATACCGCGACCTCGAGGTTCGCGTTGGCCGACAGGCCGTTCAGCGTCGTGAACGTCGCCTTGGGCGCCGGCGTGACCCTGCGCCCCGTCCCGCTCGAGCGCCTGAACGTCCCCAGGCCGGGCAGGGGAGTCGTCGCCATACCGACCGACCCCTGCGCGCCCTCGCGCCTGGCCTTCGCGTTCGACCCAGCCAACGAGGGCGCCCGGACGTTCTGCAGGCACGCCGAGAGGGGCGTCCGCGAGACATTGCAGCAAGGCGAGTAGGGGCCGAGATACGGCAATGTGCTATACAGCCGTCCCCGACATGATGGCTGACGTCTTTCCCCGTTATGCCCGCATCACCGAGTACTGCATCTATATATAGATGCAGTAGGACAACTGACAAGCGGGTTCAAAATCACCTCGCGGAAAACCTTTACCCGAAGGAAAAATAACGGGGGGGTTGGTTCATGCGGGGCCTTGGGCCCTCGGAGCCCTAGCGCCTGTTAGGCGACGGGCTCGGCGGCTGCGGCCTTCTGGCCGGCGATGCGGCCGTTGACC
>JAHZHK010000142.1:5221-6605 GCA_019420325.1 Coriobacteriaceae bacterium | reverse complement strand
AAGCCGGTGGTGCCACTCGAGAAGTAGATGGCAGCGTCCTCGTACTCCGTGACAGGCACAAAGGGGTCGGAGCTGGGCATATTGGCGGTGAGCTCGTTGTAGCTCTCGGCAAAGGTTGGGCAGTCGTTGCCGACATAGAACAGCAGGCGGTTCTTGGAAACGCGCGGCTCAATCTGCTCGATGCGGCCGGTGAACTGCGGACCAAAGACAAGGATGTCCACGTCGGCCAAATCGACGCAGTACTCGATCTCCTCGGCGGTATAGCGGAAGTTGAGCGGAACCACCGTTGCGCCGCTCTTGAGCACGCCAAAGAAGATGGGCAGGTACTCGAGGCAGTTCATAAGAAGAATTGCGACCTTGTCGCCCTTCTTCACGCCGCGACTGAGCAGTAGGTTGGCAAAGCGATTTGCCTTCTCGTCGAAGACACTCCAGGTAATCTGCCTGCGGTACGGCTGCATGCAGGTGCTTTGGACGAGACTGTAGTCGCGCCACGTCGCGTGGTCGAGCTCCTGAATCTCAGGGTTGATCTCGACAAGGGCGACCTCGTCTGCATAATCATGGGCGTTGCGCCGCAGGAAGTCGGTAATCGGCATTGCGAACCTCACATAATTGAAGGGACTCGTTGTGCGTAATTGTACACATTACATAACGAAAGGAGCCGCCCAATCTGGACGGCTCCGCAACGTGCTGAGAAAAAGGTGCGACTAGCAGACCACGCAGACCCAACCCTCGGGCCCCTCGATGTCGCAGGCCTGAATGCCGGCGAGCTCGGCGCGGAGCTTCTTGAGCACAGGGCCGCAGCCGTCCTGCGAAGCGGGAAACTCGATGTCGCCCTCATGGCTGTGGACGCGAGCCACAGGCGAAATGACGGCAGCAGTGCCGCACATGCCGCACTCGACGAAGTCGCCGGCCTGGAGCTCGGAGAACTTGACGGGGCGCTCGATGACGTTGAGACCCATGACGTCGCGGCCGAGGGCCACGAGCGAGCGGCGCGTGATGGAGGGCAGGATGGAATCGGAGTGCGACTGGGGAACGACGAGGTTGCCCTCACGGTCGACAAGCAGGATGTTGGCGCCGCCGGTCTCCTCGACGTAGGTGCGCGAGGCGGGATCGAGGTAGAGGTTCTCGGCATAGCCCTCGGCATGGGCCTTCTCATGCGGATAGAGGCTCATGGCGTAGTTGAGGCCGGCCTTGATGTTGCCGGTGCCGTGAGGCGCAGCGCGATCGTAGTCGGAGACGGTGATGGCAACAGAGGTGTCGCCACCCTTGAAATAGGGACCCACGGGGGTCACGAGGATACGGAACTGGTATTCGGTGGCAGGCTTGACGCCGAATACCAGTTCCGTATCCTCGTGACCCCCGTGGGTCACGAGGATACGGAACT
>JAHZHK010000142.1:0-5211 GCA_019420325.1 Coriobacteriaceae bacterium | reverse complement strand
TTCGGTGGCAGGCTTGACGCCGATGACCTCACCGGAAGCGATCATGAAGGGACGCACGTACAGCGTGGCGCCCGAACCGTACGGCGGGACCCAGGCGGCGTTGGCCTTCACGACCTGCTTGACGGCCTCCACGAACTTGTCCTCGGGGAAGGCGGGCATGCAGAGGCGCTCAGCGGAGTCGTGCATACGCTTGGCGTTCATGTCGGGGCGGAAACAGACGATGCGGCCGTCCTTGGTGGTATAGGCCTTGAGGCCCTCGAAGACTTCCTGGCAGTAATGGAAGATGCCCGCGCACTCGCTCAGCGTGATGGAGTGGTCGCGCGTGAGGCCACCCTCCTCCCACTGGCCGTCCTTGTAGTTGCAGACGTAGCTGTAGTCGGTGGGCATATAGGCAAAGGACAGGTTTGCCCAGTCCAGGTCCTTCTTCTCGATCTCGCTCATGAAAGAACTCCTCTTCGTGTAACTGCCGCACCCGGCAAGAAGTCGTGCGCGCACCGTTGGTGATGGGACATCATAGACCTATATGCGTACGGCGACCGCAAAACGGCCGCCGTACGCGGGGATTTAACAATACATGCCGCTAGGCGACAAAATCATGCCGCTGCGCGGGCACAGCCTCGCCCTGCCGAGCTCAACAAATTGTCTGCAACGTGTCCAAGAGGGTCGCACAGGAATTGCAAAGCCCAAGCGACGGCAAGGAGGTCTTACGCCATCCAGGACTCGTCGGAAGGATTGGCGCGGAAGGCAAGTAGGCGCTCCTCATCCTCGGGCTTGATGTAGCCCTCGGCAACGGCGACCTTCACAAGCGTGTCAAAATCGCACAGGGACACATTCTTGACGTTGGCCTCAGCAAGACGGTCGAGGCCCTTCTGCATGCCATAGGTGAAGATGGAGGCAACGCCGAGGACGTCGGCGCCAGCAGCGCGCAGAGGCTCGACGCAATCGAGCACAGAACCAGCGGTGGAGATGAGGTCCTCGATCACGACGACCTTCGTGCCGGGCTCACAGCGACCCTCGATCTGGTTCTTGCGGCCGTGGTCCTTGGCGGAGCCGCGCACATAACCCATGGGAAGCTCAAGCTTGTAGGCGGCGATGGCAGCATGGGCGATACCGGCGGTGGAGGTGCCCATGAGCGCCTGGGCCTCGGGATAGACGGAGCGCACCGTCTCGGCCAGGCCCTCCTCGATCGCCTCGCGGGCCTCAGGGAAAGAGAGCGTCAGGCGGTTGTCGCAATAGATGGGGCTCTTGATGCCCGAAGCCCACGTGAACGGCTCGTCGGGACGAAGGAAAACGGCCTTGATACCCAGCAGGTGCTTTGCGATGGCAACCTTATCGACCATGTCATGCTCTCCAATCGAACGTGCGCCCGAGGCGCAGGGCAGATGTGGCTCCTATTGTAAACGAAGAGCGCCCGTTGCATGACGCAACGGGCGCCCGCGATACCAACAACGAACAAAGGCGAGAAAAGGACCGCTGGCCCCGGGGAACGAGGCTATTCGGCCGAGTCGGCTCGCAGCTTCTCGGCAAGCAGGGACAAAGCGTGGCGGTAGCCTTCGATGCCCTCGCCGGCCACCGTCGCAAAACAGGCCCGGCGCACGAAGGAGACCTGGCGAAAGTCCTCACGCGAGGCCACGTCGGAGATGTGGACCTCCACGCACGGAAGGCTCACGGCCTTGAGCGCATCAAGGATGGCGACGCTCGTGTGCGTGTAGGCTGCAGGGTTCATGACGATGCCGTCGTAGACGCCCAAGGCCTGCTGGATGGCGTCGACGATGGCGCCCTCATGATTGGACTGGAAGTGGTCGCACGCCTCAAACCCCAGCTCACAGCCGGCAGACTCGATAAGAGCACACAGGGCGGCGTAGTTCTGGCTGCCGTAGATGGCAGGCTCGCGAATGCCGAGCATGTTGATGTTGGGACCGTCGATAACAAGTGCTTTCATGAGAGAGAAACTCCTGGTATATGGCGCTAGATGCGCTTCACAAGCCTGCAGATGCGACGCGCGGTGCCAAGCGGAGAGCCGCCGGAGGGCGCAACCTCGATATCGGCCCACGCATGGTACAGGTCGGCTCGCTCGACGCGCAGGCGCTCGAGGCCTTTGGCCTGGCTGAGCGGGCGCCCCTCCACGGCGAGGTTATCAGACGGGTCGTCAACAAGGCCGCGCGTAAGAAGCACCACCGGGCCGTTTTGCTCGAGGAAGAACCTGTTCTCAGGACGCGTGACGACACCACCGCCCGTGGCGACCACGCGACCCGGGCAAGACGTAGCCTGCGCAACGCAGCGCGTCTCAATGGCGCGGAAACCTTCCTCCCCCAGCTCCTCGAAAATCTGCGGGATGGGCATGCCGGCCTCTACCTGCACCATTTCGTCGGTGTCGACAAACTCAAAGCCGAGCATCTCGGCCAAAAGCATGCCCGTGCGCGTCTTGCCCGAGCCCGGCATACCGATAAGGCTCACGACGCCCAGCTCGGCGCGCATCTGCGCAAGGACGCCCTCCTCGATGTCGTCGGGGCGATCGACACCCAAAAAGAGATCGCTTGAACGCTTGGCCTGGGCCACAAGCATGGAAAGGCCACCCGCGCACGCAAGACCACGAGCGCGGCCCTCCTGGATGAGGCGGGTCCTCAGCGGGTTGTAGACGAGGTCGCACACATAGCGCAGCGCCGGAAAACGGTCGAGGTCGACAAGCATGTCGTCGTCGGCATGGGGATACATGCCGACCGGGGTCGCGTTGACGATGAGGACAACCTCGGCGCGCAAGGCGTCGGCCTGATCAATCTGAGAGGGACTGGCAGCGGTGTCGTCTCCGGCGAGGGCCGCAAAGGTCAGCTCGCCTTTGCGAGAAGCGCTCGCCACAAGGGAGGCGCCCCGGTCGGCGAGCACGGCGCGAACCGTCGCGGCCGCCCCGCCGTCGCCCAGGACAAGGCAGACCCGCCCGGCGACGTTGGCGTGGATGAGATCGAGCTGGCGAGAAAATCCGTGGTAGTCGGTATTGTCGGCAAACAGCGTGCCGTCTTCGCGCACGACAAGGGTGTTGGCGTTGTCGAGCCGCTCGACGGCCTCAGAACGCACGTCTGCCGCACGGGCGGCGTCGCACTTGTAGGGAATCGTCACGTTGAGGCCGTGGTAGCGACGCGCAGCGAAAAACTCCCCTACCTCGTCGCGCGGCACCTCCACGCGCTCATAGGGCACAGACCCCAAAAGCTCGTGGATACGCGGGGAGTGGCTATGACCAAGACGCTCGCCCACCAGACCGAACGTGAGACTTTCAGAGCCCGCGAGTACGCGGCGGTAGAGCGGCTCGACTGAGGTGGTCCCGGTGGGGGCCGTATCGGATGCGGCCATCGTTACACCAGCTCCGAATAGGTGCCGAGATACTTGAAGTCGTCGCAGAAATCCTCGAGCTCGCACACGAGGCTTGCGAGCTCAGGGGAATACACCGAGGCATCCAGGTCAAAATAGAACATGAACTCGAAGTCCTGCCCCAGGATGGGTCGACTCTGCAGCTTCGTGAGGTTGATTGTAAAGCGCGCCAGGCTCGTGAGGCGCCACCATCATGAGCGAAGTGCGGTCGGCACCGGGGAAGACCTGGAGGTCCTTTGTAATGCAGGCAAAGCGCGTGTAGTTGTTGTCCGAGTCGTTCACCTGACGCGCGAGCACGGACAAGCCATAGAGCGAGGCACAGGCACGGCTCGAAAGCGCCGCCACGTCGGTGCGGCCCGACTCGGCGACCATACGCGCGGCCTCGGCGGTGTTCGTGACGGGGGTCACCTTGACGTGGGGCATCCCCTCGAGATAACGGGCGCATTGGTTGATGGCCTGCTGGTGGCTGTAGATCTCGGTGATGCCCTCAAGTGTGGCGCCCTCGTTGGCTAGCACGTTGTGGTCGACCTTGAGACGGTAGGTCCTCACGATGTGGAAGTCATGCTCCATCATGAGGTCGTACACGGCGTTGACGGTGCCGGCCGAGGAGTTCTCGATGGGCAGCACGCCGTACTCGCACGTGCCCGACTCAACGGCCTGGAACACGCCCTCGAAATTGCGATAGAACGTGATGTTGGGACGCTTGAATATCTTCTCAGCGGCAAGCTGGGAGTATGCGCCGTCGACGCCCTGGCATGCCACGCTCGCAAACTGCGGGAAAAGCTTAGGCGTCGTCTCAAGAGCCTGCTCGATACGCTCGCGCAGCGGACTCGTGGGACGCATGCGATGCTCCTGATAAGCGCTCGACACCTCCATGAGCAGGGAGAACAGCACCGTGGCGTAGCTTTTGAACTCGGGTGAGGCCTGGTCGGCAATAGCGGAGAGAATCTGACGCTCACGACGTGGGTCGGTGACGCGCAGGCCCAGCGAGCGCTTGACGTCGCCGATGCGCGAGGCGATGTCCATGCGGTGCTCAAATGCCTCGAGAATCTGCTTGTTGCAGGCGTCCATCTCAAGGCGCAGGGCGTTGATGTCAGGCTGGTCGATGGTATTCGTTGGCAACGTTGAATCCAATCAAACGAAAGCGGCGAGAAGATGCGCGGCTAACCGAAAAGAGTGTGGGTCCGCTCGAGGACCCGGGGGTCTACAGCCGAGTCGTTCACGGGCCCAAGGACACCGTCCGAGGCAAGGCAGTCGATGACTGCCAATGCCATAGCCGCCTCGACAACAGGCACGGCGCGCACGACAACGCACGGGTCGTGACGGCCGGGAACGCTCAGGCGGGTCTCGCAACCATCCACGATATCAATCGTGGACTGCTCTTCGGCAATAGAGGGCGTAGGCTTGAAGGCTGCGCGCACGATGACAGGCATGCCCGTGGAGATGCCGCCCAGGATGCCGCCGGCGTTGTTCGTGCGACACGTGGCATGGCCCGCTTCGTCGAGCACGATGGGATCGTTGTTCTGAGAGCCGTACATGTCAGCGACGGCGAAGCCCGCTCCGAACTCGACACCCTTCACAGCGGGAATGCCAAAGAGCAGTTTGGCAACCACGTTCTCGATGCCGTCAAACATGGGGGCTCCCACGCCTGCCGGGAGGCCGACGCAGGCGCATTCGATAACGCCGCCCACCGAGTCTTGCGCTGCCCGGGCACCGCCGATGGCGGCCTGCATGGCAAGACCCGCCTCGTCATCGAGCACGGGAAAACCCTTGCCCACAAGGGCGGCGAACTGGTCGAAGCCGCAGCAGACGGGATCGAAAGGCACGTCTTGGATACCGGCGATAGAG
>JAHZHK010000141.1 GCA_019420325.1 Coriobacteriaceae bacterium | reverse complement strand
GCACCCCTGCGCTCCACCACGCGCACCTGCGCACGGTCCTCCTCGTCGGTGTAGCTGCCGATAAAGGCAATGTCCGGGTGGCCCTTCCACAGCTGCTGCATGTGCTCGATGGGGCCCGTCCAATAGTCGTAGGTGTGGTTCGTGTTGGAGCTCACCACGTCAAATCCCGCATCTACCAGCGCCTGCGCCATGGAGTCGGGTGTGTTGTAGCTGGGGTATCCGCTCCAGTCCCAGTCGGTGTTGCCTCCCAGGACCGTCTCCTGGTTGACGAAGGCGATGTCAAAGCCGCTCACGATGGGCGCAATCTCGCGGTACAGGGGCGAGAAGTCGTACACGCCGTCGCCCGCCCCGGCGCCTCCCCACATCTCGGCAATCTCCAGGGTGCGCTCATTGGCGAGGTTGTCGCCCACGGCGCAGAACGTGACGCGGGTGTCCCCTGAGTATGCAGGCGCGTCGCCTGTGCCTGGCGCCGCGATGTCGCCGGGAACCGCGGAGGTGACGAGATGGGTCGCATCCGAGCTCGCATCTTCCGCCCCGCACGCGGTGCAGGCAAGGCCCAGTGTTCCCGCGGCCGCAGTGGCCAGATACGTCGAGAACGAGCGGCGTGTGAGCTCCTGCTGGACGTGCGCACAGCTCCGGGCGAGGGACGCATCGCTGCCTTGGTGTTCAAAACGAGAGGCAGCGTGTGTGTCGGGATGCTGCGCGGCGTGGTTCATGACGGTCCTTCCGGCCTGGGATTTTCGCATTCTTTGATTCTAACCTTTTCAAGACAGGGGCTATCGCGAGACGGGCCAATGGCTTTGCCTGTATGATGCTTGCGATTGCAAAACAGCGAAGGAGTGTGGACAGTATGGAGTTCGTAGGGTCAAACGACAAGCTCGGGGGCGAGAAGATTCGCCTCGCAGGTGATCGCGTGGCGAAGCCCACCCAGGAGAAGACTGCGCCGTTCCCCTGTGGCGTGCAGGGTATGGTGCCTTTGAGCACCAACAAGAAGGGCGGCGGCACGTTCACGACGTTCGTCTTCAAGGCGCCGCAGGACCTGGAGTGCCTGGAGGGCGTAATTGCCCAGCTCAACGCCATCATGGTTCAGGCGGAGGGGCTCGTTGACAACTGCCCGCTCGGCGCGTTTGAGCATGTGCGCATCGGTGTGAAGAGCCCGGGCTACAAGTTCTGCCATGTGGAGTACGCGCCCGTGGACAAGCGCGGGTTTGCCATGGCGTGCCCCGTGTGCCTGCATGTGGAAGAGGACGTCGCGCCCCATGAGCCCGGCGACAAGAGCGCCGTGGTGGAGTTCGACCGCGCCGGCGCCATCGTGCGTGTGGTTGTGGACGTCTACCGCGAGGGCGGCTTCTTCTACCACGTGACCGCCATGCAGGAGGAGGGCGCTCAGGGCCTGGCCGTCCACAAGGTGGAGACCGTCAACAAGAAGGGTGCAGCCAAGCTTCTCTATAAGCGCAGGTAACTGGCCCGCGTGCTTTATCCATGGCGAATGCACGGAAAAGGCGCCCTGCAGGTCGGCGGAAAATCGCCAAGCCCGCAGGGCGCCTTGCTCTGTGCGTCGTATGCGCGTGGTGCGCCTTATGCCACCAGGAAGAACTTCACGAGGAAGATGGCGTCCCTCTCGTCTATTGCATGGCGCGTGCGGTTTCTAGAATGCGCCGGGCCGTGGCTCGACTGACCCTCGTAACATCTCCTCTGAGATAGGCGTAAAAATTTCCCCGATTGAGGCCGAGCAGTTTGCAGAGGGAGTACGCGGTCGCCTGTTTGTTTGCGAGCGCTGCCTGTGTCTGGTCGCGCATGAGGGAGATTACACGACGGTCTCTTTGAATGGCATCTCGATGTGCAAGCCATGCAAGCCAGACCTTGCGGTATCGTTCGGGAACCTCCTCGGTCTGTAGAAGCTTCTCGATGGACTCCGCCTCGTCCAGCTTTTTCGCAAACTCGACGTATGCCTGTGCAACCCAGGTGCCCTGTGCGAGATTTGCGAGGTAGGTGGCCTTGCCCTGTTCGGCGGCAAATACCATGACTGCTTCGGCTGCCGCAGGCGCCTCGGCTACCACTGCGGCGAGCATCTTTTGCAAGTTGTCGCCTTTGATCCCTGTGAGTTCACGGCAGTATCCCCGCAGAAAGCCCTTGAATGTGAGATTCATCGTCCCCATCTCGCCTTTATCGTCTCGTATGCACGTACCATTTCCTCATAGCGCCGCTCGACGAGACACGACGCCTTTGCCTCGTCTTCCCCATATACAAGAGTTTCAAGAAGCCCCCAATCCATCTGACCCGATGCGATTGCACCGTCGATGTCCTGAACGTCGTTGGGCCGTTGGGCGTACAACTTCATGACAACGAGGTCTTCGGTTGAGGGCGCGAAAAAGTCGATTGCCTGCGTGCTCAAGTTGAGACGAACGAGCCGGTCCTCGAAGTTGTAGGGAATCTGGTCGGCAAAAGCAGCGACTCCGCCATTGACCTCGGGGTAGTTCGCAATGATGCCTCGGACGACGGCATCGGCGCTGAGGACATCGATGTCATGCGTAGCTTGTCGCGTCGTGAGGTCGCGCAACATGAATGCTGCGCCGCCCACCAGTATTACACGCGCTTTGCTGGAAGAAACCCCAAGCAGTAAGGCCGCTTCCTCGTCGATGCCCTGAAGGATTTCAATGAGGTTTTCCTTGTGCATGGGCGGTCTCTTTCGCTTATTAGTATTAATTTAAACGAATAATACTAATAAGCATAGTTAAAAGCAACCTTTAGCAACAATGGCAGACCTGATTGAGAGATTTGTCAGGCAATCGGACACGAAAAGGCGCCCTGCAGGCCGGCAGAAAATCGCCAAGCCCGCAGGGCGCCTTGCGTTGCGCGGTGTGCGTTGCGCCCTATGCCACCAGGAAGAACTTCACGAGGAAGATGGCGGCGATGACGTAGGTCAGGATGTACTGCTTGCTGGCCTTGCCGGAGCACACATTCATCACGGTGAAGGTGATGAGGCCGATGCCGATGGCGTGGCCGATGGAGCTGGAGATGGGCATGGCGATGAGCATGAGCGCCACGGGCACGACCTGGTCGAGGTCGTCGAGGTCAATCTTCTTCAGGGCCGAGAGCATGATGATGCCGACGTAGATGAGGGCAGCGGAAGTCGCCGGTGCGGGGATGATGGCCGCAATGGGGGCGATGAACATGCAGGCGAAGAACAGGATGCCGCAGGTGAGCGAGGTGAGGCCCGTACGGCCGCCGGCCTCGACGCCCGAGGCAGACTCGACGAAGGTCGTGACGGTGGAGGTGCCGGTGCAGGCGCCCACGATGGTGCCCACGGAGTCGGAGAGCATGGCCTCCTTCATCTGGGGCATCTTGCCGCTCTCATCGAGCATGCCGGCACGCGAGGCAGTGCCCACGAGGGTGCCGATGGTGTCGAACATGTCGATCATGCAGAAGGTGATGATGAGCGTGATGACGGTGAACCAGCCCATCTGGAGGAACGTCTCAAAGTTGAACTTGAAGAGCGTGAGGTCGGCCATGGCGCCGAAGGCGGGAACCCAAGAGGCGTTTGCCAGGCCCGCGAAGGGGTCGATGCCCAGGAAGATGGCCTCGCCGGCCCAGTAGATCACGGAGGCCAGGAGCATGCCGAGGATGACGGCGCCGCGCATGCCGCGCTTGGCCATGAGCACGATGGCGAAGAGGCCCAGGAACATGGTGACTACGGTGAGCACCATCTGGGGGTAGGCGTCGCCCATGTTCGTCGCCACGGTGGTGGCCGAAAGCGAGCCGAAGAAGTCGCGCATTACGTAGAAGCAGTTGCCCTGGCTGTCGTAGACGCCGGCGTTGGAGCCGATGCCGATGTTGAGCAGCATGAGGCCGATAGCAGGGGCGATGCCGGTGCGCACGCCGTAGGGGATGGCCTCGACGATCTTCTCACGGACGTTGCACAGCGTGAGGATCAAGAACACGATGCCCTCGGCGAGCACGATGATGAGGGCGGCCTGGAAGGAGGCCACGTAGCTTGCGCCCGTGAAGGAGGCAATCTGCGTTACGACCAGTGCGAAGAAGCTGTTGAGGCCCATGCCAGGGGCGAGGCAGAAGGGCTTGTTGGCCCAGAAAGCCATGCAGACCATGGCGATGCCGGAGGCCAGGCACGTTGCCAGGAAGACGGCGTTCCACAGCTCGTCGCCTCCGCCCGACCTGAAGTTGGTGAGCAGGTTCGGGTTCAGGGCGATGATGTAGGCCATCGTCATGAACGTCGTGAGGCCGGCGGCGATCTCGGTCTTTACCGAGGTGCCGTTGGCTTTGAGCTTAAAGAGCTTCTCCATATCCCTTCCCTTTCGATAGCAACCCGTTTTTGTGGGTTGGTGTCACAGGGTGCCTAAGGATGAGCACCATGGGGCATAATACTTGTTTTATTGCGCCCTGAAAACGCTTTCAGACGCAAAAATGACTGATACATTCGCTTTTTTGACTGATAGCGTGAGTTGTTAGCGAAAGGGTACCTTTTGAGGGCCGTTTTTGCTGGTTTTTGACGGAAAGGACGAGGTGCGCGCGATGGAGCTTTTGGCGCCGGCGGGTGGCAAAGAACAGCTTGAGTATGCAATTCGCTTCGGTGCCGATGCGGTCTACCTTGCCTGCGAGCGCTTCGGCATGCGCAAGCGCGCCTCCAACTTCAAGGTGGAGGACCTGCCGTGGGTGAGCACATATGCCCACGAGCGCGGGGCCGCCGTGCATGTGGCGTGCAACACGGTGATGCACGAGGATGACCTCAAGGAGCTCCCGGCCTACTTCGAGGCCGTGCAGAAGGCCGGGGTCGACGCGCTCATCATCTCCGACATGGGGGCATTTGCGCTGGCCAAGCGCTATGCACCTGAGGTTGATCTGCATGTGAGCACCCAGGCGAGTGTGTCCAACTCCGCCGCCGCGCTTGCCTGGCACGAGCTGGGCGCACGCCGCGTGGTGTGTGCCCGCGAGATGTCGCTGGCAGACATCGCCGCCATGCACGCCGACCTGCCCGATTCTCTTGAGCTCGAGGTGTTTGCCCACGGCAGCATGTGCATGTCGTACTCGGGACGCTGCATCATCTCCGACTTCTTGAACGGACGCCCCGCCAACGGCGGCCACTGTACGCAGCCGTGCCGCTGGGAGTGGAAGCTCGAGGAACCGTCGCGGCCGGGCGAGACGTTCACGCTGGAGGAGGATGAGCGCGCGACGTATCTCTTTAGCTCGCGCGACCTCAACATGCTTGAGCACCTAGGCGAGCTTGAGGCCACAGGCGTCGACTCGATCAAGCTCGAGGGCCGCGGTCGCGGTGCGTTCTACGCGGCGACCGTGACGGGCGCCTACCGGCGCGTGCTCGACGGCGAGGACCCGGCGGCTGTTGCGAGTGAGCTTGAGACGGTCTCGCACCACCCCTATGGCACGGGCTTCTTCTTCGGGCCGGCTCATCAGGCCCCCTATCTGCGTCAATCGCAGTCCGAGTGGATGTGGGTCGCCGAGGTGCTGGAGTGTGAGGAGCTCGAGGCTGAGGCGCCTGCGAGTGATGGGGCGCCCGCGTGCGACGAGGTGCCCGCGTGTGATGGGACGTGTGCGTGCGACGAGGTGCCCGCGTGTGATGGGACGTGTGCGTGCGACGAGGTGCCTGCGTGTGATGGGGCACCCGTGTGCGACGAGGCGCTCGCGTGCGATGGGGCACCAGCCTATCAGGTGACCTTCCGCGCCCGCAACCGCTTCGACTGCGCAAGCGAGCTCGAAGTTCTCTCGCCGGGCCGTGCAAGCGAGCCCCTCCATGTTCGCGATCTGCGCTGGCTGTGTGTGCAGGCAAGCGGAGGCGAAGGCGCGTGTGCGGGCGTCGAGGGGGCGGCCCCCGTGTCGGTTGACGCCGTCACGCGCCAGATGGAGACCTACCGCATGACCTGCGACCGCCCCCTGCGCCCCTACGACATCGTCCGCGCCCGCCGCAAGCCCAGCGAGATGCCGCCGGAGTAGGGGAGTTTTTGAGTCCGTTCTTGCCCCGCGGGGTAAGCCGTGGGGTTTTTGAGTGGCCATCGCATACTTTCAATGCCAATGACTGGTCGATAACATACATTCCAGGAAATGAAATGTATGTTATTTCATCAAAAGCCCAGTTGACACATTTTGAACACATTTGAAATGCGTGTTAACTGCAAGCTCCTTGGAAATGTCGATGCAGATAACTGTCCCGCAAGACACTGACGCCGGCGCGCGAACATTGCGCTTGAGTGCGCGCCCGATCACGCAGCGCACGGGCGGTTTGCCCTCCGCTAGCCGCTCGTCTCTTTTTAGCCGCCTCCCATGGATTGCCCCCTTGTAAATTCGCAAAAATTTTGCTTAACAACTTCGGCGCACGGGACTAGGATGCGCGGTATCGTTTGCGAGGCGGGCTTTGCGGATGCCTCACACGCGGGGCCGGTGCACAGCCGTGTGCCGGCGGGCAAGATGTCTTATAAGGGGGACATCCTATGTCTGCAATGAAGAACGTTGATCTGAGCCGTCGTAGCTTTGTCGCTGGTGCCGCGCTGGCAGCCGGTGCCGCGGGTGTTGCCGGCGCCGTGCCGCTGGCCCGCGCCGATGAGGATCGCATTGACGGTATGCACTGTGTAATTCATG
>JAHZHK010000140.1 GCA_019420325.1 Coriobacteriaceae bacterium | reverse complement strand
GTTGAAGAGGCGCTTGCCCTGCTTGCCCTGGTGATAGCGGTGCTGCAGGCCCTCGTCGCACACCATGATGTTGAAGGTGCAGCTCCAAGGGTCGGGGTGTTCGAACTCCCCCGCCTGGATGCCGCCCTCCACCAGGGCGCGAATGATGGCCGCCAGGCTGTGATAGTTGTCGAAGAAACCACCGAAGCGTGTGCGATCCTTACCGGCCGCAGCCTCGAGCTCATAGAAGTCCACGGGCAACAGGCACAGGTTGAGCACATCGTGATAGACCAGGGCATACAGGCGGGCCGACCACGATCCGTCCATACCGCTCATGAGCTGGGCATACTCGACGGTCTTGCCGTGCAGGCTCACGATTTCGTCGAGCAGGTGCTCCTTGCTCTTGAACCAGTAGTACATGGTGGATTGGTCGATACCCACCTTGCGCGCAATGGCGCTCATCGAGGTGCCAGCGAAGCCCTTCTGCGAGAAGAGCTCCATGGCCACCTCGAGGATGTGGTCTCGACGGTCATCGGTTTCATGTGTGATGGCGGGCTGCCCAGCGGCCTCGCTCGTAAGAGTCTGCGTATTCATGTAGGTCACTCTAACACAAGGCACGTAACAATCTCGCAATTATTATGTCAACGGCAGAGCAACGGCACACACGCACTACTCCCCCTCAAACCCCGGTGCTTCCAGCAACTCAGGAACATCGAGCTCCGCGCTTATCTTGCAGCCGTATGCACGCGTTACCTCCCCTCGCATCTCAGCGCCTCCGATAATTCAGCAGCACCGGGATTCGCGGTTGTCTTGCAATCGCGTGCGTACCCTATTCCTCCTCATGTCCCAGTGCCCACGCCAGACGCTCGTAATGCAAGAAACGCCCCTGCTGGGCAAGCTCGCGCACCTCGTCCCAGCTTACAAGCGCAAACTCGGTGGCCTCGCGCTCGCGCAGGCGCACGTCGGCTACAGAGAAGTCCAGCGTGGCACGGTAGATGTCCGCGAAGTAGTTGTCCGAATATCCCGGGTCGTCGTTGCGATAAGACCAGAGCAGCTCGAGCGTGCCACGCGTGAGGTCGAGCCCCACCTCCTCGCCCGCTTCGCGAATGGCGGCCTCGCGGGTGGTCTCGCCGGCGCACACGCCACCTCCCGGGACCTCCCACCAGCCTGCCGCCCACGCCTTGTCGAGGGCGCGGCGCGTAATGAGCATGCGGCCCTGCAGGTCGCACACCATAACGATGGCGTATAGCATGTACTGACCCTGCCCCAGGCGCTGTGAACGTCGGTCAATCACGAGTCCCGTCGGCTGACGGTCGGCGTCGTAGACGTCGATGGGCTCCGGGGGCTTCGCGGCAGGCATCGCGCAAACCACAGCCACCTCGCCCCCCGAGGCGCCAGCTTCGCCGCAAAGGGCCGAGGTGTCAGACTTTTGGCAGGTCATTTGCCATCCTTCACACGTTCGGAGATTCAAAATCGGGCGTTGCAATGGTATGCTTTTACGCGAATGTTGCACACCTGGCAAGACAGAATCCCACCTCTTTCGAGGAGCACACATTGCAAAACGGCGAGCGTACGACAGCGGGCCCCATCCACCGGCTAGACCTTCCAGGCGCCGGGTTTGCCGAGGCGTTTCAACCTGAGGGAAACCATTCCACGGAGGCGCCTCATGCCGGTGCGACCAAGGGTGCCTTCACTCGCCTCGTGAGCTGCCACATCGCCAACTTCGGCAAGCTCCACGACCAAGACTTCGACTTCGAGCCCGGCCTCAATGTCATTGAGGCCGCAAACGGCGTGGGCAAGACCACGCTTGCGAACTTCGTGCGCGCCATGTTCTACGGCTTCGACGACGAGGCGGTGCAGATGGGCCGCCAGGACCTTCGCGAGCGCTATCGTCCCTGGCAGGGAGGCGCATACGGCGGAGAGATGGTCTTCGAGGGACAATCGGGCTCCTATCGCGTCGAGCGCGCATTCGCCGCCACGTCGCGCGACGACTTCCTCGCCGTATACGACCTTGCCAGCGGCAAGCGCGTGCGCGACCTCGAGGACGACCTGGGCTTCAAGGTCTTCGGCCTGGATGCCGATTCTTTTGAGCGCAGCACCTACGTCGCTCGCCTTTCCGGCCCGCACACGCGCCCCACGCAGCGCATGCTCGCCAAACTCACAGGCACCCCCACGGCCTCGCAAGACGCCTCGAGCCCCGCGGCCTCAGACCAGGTGGCTGCCAGGCATGCCGACCTCTGCCATCGCAGTCGCGAATACGCCGACGAGCTCGCCCGCATCGAGGGACTCTTCGGCAACGACAAGCCAAGCAACGTGCCGCCCGACGAGCTGATCGCCGCGCTCGACAAAATCGACCGCGCTGCCGACCAGGCCCAGGCTCAGACCCAGGAGCTGCAGGCCGTTCGCGACTTCGTGGCGCGCAGCGCTCAGCGCTTCACGACGAGCCTGCCCAGCATGGATGAGATAGACGCCCACCAGCGCCTTTTGACCGAACTCACGCAGGTGCGCGCCCAGCAGGACGTCCACGGCATCAACCTGGCCGAGCAGGAGCGCCTCAACGAGCTTCAGGCCACGTTCAAAGACGGCCTGCCCGCCGGCGCAGAGGTCGCGCGCTGCCAGGAGCTCATCTCCCGACTCAACGAGATTCGCGGAGCCCTGCAAAGCCAACAGCTCAGCGACCAAGACGCGCAGCGCCTTGCCATGCTGCAGGGCTACTTCAAGGCGGGCGTTCCCAGCGACGACGACATCCGGCGCTGCCGGGGCCTGCTCGCCAGCGCCCAGGCGACGCGCGGCCTCGACACGGCGCAACTCAGGGCCGCCGAAGGGGCGAGCTCGGTCGTCGCCAAGGTGCTCGCCGGAGCGGGCGCGGCGCTGCTTGCTGTCGGCCTCGTCATAGCCGTGGCGCTCTACCTGCCCGTTCCCGGCATCGTCGTGGCCATCGCGGGTACCTGCGCCCTCATCATCGCCCTGCTCCTCGTCGTTGCCGGCAAGTCGGGCGCTTCCCGGCGCACCGATGAGGCGGCAACTGAGGCAGAGCTCAAAGCTCAGGGTCTTGAGGTGCAGGCGAAGGCGTTCACGTCGACCTATGCACGCGAGGTTGAGCCCGCCACGGCTGTCGACACCATCGAGCGCCTCAAGACGGAGCTTGTGAGACTCACCGAACGCGCCGAGCGCGGTCACAAGCGAGCCGAGGAGCTTGAGGAAGAGGCCGCTCCCCTGCGCAGCGAGCTCGACGAGCTCCTTGCACGGTACGAC
This sequence comes from Coriobacteriaceae bacterium, assembly GCA_019420325.1. GTDB lineage: Bacteria > Actinomycetota > Coriobacteriia > Coriobacteriales > UMGS124 > UMGS124. The sequence goes on along the minus strand of JAHZHK010000140.1, from coordinate 3,400 downwards.
ATCTCCGGAGACGACCCACAGCAGGGCCTCATGACCCTCCAGACAAACATGAAGACCTACGAGCGCCTCACGGCCGCCCGCGACACGGCCGCCTCCCAGGCGGCCGAGAGGGCAGCGCGCGCCCGCGAACTCGAAGGCGAGCTGGTGCAGTTCCTCTCGCCGTACTACGACAACGCAAGCCCCGCAAACGCAAGCGCCCTGCTTTCGAACCTCGCAGGCACCGTCAGCGCCTATCAAGAAGCGCAGCGCATGCTCGCCGCCGCAGATTCAGGTCAGGGAACCAGCGCGGCCTGCAAGGAGGAGGCACAGCACAACCTCGAGCAGGTGTGCGCGCGACACGGCTGGCCCGTCGAGAAGGTAAGCCGCGCATTTGCTGAAAATCTCGCCGGCGCAGCTGCACGCTATCCCGTAGTCCAGGCTAAGCTCGACGCCGTGCGCGCCCAGCTCCGCGAGCTCGTGGCAACCTACGGACCTCCGCCCTACGGCCCCGTCACCCAGGCAGACAGCGAAGCCGTGGAGAAGAGCTTCGCTTCCTACATTGAGCGATTCAGCGGTATCGCCGCCTCGGGCGTGGCCGTGGACGAGACGACGGGCGCCGTCATTCGCCAACAGGGCCGCACGCACGAGATCGGGGAGCTCAGCCAGGGCTACTCCGACGTCATCGCCTTCTGCATGCGCATGGCGTTGGGCGACGCCCTCTTTGAGGGGGCCCAACCCTTCATCATCCTCGACGACCCCTTCGTCAACCTCGACGACCGCCATCTTGGCGAGGCACTCGACTTCGTGAAAGATCTCGCCCATGATCGCCAGCTCATCTACCTCACCTGTCACTCAAGCAGGAGTATGTAAAAAGTTACCTGGTAGATGTCAAATTCAGCATATGTTCATTCTCGATAGTATTCATATGGCAGACATGTTGTGAACATAACGATTTATACTTAATTGATCGGTGCGCGTAACACATGACACAGCAAGCGAAAACGCATAGGCAGGCAGGAACATGACACTACTTGAGCTTCTCCAACTTCTCAAGCGCCACCTCTTCTTGGTGATTGCGCTTCCCATCGTGTGCGCGATAGCCGCTGCAGGCGTTTGCTACACGATGATGTCGAACACCTACACAGCCACAACAAGCCTTTACGTTCTTGCCGAGAATGCGAACGACAACAGCTCGAGTCTCGGCTCCACGCTCAACGCTAGCCAGCTTGTAAGCAACGACATCGCCGCCCTCATCAAGTCTGACCGCGTTATGAATGGTGCCGCTGAGGACCTCGGACTTGAGAACCTCAACGCCTTCAAAATCTCCGTCAACAGCCAGACCACCACGCGTGTCATCACTCTCACTGTGACGGGCAAAGACCCCCAGCAAGCTGCCGCCGCCGCCAACGCCATTGCCTCCGAAGTCTCCACCGTTGCCCAGCAGGTCATGGACGTACGCAGTGTCAACGTCGTCGACGAGGCATCTGCCCCCACCAAGCCAAGCGGTCCCAATCGTCCCATGTATGTTGCCGTCGCTTTCCTCGCCGGCCTTTTCCTCGCTATTGCCATCGTCGTGCTTAAAGACATGCTCAACACGCGCGTCTCTAACTCCGATGAGGTCGAGAAGCTTCTGGGCATTCCTGTAATCGGTCAGTTCCCTGCAGTAAAGAAAGGCTAGACCAATGGCAAAGAAAAAGAGCGGCTATTACGCCCACGACATTGCGACGGCTCAAAATGCTGCGACCACTCTGCTGGCAAACATCCGCTTTGCGAGCATGGACAGTCCCATTAAGACTGTCGTGATTACCTCTTCTATTCCTGACGAGGGAAAGTCTTCCATCTCGTGTCATTTGGCGCAGGCCATGGCCGCGAGCGGCAAGCGCACCCTCATCATCGATTGTGACACGCGCAATCGCTCGATTGCCACTCGCTACAACCTGCATCCCAAGGCAGGCCTCTTCTCTCTGCTTTCCAAACAGACACCGATGGAAGAGGTTCTTACGCCGACCTCTGTTCAGGGTCTCAATATCGTCGACATCGAGCCGAGCATACCCAACCCGGCCGACATCTTTGCCTCGAAGCGCTTTCAGTCGTTCCTGACGCAGATGGAGAGCGCCTTCGATTACATCGTCATCGACACTCCGCCTGTCAACGCTTTTATCGACGCCGCTGTCGTGGCAAGTCATGCCGATGCAACGATTCTCGTTGTTCGCGAAAACTTCGCCCGTCGTGAAGAGATTGAATACGCCTGCGAGCAGCTTCGTAAGGCAGACGCCAACCTCATCGGCACGTGCATGAACTTCTGCTCTCATCAGGGTGGTGCCTATTACGGCTCCAGCTACGGCAAGTATTACGGCACAAGCGAACCAACGGCACGTCAGGACAATTCCGCCTACGCTGCACGTCCTGCGACGCCCCGCTCCAACACGTCTTCCCGCTCCACCGGAACCCGTTTTAAGAACTAGCGAACGGAGTCTGGCCAGATGCGCGACATCCATTGCCACATTCTACCGGGAGTAGACGACGGTGCCCGCACCCTTGAAGAGAGTCTGCAGATGCTGCAGGCCGCCAAGGATGCGGGCATCACTTCTATTGTGTGCACACCGCATTGCCGCTCGCCGTACTTCGACTTCGACAAAATGTGGGACGCATTCCACCTGCTCAGGAGCAAAGCAAACGGTTTTCCTTTGCAAATGGGCTTTGAGGTCAACATCGCAAAGCTCAAGCGTCTCGGACTCGAATGGGCCGACAGGCTGCACTTCGACGGCAGTGACGAATTTCTGCTCGAGCTTGAAGACGAGGCCAACGAAATCGACTTCCGCGAATACAATCGCATCATCTATGAGTTGCAGGGCAAGGGCTACCGCATCATCATCGCCCACCCGGAGCGCTACAAGGCGATTCAGAAGAACCCTGGCCTGGCGACGGACCTCATGCGCAACGGCTGCAAGCTCCAAGCCTCGGCTGACTTCCTCAATGGCGGGCGCGCGCTCTCCTTCGGCGGCGGCAAGATCAAAAAGACAGCCATCAAGCTGTTTGAAGACATGCGCTACAGCTACATCGCCAGCGACGCGCACAACGTCAAGCATTACAAGGCGTTCAAGAAAGCAATCGACACCTACGACCTACGAGGCTCGCACGCAACCTTGTAAACGCAGCGGCTGGCACCCCCATCGCATCGTTTTCCTTTGGACATAATCGACGGGCACCCTTTCGCTCCCTCGTCCTTTCGCCATAATAACCGCGCAGTGATCGAGTGCGTTCGGTTGGTCCAACCGTACTCGATCAAGGTTTCCCCAGCTACATGCCAGCAAAAACGACGGGCCATACCAAGCGCTTTGCCAATACAAGCTTCCTGATTAGCCAGATACAGACGATATGAGCAGGACATAGAGAGCCCCTGCTGCGCGCCGCGCCCTTC
>JAHZHK010000014.1:38434-38982 GCA_019420325.1 Coriobacteriaceae bacterium | reverse complement strand
GCCGATGTCCGTTCTGCCTTCAGCCATGCTGGCGGCTCCCTGGGCACCACTGGTTCGGTTGCCTTCCAGTTCGAGCGCAAGGGCTCCATCGCCGTCGAGAAGGTCATTCACTCCGACGACAAGAAGGTTGCCGATCGCGAGAACGCCGTCGATGAGGACGAGTTCATGATGGCCGTCGCCGAGGCCGAGGGCGAGGACTACGACGACAACGGTGACGAGTGGATCGTTTGGACCGCTTACGACAAGATGCAGGATGTCCACAAGGCTCTTGAGGCCCAGGGCATCGAGGTCAAGGGCAGCGAGCTTACCATGGTTCCTACCACCCCGACCGCTGTCTCCGTGTCTGACGCCAAGAAGGTCCAGCGCCTCATCGACCGTCTTGAGGAGCTCGACGACGTTCAGAACGTCTACCACACCATGGAGATGACCGACGAGATCGCCGCGGCTCTCGAGGAAGAGTAAGCCTCCACACGCAAGCATGGTGAATCTTGAAGGCCCCGGGCATTTGCCTGGGGCCTTTTCGCTTAATATAGCCTCTGACGTCTCGT
>JAHZHK010000014.1:35821-38424 GCA_019420325.1 Coriobacteriaceae bacterium | reverse complement strand
TCCTTATGAAGAGATGGAAAAAGACCGTCACGTCGGTGTTCCTGATTTGCTCCGTGCTCGTGCTTGTAGGTTTTTTCTTGCTTGTTTGCAGCTCTGAGCTTGCCAGTGTCGTCAAGGGCTTGCTTTTCGCGCTCGGCATCGTGCAGGCATTGGGCATCCTGTTGTTCTCTGCCGTCTATGTGTACTCGCTTCGTCATCAGGCAGGCGTGCTTGCCGTGGGCCCGGATGGCCGCATTGCCATTGAATACACCGCGCTGCGCTCTGTTGCCGCGTATTCTCTCAAGAACCTTGAGGGCATACAGGTGCTCAAGATCGTTCCTAAGGTCGTGCGCAAGGGCGACACGTCGTTTGTCGACTTCAAGGTCGACGTGAGCGTGCTTTCCGAGCCCAGGATGAGCTCGGCTGCCGCACAGATTCAGACGTGTGTGAAGAAGAGCGTCGAGGCATTTTGCGACAGCCAGGTGCGCAACGTGAACGTTCATTTTGTCCTGCCCAAGGCCAGCTCTGTGAAGCGCCCCGCCTCGAAGGCAAAGGCTCTGCTCGAGGATTTGTCCTCTCAAGACTAGAAAGGCTGAGACCATGCATAGGAACAAGAAGTCCTGCGAGATTGAAGACGTACCCGTTGAGGTTGTTGAGCTCGATGACGAGCAGCAGGCTGCAAGCGACGAGGATATCGCCGAGATTCATGCGGAAGTTGAAGTCGAGGACGAAGACGAGGCTGCTCTTGAACAGTCCGAGGCTGACGATGGGCTGATTCAGGACCCCGCCGAAGGCGACGCCCCGGCCTGCGACACGATTGAGCAGGCATGCACCGAGGTCAACATCAACGACGAGAGCACGCTTTCCATCGACGGTGGCGTGGTTGAGAAGATTGTCGCCATGACTGCTCGCGAGGTTGACGGCGTGCTGCAGCTGAAGGGCAACCTGATTAACTCCCTTCCTGGACTTCGTGGCTCCGATACGACCAAGGGCGTTTCCGTCGAGATGTCGGGGGACGACGCCTGCACGGTCAACATCGCGGTCATTCTCGAGTACGGTAAGTCGGCACCGCGTGTGTTCCAGGAACTGCATGACAAGGTCGCCGGTGCTATTGAAACTATGACGGGCCTTAAGGTTACCGCGGTGAACGTCCGTGTGACCAATGTGCTCACGCGTGCCGAGATCGAGGGCGGCAGGCGCAAGGACAAGAGCGAGGCATAGCCGTCGTTGCCATAACGACATGCAGGAAAGGTTGGCAGAATGAGTTTTCGCCGCTCAATCGCGGTTGGTTCGGGCAGGTTGGGTGCCTGGACGTTAAAGAACGTCTTCCACCGCAATGCCTCGACGCTCCCCGGGCGCATTGCGCTTTCGGTAGATTCGCATGTGCTCGACGAGCTCGGGTCGCGCCCTTCCAAGGGCAACATCGTCGTGTGTGGTACAAACGGCAAGACGACGACAACCAACTTGCTTGCCCATGCGGTGCAGGACAGCGGCCAGCGAGTCGCCTGTAACTGGGCGGGGGCAAACATGGCGACGGGCGTTACGACGGCGCTTTTGCCCTCGACGCCCGTTGAGTGGGGCGTATTCGAGAACGACGAGCTTTCGACGATTCATATCGTGCCCCATGTGAAGCCCCAGACGCTGCTGCTTCTCAACCTGTTCCGTGACCAGCTCGACCGATGCGGCGAAATTGACCATGTTCAGGACGTCATTGTGCAGGCCTTGTCCGCCTCTCCTTCGACGACCCTTCTGTATGACGCCGACGATCCTCTATGCGCGGGCATTGCGGTAAAGATCAAGAAGGCTGGCGGCAAGGTCCTGTCGTTTGGTATCGGCGAGGATTTGTACCTGCCGCAGGAACGTGTGCGAGGGGGAGCGTTTTGCCAAGAGTGTGGAGCTCCTCTCACGTACACCTATCACCACTACGGCCAGCTGGGAGATTTCTCCTGTCCCTCATGCGGATTTGAGCGCGGCGAGCTTGACTATGCTGCGCGCAACGTCCGCGTGGGTATTGACGGTGTCTCGTTTGACGTTGTGACTCGCGATGGGTCCTGCATGGGTCGCATCCACGCGCCGTGGGGCGGCGTGTACATGGTGTACAACCTCCTTGGCGCTTTCGTTGCGGCACTGGGTGCCGGCGTGGACCTCGAGCAATTCCAGAAGACGGTTGACGCGTACGACCCCAAGAACGGCCGCCTGCAGCGCTTCTCGGTGAAGGGCAGGCATGTGACGCTCAATCTGGCAAAGAACCCCACGGGATTCAACCAGAACCTGGGCCTGCTCATGTCTGATCCTGCTCCCAAGGCAATCTACATTGTCATCAATGACAATGCCAACGACGGCACTGATGTCTCTTGGTTGTGGGACGTCGACTTCGAGCGCCTGGGCGATCTGAAAGACAAGGTCGTCTATGTCGGAGGCTTACGTGCAAACGACATGCAGGTGCGATTGAAGTACGCTGGCATCGATGCGCAGATCGCAGGCGACGTCGCTGAATTTCTGTCAAAGACCCAAGAGCTTCCCAGTGATTGGAACGCCTGGGCGCTTACGAACTACTCGGCCCTTTGGCCTGTGAAAGCCGACCTTGAGAAGTTAGGGGATGTGCAGTGAGCCGCAAGTTGAGA
>JAHZHK010000014.1:22115-35811 GCA_019420325.1 Coriobacteriaceae bacterium | reverse complement strand
CCAACCTCTTCCCTGAGCTGCTCAACCTCTACGGTGACGGCGGCAACATCATCACGCTGCAGAGGCGCTGCGAATGGCGAGGCATCGAATGCGAGGTCGTTCCCGTTCATTTCGGCCATCGCCCCGACTTTTCAGACATCGACATTGCGTTTATCGGAGGCGGTAGCGACCGTGAGCAGCGCATTGTCTGCAACGAGTTGCTTGCCGTGGGTACCGAGCTGCGCTCGTATGTCAATGATGGCGGCGTGCTGCTTGCTGTGTGTGGCGGCTATCAGCTCCTGGGGCACAGCTACGTCATGGGCGAGGAAACCATCAAGGGCCTGTCGCTTGTCGACATGTACACGGACCGGGGAACCCCTCGTCTTATTGGCAACATCATGATTCAAACTGAGCTTTTCGACATGCCTGTGGTGGGTTATGAGAACCATGGCGGAAGGACCCATCTTGCCGACGGGGTTAAGCCCCTCGGCCGCGTCGTTCACGGCCATGGCAATGACGGCGCCTCCGGCTACGAGGGCTGCCGTTGGAAAAACGTCGTCGGTACTTACATTCATGGGCCCCTTTTGCCCAAGAACCCTGAGCTTGCCGACTGGTTGCTTGCCCGTGCGCTCGAGCGTCAAGGAGTGTCCTGCGACCTTGCCAAGCTCGACGATTCGCAGGAGCGCGCAGCCAACGCCGTCATGGTATCGCGGATGGAAGCCGGGGAGGCGTAGAGCATGGGGCAGGCCGTTTCCCTGCTGAGCGACCCGTCGTGCCTGGATGCCTGCGAACTGTGTCCCAGACAGTGTGGGGCCAATAGGAATTCTGGTAAAACGGGTGTGTGCGGGGCTGATGACAAGCTGCGCGTCGCGCGTGCAGCCCTTCATTTTTGGGAGGAACCGCCGATTTCGGGAGAGCGGGGTTCGGGCGCCGTGTTCTTCTCTCACTGCCCGCTCAAGTGCATCTTCTGCCAAAACCGTGACATCTCTTCGGCGGGATGGGGCAAAAAAGTCACCGTCGAGGAGCTTGCCCAGGCAATGCTGGGACTGCAGGCCCAGGGTGCGCACAACATCAACCTTGTGACGCCGACGCACTACGCGCCGCATATCCATCGCGCGCTTGAGATTGCCCGCCGGGACGGCCTGGACCTTCCTGTGGTGTACAACACGTCCTCGTATGAGCGTCCCTGTGTGTTGCATGCGCTCAATGATGATGTGCACGTGTGGTTGCCCGACTTCAAGTACGCATCTCCGGACCTTGCCTGGGAGTTGAGCCGCGCACGGGATTATCCCGAGGTCGCACTCGAAGCTATTGGGGTCATGGTCGAGCAGGTGCGGCGTGCGGGCGGCAGGCGGGTGGACGATGACGGCATCATGCAGCACGGCGTCATCGTGCGCCATCTCGTACTGCCGGGCCATCTCGACGATACGTTCCGTGTCCTGCAGATGCTGTGGGTGCGCTTTGGCAACGACATCGACATCTCGATCATGAACCAATACACTCCCGTCGCCTCTGCCGAGGTACTCGGGAGCCATACGGAGCTCTCTGTGCCGCTTCCTCAAGAAGACTACGAGGCAGCCCTGGACTTCTCCGATATGCTTGGGTTTGAAAACCTCTGGTGGCAACAGGGCGGTACGGTGGGGGAGAGCTTCATCCCTGTTTTTGACGGCTCGGGTGTCGTGTCCGGCGGCCAGGCATGAGTCGACATCGCGTTGCCCATGCTGCCAGGTTGATGTCCCTTTGGGCTGTTCTTGCCATCGCCGCGACTCTCATTGCCTGGGTGCCGTGCGCCTTTGCCGATCAACCTGCTCCCACGCCCGCTGCGTCAAGCAAAGAGTCGCTCATTGACACCTTCATTGCAGGTACCGACCAGACCAGCGGAGTGGCGGTAGCCGTTTCAGCCGATGGAGCCGTGCAGCTGAGAAACAACTATGGATACGAGGCAGGCCCGGATTCCGCTGAGGTCGGAGAGCGCACGGCCTTCGAATGGGGCCGCACAAGTGACCTGCTTGTGTGGGCTGCTGTCATGCAGTTGGTTGAGGCGGGACAGCTCAACCTCAACACAAACCTCAGCGCCTATCTGCCTGAGGGGCTGGACCTGCCCGAAGGTTACGAGTCCCTGGACTTGCTCGACCTCATGAACCATGTCAGCGGCTTAGACGTTGCCATGGTGGGCAATGCCTCCTCGCTTGTCGACGGCTTGACCGACGCCACGGTTGCGCTTTCGCTCTTCGAGGTAGAGGCGGGGTTTGAGCCTGGCTCTATCGTGGGATACACCCCCTATGACGCGCTTCTTGCGGCCGTTGTCGTACAACAGGTGAGCAAAGTTGACTTCGTCGAGTACGTCCAGACGCATATTTTCGATGTGTTGGGAATGACGAGCACGAGACTCATGGTGGGCGGCGATGCAAGCAGGGCTGCGGCTGACGACCTTTATGGCGAATCGGGTTATCGCTTGGCAAAAGGCGCGGTGGGGCCTACGAGCGTTTCCTCTCCGCGCGCCACGACCTCCTCGGCCTTTACCTGCTATGGCTCCGTTGATGATCTGCTCGTGCTCGGCCAGGCGCTCATGGGCCAGGGCGACCGTGCGCTTTTCAGCAATCCTCAGACGGTGCAGACATTCTTCTCGGTGACGCGCACCTATCCGAGCCTCGGTGTGGCCCGCATCGCGCACGGCATGTTCAGCTTTCCTTTTACGGCGGGTGTGTTGGGCGAGTCAGGTACAACAGCATCAGGTTTTACTAGCTCGCTGTATATGGATCCCGACAGCGGCCTTGTTGTTGCCGTTATGACGAACCAGTCCGGTCGATTCGACCTCACCCAAGGCATACCGCGCGTGCTTTTCGGCCGCACGGACATCTCGGTGGGCGCAGCGGACTCCCCGGATAACTATGTGTGGGTGGGAACCTACCAAAGCGCCGGCAACGCTGCCTTGGGCCCGGCCAAGCTCCTCACTGCGCTTGACCGCGTCGTGGTGTCGGTGAACGCCCAGGGCGTTCTTATGCTCGACAGCCTGACCGCGACCAACCTCGGCGCTGGCGTGTACTCAGTGGATACGGCGGTTGACCAGGATGTATATCGCTTCCATGTGAGCCTTGCGCGTGGCAGCGAGTTCTCCCGCGCTGACGAGGACTACTACCTGGTGCCCGATTACACGCTTAACGTTGAGTTCACCTTGCTTCTTCTCGCCGCGCTTGGAGGCGTCTTCTGCCTTGGATATGTGCTGAGGGGAGTTCTGAGCTGTTTTGCCGGCTTGCGGAGGCACCGCCGCCCTCGCATACAAATTGCCCCGCTTCTTCTCGCTTTTGCCACGGTTGTTTCCCTTTTGGCCGCGGTTTGGGGAATATACAGCCTGTCGGTTGGCATTGCGCCTGCTGCGCTCGGAGCACTGCTCGTTGGCGAGAGGGTGTACTGCGTCTTGGCCGCGGCGATCATCGTGTGGATGCTCGTGACGCGCTGGCGCGGCTCCACGTGGACGCGTGGCCAGAACGTCGTGGCCGTGCTCGTTGCGCTTGCGGGGTTTATGATGATGCTAAACCTTGTGTACTGGGATATGCTGGCCTGATGTGTGGGGTTGGCGGTTATAATGGGCCGTCAACATTGAGGAAGGAAATCCAATGAGCGACAACGACACCCCCCTGAGCGACGAAGAGCGTGCCGAGCTTGAAGCCCTGCGCGAGGCGAAGCGCGCCGCCGACGAGGCCCAGCGCGAGCGAGCCGCACGTGCCGAGCTCGAGAACCTGCGCAAGGCTCAGAAGTACGCGAAGGAAGACGCGGAGTACTACGCTGAGAAGGAGCGCCGCAAGGAGGAGCGCCGGCGCGCCCGGGAGAATCCCGACTATGGTCTGGACGATCTCGAGCCGATGCCTGCCAAGCAGAAGATCGTCATCGGCGTCATTCTCGCCATGTTCGTCCTTCTTGTGATTTACCTCGTAATGTTCAACATGGGCAAATAACGTCAACGAAGTCTGCGGACTTTGGTGGCGACGGTGATGGGAGATTGCACATGGGGCAGACTGCCCTCGATGCGGCATTGCGCGCGTCGAGCTTTGAGCCTGACGGCGAGAACGGGATCGGCCTGCTGACCGACCTGTATGAGCTGACTATGGCGGAGGGCTATTGGAGAAGCGGCCTGGCCGACATGGAAGCATGCTTTACCTCGTTCTTTAGGGAGAATCCTTACGAGGGCGGTTTCACGCTCGTCTGCGGAACGGGTCAGTTGGCGTCGCTTGTCGAGAACTTCCGCTACTCACAGGCCGACATTGCCTATCTCGGCAACCTCCAGGCCCCGGGCGGCGGCCCCATGTTCTCGCCGGAGTTTCTCGAGTGGCTCTCGCAGTGGCGCCCTCGTGTCACGATCGACGCCTTGCGCGACGGCGATCTGGCTTTTCCTCGTGAGCCTGTGGTTCGCGTCTGTGGTCCCATCATCGACTGTCAGCTGCTTGAGTCGCCGTTGCTCAACCTCGTGAACTTCGAGACGCTTGTTGCAACGAAGGCCGCGCGTGTATGCCAGGCGGCCCAGGGCCGCCCCGTGGCGGAGTTTGGCCTGCGCCGTGCCCAGGGTCCCGACGGTGCCCTTTCGGCGGCGCGCGCTGCCTATGTGGGCGGATGCGCCTCGACGTCTAACGTGCTGGCCGCGAAGCGCTACTCCATCCCGGCCTCCGGCACCCATGCCCATGCCTGGGTCATGGCGTTTCCCGACGAGCTCTCGGCGTTTCGTGCCTATGCTGAGGCGAGCCCCAAGAACTGCACCCTGCTCATTGACACCTACGACGTCATGCGCGGTGTTGAAAACGCCATTATCGTTGCCCACGAGATGGAAGGCCGCGGCGAGCGTCTGGCTGGCGTTCGTATCGATTCCGGTGACCTGTGTGCCCTGTCGCAGCGCGCCCGCGCCCGTCTTGACGAGGCCGGCCTGCCCTATGTCAAGGTTATCGTCTCGAACGACCTCGACGAGCATCTTGTCGAGTCGCTGTTGCTGCAGGGAGCCCGCGTCGACGGCTTCGGCATCGGCACGAAGCTTGTGACCTGCTTTGACCAGCCGGCGCTGTCGGGCGTGTACAAGCTCTCCGCCAAAAGGATGTCTGGCCAGGACTGGATTCCTGTGCTTAAGGTGTCCGAGCAGGTATACAAGCGCACCATTCCCGGCGTGCAGGATCTGCGTCGGTACTTCGACGAGTCAGGTGCACCCGTGGCCGATATGATCTGTACCGTCGACTACCCGCACGGTGTGCCCGCCACGATCGTCGACGTAAACGACCCACTGCTCACGCGCTTGCTTGACGGCCTGCGCTGCGAGTCCATGCTGCATCGCTTCACGCAAGACGGTCAACGCGTGGCGCAGCCCGAGGACCTGTCCTGCGCCCGTTCCCGCGCTGCGGCAAACCTTGCGACCCTCAAGCCGGCAAGCAAGCGACTGCTCAACCCGCAGGTGTATCCCGTGGGCATCGAAGCCGGTCTCTCCGAACTGCGTCAATCCATGATTGCCCAGGCGCGTTCCACCCAGAACGACCTCACCTGGCGTTAAAGCACAATGAAAGGCATGTTCATGAATCAGGAATCTACCGCTGTTGCCTCAAACTCCTATGACGATCGCGGAATGAGGGCACGTATTGCCGGTCTCGTCTCGTGCGCCATCGCCCAGGCTCAGGCCGCAGGCGAGCTGTCCGAGTTCGAGGTGAGCGACTTCGGCATCGAGAGGACTAATGACGCCCAGAAGGGTGACTGGACCTCCACTGTTGCTATGCGCAGCTCCAAGGCCGCGCACCGCGCTCCCCGCGACATCGCCGCCGCCATCATCGCTCACATGCCTGCCGATGAGGCTGTCGTGTCCGTTGAGGCAGCGGGTCCGGGCTTTCTGAACTTCAGCCTTGCCCCTGAGGCCATCTGCGGCGTCTTTGGCCAGGTCATCCGCGAGGGTGCCGACTTCGGCCGCTGCAACGACGGCCAGGGCAAGAAGGTCGACGTCGAGTTCGTCAGTGCCAACCCTGTGGGCCCCATGCATGTGGGTCATGGACGCTGGGCGGCTTTGGGCGACTCCATGTGCCGTACTCTCGAGTTCTGCGGCTGGGATGTCACGCGTGAGTTTTATATCAACGACGCCGGCAACCAGATGAACACGTTCGCCCGCTCTATCGAGAAGCGCTATCGTCAGATTGTCGAGCTTGTTGCTGGTGGCAAGACTGTCGACGAGGCTCTCGAGACCCTCGAGGCCGACCGCGTCGCCGCGCTCGATGATGCCGACGGCACGCTTGACACCCACCCCCTGACCGATGACTTCGCCGGTGAGCTTGGCGGTGACGCATACGGCGGTTCGTATATTTGGGATATCGCCCGCGTCTTCTACGACCAGGACGGCACCGCGCCTCTTGACATGCCGGTCGAGGAGCGCCTGCACGACTTCCGCGAGCGTGGTTACCAGGCCATGCTTGCAAACATCAAGGATGTACTTGCCCAGTGTGGCTGCGACTTCGACGTCTGGTTCTCCGAGCGTACGCTCCACACCCCCGATGCGCAGGGCAAGACGGCCGTCACACGTGCCTTTGACAAGCTTCGCGCGGCCGACAAGCTGTATGAGGCCGAGGGCGCCCTTTGGTTCCGCACGACCGATTATGGCGACGACAAGGACCGCGTCCTTATGAAGTCCGATGGCTCGCACACCTATTTCGCCTCGGACATCGCCTATCACTCCAACAAGTTCGACCGCGGTTTTGACCGTCTCATCGACATTTGGGGTGCCGACCACCATGGCTATATCCCCCGTATGCAGGCCGCTGTGGAGGCTATGGGTCACAAGGGCCAGCTCGACGTGCCGCTTGGCCAGCTCGTGAACCTGCTGCGTGCCGGCAAGCCCGTGCGTATGAGCAAGCGCAAGGGCACTATGATTACGTTCGAGGAGCTGCTCGAGATGGTGGGTAGGGACGCTACGCGTTTCACGCTGCTGTCGCGTTCGAGCGACCAGGAAGTCGACTTCGACATCGACGTTGTCACGCGTCAGAGCTCCGACAACCCTGTGTTTTACGTGCAGTATGCGCACGCCCGCATCTGCTCCATCCTGCGCAAGGCTGCTGAGCAGGCCGGTATTGCCGATACGTCCGATCTCGACGCGACGGCGCATGCCCTCATCGGCGACGACCCGAACCTGGCACTTCTCACCGACCCGGCCGAGCTTGCCCTTGCCCGTCACCTCGCCCACTTCGGCGAGACGGTTGCCGGCTGTGCTAAGGACCTGGCGCCCTTCAGGCTTACGCACTATGCCACGGGCACTGCGGCAGCCTTCCATGGCTTCTATACCAACTGCCACGTGCTGACTGACGACGCCGAGCTTACGCGCGCGCGTCTGGCTGCCTGCGACGCCGCAAGGCGCGTGCTTGCCCAGACGCTGTCTCTCATCGGTGTAAGTGCGCCGGTGAGCATGGAGCAGCGTGGTGAGGAAGCCGCGCAGTAGTACTATCTACCCAGCAAGCCAGGCCCGGCACGGCGTTGTCGGGCCTTTTTCTTTTTTGAGCTCACCAAGGAGGCATTCACATGGGCGTGGTGAACATTGCGGTTATCGGTCTGGGCACTGTCGGCGGCGGTCTCGTGAGGCTGCTCCAACGCCATCATGACGACTACCTTGCCTCGTATGGGGTCGACCTGCGCTTGAAGCGGGCCTGCGCTCGCAGCGCGCGCCATGCCGAGGAGCTGGGACTTCCTGAGGGCGTCTTTACGACGGACTGGCGCGAGGCTGTGTCCGACCCCGAGGTTGATATCGTGGTGGAGCTCATCGGCGGTGACCACCCTGCCCGTGAGATTTTCGAGGCTGCGTTTACGGCAGGCAAGCATGTGGTTAGCGCCAACAAGTCGATGCTCTCGCATTGCATGGGCGAGCTTGCGGGTATGGCCCACGAGTCGGGCGTTCAGCTGCGCTGCGAGGCTGCAGTGGCTGGTGGCATTCCCATTGTCGAGACGCTTGAGCATGCGCTTGCTGGCAACGAAGTCCTCACTATTGCCGGTATCGTGAACGGTACGACGAACTACATGCTTACGCGCATCGAGCGCGAGGGTTTGTCGTTTGACGAGGTTCTGGCGGATGCCCAACGCCTGGGTTATGCCGAGGCGGACCCCACGGCCGATGTCGACGGCTTCGACGCCGCCGCAAAGATTGCCATCCTGGCAACCATCGGTTTTAACACGCGCGTCACGATGGACGACGTGTCGCTCATCGAAGGCATCCGTGGCGTCTCGCCTGTCGATGTTGCCTGTGCCCGGGAGTGGGGCTACCGTGTGAAGCTCCTGGCTGTGGCGCGCAGCACCGCTTCGGGTGTCGATGTGCGCGTGCATCCTGCGATGCTGCCTGTGGGCCACCAGCTCGCAAGCGTCGATGGCGTTTTCAACGCTGTCTACGTTGTGGGCGACGCAGTGGGCGAGACGATGTACTTTGGCCCCGGCGCCGGCGACTTCCCCACGGCAAGCGCCGTTATGGGAGACGTTCTGGCCTTGGCCACGCCTCTTGCCCACGGCAGCAAGCCCCTTGCGGAGGCAAAGCCGTTCGACCGCGTGCTGCCCGTTTGCAACCCGCTCGACCTTACGGCCCGCTACTATGTGCGCCTCGCGCTTGAGGACAGGCCTGGTATCCTGGGCCCCGTTGCCAGCGTCTTTGGCGATGAAGGCGTCTCCATCGCCTTGGTGAGCCAACCTTCGCACGATGAGAGCGCCGCCGCTTCTCTCGTGCTGCTGACCCAGCCCGCGCAAGAGCGCGCCGTTCAGACGGCGCTTGCCAAGGTGCGCGAGGTCGAGGGCGTACAGGAAGTGTGCTCGGTGATTCGCGTGGAGGATACCGAAGCCTGGAAGGCTGGCAAGCTGGCGAGGTAGCTCATCTTTCACTGGCGTTGCCATACATGCGGCGTGCCGCCGCGCGTCGGTGCTGCCGCCCTGCTGAGCGAGGCCTCGGCGGGGCGGTTTCGTTTTTCTTGCACCTTGGGTGCGACAAGGGAGGGTTTCAACGTGAAGGACGCGCGTGACCTGCGCTATCAGCTTGAAGATATCGACCGCAGGGGTTATCCGGCCTACAAGGGGCTTCGAGGGTGCTATCGCTTTGAGGCCTATGAGCTGTGCGTCAACCATGTCCAGGGCGACCCGTTTGCGGCACCTTCCGACGTGTCGGTGTACCTCACCCACGACAGTGCCGGGTGGCCCGCTGGTCTGTACGACACTCCCTGGCGCGCTCGGGCGTTCTCCGATTTCCTCGTCAGGCGCTTTGGTCGCGCGGCGGCGCGGTACTCGTTCAAGGTGTCGGGGTCGGGCAAGAGTGGTGCGCTGTACACGAGCCGCCCCGGACCCGAGGTATTGGAGCGCAGTGCCTGCATGCTGGGGGAGGAAGGGTTCGAACTCTGTTTCAAGGTTGGGTTCCCCGCTCACGGCAGGTCGGTGGACGCTTCCGCTCTCAAGCGTATTCTGTTCGACTTTGTTCCGCGCATGGTCGATGAGGCGCTCGTGTGTGACGCAGGCGGGCTCAAGCTCGCTCAAGCCGCGTGCGACCTTGCAGACGACCAACATTTCATGCGCGGCGAGCTTGAGCGCCTGGGGCTGGTAGCTTTTGTCGCGGACGGCAGCATCCTGCCACGCGAAAGCGGGTCATCTTCAAAACCCATGCGTGGTGCCCTGCCGTTCGAGGCACCGCATGAGCAGGAAGTCGTGCTCAATTTCCCTCATCATGGTCCCACGCGAGGCATGGGCATCCGACGCGGCGTGACGCTTATCGTGGGCGGCGGATACCATGGCAAGTCGACGCTGCTACAGGCCCTGCAAGAAGGGGTGTACGACCATGTGGCAGGTGACGGGCGCGAGTATGTGGCGTGCGATGCCACGGCTGTGAAGCTGCGTGCCGAGGACCGCCGTGCAGTCCACGAGGTGGACATCTCCCTGTTCATTGATAACCTGCCCAACGGTTGCGACACGACCTGCTTCAGCACGCTTGACGCAAGCGGCTCCACCTCCCAGGCGGCCAGCGCCATCGAGGCGATTGAGGCAGGATGTCGCACGTTGCTTATCGACGAGGACACCTCCGCCACGAACTTCATGGTGCGCGATGCGCTCATGGCTGCCGTGGTGAGTCCCGAGCATGAGCCCATCACGCCATTCGTGGCGCGCGTGCGCGACCTTTGGGAGAAGGCGGGTATCTCAAGCGTTATCGTCGCCGGTAGTTCGGGTGAGTTTTTCGAGGTGGCCGACACGGTGCTGCAGATGGAACGCTACGAGGCGCATGACATCACCGCGAGGGCGCGTGAAGTCTGCCGTACCAGGGGGGCCGCCCCGGTTGCATGCGCCGCGGGGTTTGCCTTGCCGGCAAGCGGTAAACGCCATGTGCATCTGAACCTGCCGACGACTCGACGCGATTTCGTGCGGGATGAGGTGGCTGAAGGGGAAACGATTGATGCAGCAAGCGGAGCCACGGGGCGTTCTAGTCGCAAAGGCGGAGGTTCTGGCAAGGAGCGCCGTCTCAAGGTTCGTGCGAGTCGCGATGAGGTGAGTGTGGGCGACGGAGGCGCCGACCTGCGGCTGGTGGAGCAGATTGTAGATGACGAGCAGGCCGCGGCGCTTGCCCAGATGGCACGCGTGGCTCTGACACGCGGGCTGCTCGATGGCCGCCGAAGCATGGGAGACGTTGTGGAGGCCGTGTATGAGGAATGGCACCGGGGTGGTTGGGAGGCGCTCGACGAACATGGAACGCCTGCTTGCGGCCTAGCGATGCCGCGCTCCCAAGAGCTGGCCGCCATGTTCAACCGCTGGAGGGCGTAGGACATCGTCAATTCCATACAGAGTCGTTGCATACAAAAGCGACCCCGCATGCTGCTTGCACATGTGGGGTCGCTTGCGTGTAAAGACGGGAAAACGTCGCGCGAAGAGCCTAGGCGCTGGCCAGGGCCGCGTTCACGGCCTCGAAGATGGCCTTGGAGGTGACGGTGGCGCCGGAGACGGCGGCCACGCCGTCGGTGCCGTTGGCGGCCACGATGGCCTCAGGCAGCTGCTCGATGGCCTTGGAGCCGATGCCCTGGGTCTCGGAGTTCTCGCCGACCTCGACGGCGGAAATCTTGCCGCCCTCGACGGTCACGGTCACAGGCACGTCGCCGCCGATGCCCTTGGCCGAGCCCTCGTACGTGCCGTCCGCAATCGTCGTGACGTCTGCAGCGGGGGCCTCGCCGGGCATGCCCATGGGAGACTCCTCGACGGGCTGGTTGGCGGCATCCTCAGCGGTCCACTCAACGGGCTGGTTCTTCATCTCGTAAGTCTCGACGACGGTGTTGTCGATGATGGAGACGTCGCCGTCATGAGCGGCGATCATGCCCTCGATACGGCCGTATACCAGGGCAAAGGAGCGCGAGATGCCAGGAACGGTGGTGGGGTAGCCCGCGGAGAAGCGGCCGCCCTGGTTGTTGCCGGCGGCATACAGGCCCTCGATGACCTGCTCGTTGTCGTCTACGACGCGGCCATACTTGTCGGTCATGATGCCCGAAGAGGACACGAGGAGAGGACCGGCGTTGTTGAACTTGCAGGCATAGTAGGGCGGGTTCTCCAGGGCGTACAGGCAGTTCGCCGCCTTGTAGTAGTCCGTGTCCTCGCCGGCTGCGGCCAGTTCGTTGTAACGGGCGATGGCGGCCAGGGCGACGTCGGCGTCGACAATGTCGGTCTGGGCGATGAGCTCCTCGAGCGTGTCGGCCACAACCGTGGTGCCGGCCTTGACAGCCTCGTCGATCTGAGCCTGAGAGCCAAAGCCGTCGTTGGAGGAGAGACGCTGGTTGTCACCGTCCTTGAGCTCGTAGATGACCTGGCCGTGTCCGGCGCCCATGAAGCCGACCTCCTCGTTCCACTTGGAATCGAAGAATTGCCAGCAGTGGTCTTGGTTGTTGCGCATCATCTGGTCCTGAATCTCCTGACCAGGGATGTCCTCGTTCATGAAGCGCTCGCCGTCGAGGTTGAGCATGAGCATGGGTGCACAGCCGAGCGGGCCGCCCATGGTGTGGGCCATGCCGGCGTGGGGGCCGGGCTCCATGCGGGCGCCAACCCACAGGGCCATCTTGTCACCGTCGCCGGTGTTGGCGGCGTTGCCGTCGGGATCGGTGGCGGAATACATCACGGGCAGGTAGTAGTACCAGGGCATGTAGTACTGGAACATCTCGTTGTCACCGGTGTAGTCGCCCGTGCACAGGATGACACCCTTGGCAGCGTTGAACTTGAGGTACTCGCCCTCGTAGGTTTTGGCGATGAGGGCGGTGACGCGGCCGGACTTCTGGTCCTCGCCACGAACGAGCTGATAGCCAGCGGTCTGATAGTACGTGGTGCAGTTGCCGGTGGCCTCGGCAGCCTTCACGAGGGCCTCGCCGCAGTAGGTGAAGCTCTGGGCGCCACCCAGGCGGTAGGTGGTCTGCCAGGTGCCGTAATAGGCCTCGCGAGGCTCATAGGGGTTGGGCAGGGGGAAGCGCTCGGGCTGAATCCAGGCACCGGCGCCGTTGGGGGTCGGGGTTGCCGTGGCTTCGAGGATGTACAGCCCGTCCAGGGCATCGCACACCCAGTCGAAAGTGGCGCCGGAGTGGCGCAGCCAGGTCATGTAGAGGTCCTGATTGGCCTTGGAGGTGGAGCCCTTCATGAGCTCGTGGACGATGCCCTCGGCGTCATGGCTGTAGTTGAAGCGATCGGTGAACTGGCTCTCGAACGCGCCCACATCGCCGCCGTTGAACGTGGCGCCGGCGCCCTTCTCGAGCAGGCATACCTTGGCGCCTTCCTCGGCGGCTGCACGGGCGGCAGCTTCGCCGGCGGGACCGGCGCCCACGACGACGACGTCGCAGTCGATAGTCTGGGAGATTTGGTCGTCACCGATGAGCTCAGGGGCGGTGAAGAAGCTGGGGTCGGCGATGACCTTCTCGCGCACGGCATCGCCGGCGCCGGATGCGTTGGCGGCAGTGGTGGGGTCCGCCGCTCCCTCGGTCGCCGCCTTGCCTTCCTCGGCAAGTGCGGTGGCGGCTGCTGCGCTCATGGCGATGCCGCTCACGCCGAGTGCGGCGCTGCGCAGGAAGAAGCGACGGGAAATCTGCTCACTCATGATGTGTTCTCCTTATCGAACGAACAGGACTATTTCAAAGAAAAGGGCGGTGTAGTGTGAGGATCCGCCCTTTTCTTGTGAAACCAAATAACGCTTGCGGACGTACTCGAGCCTTCCGAGAACGCAGCAGGCCAGGTTCTGCATCCACAAAAAAGCGGGTTCTGATGCGCAAGGCGCACAGGGCCGACGTGTACTGGCGTACTCTAGGCCCTGTGCAACGCGGCGCATCAGGTTCCGCAGCATCCTCTAGAGGTTGCCGAGGTAATCACCGAGGGCATAGCCACCCGCCAGTGCAAATCCGATTGAAGCGCCGTTCATGGGCGCGGTGTACTGCAGCGGGAATCGACCGCCTGCACAGTTGCCCGTGGCGTAGAGGCCGGAAATCTTGTCGAACGTCTGGGCGGCCATGACCTGCTGGTTGCCGTCGACGAACAGGCCAGCGAACGCGCACATGATGTCGTTGCGGTTGGGCGTGTTGGCATAGCAGTAGTAGGGCGGGTTGGTGAGCGCGATCATGTAGGTCGGGTCCTTGCCGAAGTCGTCGTCGGCGCCCTTCTCGCACAGCTCGTTGTAACGCGCCACGGTATCGATGAAGGCCTGCTTGGAGTCCTCGTCGAGACCCATGTACTCGGCAAGCTC